>JAUYIQ010000011.1 GCA_030688205.1 Candidatus Curtissbacteria bacterium | reverse complement strand
AAGAACAGATTATATCCACTTGACCGTATCCGAAACATCGGCATTATCGCCCATATCGATGCTGGCAAAACCACAACAACCGAGCGTATTTTGTATTACACCGGAAAATCCTACAAACTCGGCAATATCGACGAAGGAACAACAGTTACCGACTGGATGGCTCAGGAGAAGGAGCGTGGAATCACCATTGTTTCTGCAGCAGTAACTGCGTTTTGGACTCCAAAAACAGGACCATATCAAGATATTGAAGCTAGAATTAACATTATTGATACCCCCGGCCACGTCGATTTTACTGCAGAAGTCGAAAGATCCCTACGTGTTTTAGACGGTGGAGTAACAGTTCTTGATGCCGAAGAAGGCGTGCAGTCCCAGTCCGAAACAGTTTGGCGCCAGGCAGACAAATACAAGGTTCCGAGGATTTGTTTTGTGAACAAAATGGATAAACTTGGTGCGGATTATTTTGCTACCCTAGAATCAATCCGTAACAAACTTGGTGCGCCTGCTTACCCCTACAACATACCCATCGGAAAAGAAAACGATTTCAGGGGTGTTATCGATCTTCTTACGCAAAAAGCCTACGTCTGGGATGAATCAGATAAAACCGGCATGAAGTTTACCGAAGTACCGATTCCTGAGGATGCCACAAAAGACGTTGAAAAATATCGTCACGAACTAGTCGAAAAGATTGCCGAAGCCGACGACGTACTTCTGGAGAAATATTTGGCAGGTGACCAACTGGATGTTAACGAACTCAAAGTCGCCCTTCGAAAATCTGTAACGGAATACAAAATCGTGCCTATAATGGCAGGCAGCAGCCTCCGTAACAAAGGTGTGCAACCTCTACTCGATGCAATTGTGGAATACCTTCCCTCACCGATGGATATTGCCCAAATCGAAGGTATAAATCCAAAAACAGAGGAAAAAGAGATTAGAAAACAAACAGTAGAAGCCCCTTTTGCCGGCCTTGCCTTTAAAATTCAGGTCGACCCGCACGTTGGAAAACTTACATATGTCCGCATATATTCCGGTACCCTAAAATCCGGCAGCGCGGTTTTGAATTCCAGCAAACGTGATACCGAAAGAATCGGCAGACTTCTTTTAATGCATGCCGATAAGCGTGAGGAAATTGAAGAAGCATATGCAGGAGAAATCATTGCCGTAGTCGGCCTCAAAAATACAGGAACCGGAGACACTCTCTGCGATTCATCTGCACAGATAGTCTTGGAGTCGATTTCCTTTCCGGATCCTGTTATCTCACTTGCCATTGAACCGCAAACCAAAGCAGATCAGGAAAAACTCGGCTACGCATTAGGAAGACTTTCAGAAGAAGACCCAACTTTCAGAATTAAAGGTGATCCGGAAACCGGTCAAACCATTATTTCTGGTATGGGCGAGTTACATTTGGAAATATTAGTTGACAGAATGAAGCGCGAATTCCAAGTATCTGCCAATGTCGGAAGTCCGCAGGTTGCATATCGCGAAACAATTAAACAAATAGCAGAAGGTGAAGGTAAATACATCAAACAAACCGGTGGTCATGGACAATATGGACATTGCCTGCTGCGCGTTGAGCCACTAGGTCGTGGCGAAGGCTTCCAATTTGTTTCCGAAATTAAAGGAGGCAAAATCCCTCAGGAATTCATTCCTTCGATAGAAAAAGGTGTTAAAGAAAAAATGGAAATTGGTATTTTGGCTGGCTATCCATTGGTTGATATGAAAGTTGCAGTTTACGATGGTAGTTATCATGACGTTGACTCTTCCGATATTGCCTTCAGAATTGCAGGATCTATAGCATTTGAAGCTGCTGCTAAAAAAGCCCAAATAGTGCTTTTAGAACCTATCATGAATGTAGAAGTAACCATTCCGGAGGAGTTTATGGGAGATGTCATTGGTGATCTTTCTTCAAAGCGTGCCCAAATCCTGGATTCCACGCATCACAGTAAAGCCGTAATCATAAAAGCCCTCGTCCCTCTCTCCGAAATGTCGGGATATGTCACAACTCTCCGGTCTATTACTCAAGGTCGTGGTTCTGCCTACATGGAACCATCTCATTACGAAGAAGTCCCGCAAAACATAGCCGAAAAGATTGTAGCTAAGAATCGTGGGGAGACAAAAGAAAGTTAACGGGAAATTGGAATACTTTTTCACCTCTTGCATTGGCCTGCAGAAATAGTATAAACTACACGAACTGAATATCAGCCTGCCAAGTGTAATATCTTGGCTTGAACTGATATTTATTTTTTAAATTTACTAGTCGCTAATAACTAGTGGCTAATTGCTAACATATATGTCTGAAGGAAAATACGAAAGAACAAAACCACACGTAAATATCGGAACCATTGGTCACGTCGACCATGGTAAAACTACGCTTACGGCAGCTATCACTAAGGTCTTGGCCTCAAAGGGTATGGCTAAAGAAAAAGCCTATGACCAAATCGACAATGCTCCTGAAGAAAAACAGCGTGGAATCACAATCAATATCACTCACGTAGAATACGAAACGGAAAAAAGACACTACGCTCACATCGACGCTCCGGGCCACGCAGACTACATTAAAAACATGATCACAGGTGCCGCCCAAATGGACGGTGCAATCTTAGTAGTTTCTGCACCTGACGGCCCAATGCCTCAAACAAGAGAACACGTTTTGTTAGCAAGACAGGTTAACGTTCCTGCAATTGTTGTATTTTTGAACAAATGCGACATGGTTCAAGATCAGGAACTTCTCGATCTAGTCGAGCTTGAAGTTCGCGAACTTCTCGACAAGTACGAATACAACGGTAAAGATGCAACCATTATTCGAGGTTCTGCTAAAAAAGCTCTTGAAGGCGATGCCGAATCCATAAAAGCGATCGAAGACTTAATGGCAGCAGTTGACGAAAAAATCCCAACTCCGGTTCGCGTTCTCGATAAGCCCTTTATTATGCCTGTTGAAGACGTCTTTTCCATCAAAGGCAGGGGTACTGTTGTAACAGGAAGAGTAGAACGCGGAGTTGTTAAAGTTAACGACGAAATCGAAATTGTCGGAATCAGACCTACTAAAAAGACGGTTGTAACCGGTGTTGAAATGTTCAGAAAAGAGCTCGACCAGGGACAAGCCGGTGATAACGTCGGAGTACTGCTTCGTGGTGTTGAAAAAGACGATGTTGAAAGGGGACAAGTTCTCGCAAAACCGGGAACGGCCAATCCTCACACAGAATTTGAAGCAGAAGTTTATATCTTAACCAAAGAAGAGGGCGGACGGCACACACCCTTTTTCACTGGTTACAGACCACAGTTTTACATCAGAACTACGGATGTCACTGGAGAAGCAACTCTTCCGGAGGGAGTAGAAATGGTAATGCCCGGTGACAACATCAAAATGAAAATTAAACTTATTGCACCAGTTGCAATGGAAGAAGGCCTCAGATTTGCAATCAGAGAAGGCGGCCACACCGTTGGTGCGGGCGTCGTCTCCAAGATTATTGCCTAATGAGGCAGTAAAATTCCCCCAAGATTTGATCGAGGGGGATTTTTTTTGCTACAATTTACTGTTAGGTAAATTGTGTAAGAGTGAAGAGTTGCTGAGGACACTGCTGAATATGAAATTAACCATATTTAACTTCAAGTCTAACCGCTTAAAGTAATAAGTAATTTCCTCACGACCCGTTTTCTCGAACTAATCTAAAAGGAGCACATTAAAAATGCCAGTTGAGTTAGAAACAACAATTTTAGGGAAAGTAAAGCTCAGAAATGAAGTTAGTGATGTTCTAAAAACCTTCAAAGAAAAAGGCGGCAATCAAAGAACAGTCCTTGTTCAATTAGGAGACTTGTTGGTTTT
Source organism: Candidatus Curtissbacteria bacterium (assembly GCA_030688205.1). Lineage (GTDB taxonomy): Bacteria > Patescibacteriota > Microgenomatia > Curtissbacterales > GWA2-41-24 > 2-01-FULL-41-11. Next base: position 14,302 of record JAUYIQ010000011.1, on the reverse strand, counting down.
ACCGCCAACAGAAGAACCAATCTTAGATGCACTGGGACTTGTGCTTAATGGTCTGCATGCTACGGTTGAACATCCCGCTCACGTAGATATAAAAAGCAGAATTCCAGGAGTCAAAAGAAGATTAGTGCGAACGAAGACGTAATAATTTTGAACTTTGCACTTTAAATTTTGAACTAAATTTATGCCTAAAGGTAGAATTCGAGTAAAACTAAAAGCATACGACGGACGCGTTATAGACGCTGCGTGTCGAGATATCATAAACACCGGTCTTTCGACAGGAGCTAAAATCTCGGGGCCGATTCCCCTGCCGACCAGAATCCAAAAGTTTACGGTCCTAACAAGTCCACACACAGACAAAGATGCACGCGAACAATTTGAAATGCGGACACACAAGAGATTAATCGACATTATTGAGCCAACGAACAAAACCATTGATTCACTAACACACTTAGAATTACCGGCGGGTGTTGATATTGAATTAAAGATGTAATTAAAAATTAAATAGGTAGGACTCCTGAAACCCCTAAGCGATTTTAGGGTTAATCTTAAGGGTCCTGGATTTTTGTTACTTAAAACAAAATGCAAACAATATTAGGGATCAAAGGAAATATGGAAGCCCGATACAACCTGCGGGGACATCGGATTCCTGTCACGGTTATTAAAGCTGAGCCGAATATAGTTGTTGATATAAAAGACGGCAAAGCACTTCTCGGTCTCGGTGCCAGAAAGAAAGTTAAAAAACCCCAAAATGATTATGTCGCAAAAGTTGGAATAGCACCAAGATTTGTGAGAGAAGTTAAGGCTGACCCACAGATAAAAATCGGTGACAAAATAAACGTCTCAATTTTTAGTCTCCAAGATGCAGTAAGAGTTACAGGGATAACAAAAGGCCACGGATTTAGTGGAGGAGTTAAAAGATGGGGATTTCATGGTGGGCCAAAAACTCATGGTCAGTCGGACAGACACAGAGCACCGGGATCAATTGGACAAGGTACAACGCCAGGTAGGGTTCTCAAAGGGAAACACATGGCAGGCCACTACGGTAATGAGAAAATTACCATAACTGGTTTGGAAGTAATGGAAGTAAATGCTGCGGAAAATTTACTTGTCGTCAAAGGAGCAGTTCCAGGTTTTACAAACGGATATTTAATAATCGAAAAAACCGGCAAAGTCAAAAAATACGTAGCACCTCCGGAAGAGAAACCTAAAGAAGACGAAGAAGAAGGTGCAAAGGGAACAGATGAGTCAAATGAAGTTAAAAAAGAAGAAAAGGAAGAAAAAGATGCCAAGTAAAAAAGTTGTTCCAGCGAAAGCAGAAATCAAAGTAAAAGCTAAGCCGGCAACGCCAGCAGTGGCAAAGTCTAAAGCAGCACCTAAAGCCGCTCCTAAGACAGAAACAAAAACAACTGGACTAACTGTAAAAGTCATAGACATGCTTGGCAAAAGTGTTGGCACAGTTACACTACCAAAAGAAATTTTTGGCCAGACAACAAATCAACAACTTCTTGCTCAGGCAATCAGAGTTTACAAAGCAAATAGTATCAAGAGTACTGCTCACACAAAAACACGTGGAGAAGTCCGTGGCGGCGGCAAGAAACCATGGCGTCAAAAGGGAACTGGTAATGCCCGCGCCGGATCTATTCGATCACCGCTTTGGGTCGGCGGAGGAACAACTTTCGGGCCACGATATCGCAATGTCAAACTAGCTCTTCCACAAAAAATGCGACACAAGGCTCTGATATATGCACTTTCCCAAAAAGCCACAGCCAAACAAATCAATATTATTTCCAATGTAGAAAAAATTACCCCCAAAACAAAACCGGTTTCCCAACTCCTTAAAAAACTAAATGCCCCAAAAAACACATTACTCGTTATTTCACAAAAAAATGAAAATGTAAAAATGGCAACAAGAAATATCCGGTCTCTGACTGTTGAACCGGTGCAAAATCTTAATGCTTACCAAGTTTTAAATAATCATATTTTATTAATTTCAAAGGAGGCCCTTAACACATGGACGTAATTAAAAAAACAATTCTATCGGAAAAAGCTTACAAGCTAATGGAAAAAGGACTCTACACTTTTTTGGTAGATACCCGTGCGAATAAAAAACAAATAGCAAAAGCGGTATCAAATCAATTTGCTGTGGAAGTTAAAAGGGTAAACGTTATGACAAAGTCAACAAAAATGAAAAAAATAGCCAAGACCAAAAAAGAAGCACAAGTAGGCGGAGGGAAAAAAGCAATTGTATATCTAAAAGCCGGACAAAAGATTGCGGTTCTTTCTCCGAAAGCAGCAGCAAAAGAACCAAAACAGAAAAATAGTATGAAGGACAAAGACGTGCAAGTTATATCTGAAGGGAAGGAAGGATAAATGGCAGTTCGACAAATAAGACCGGAAACACCTGGCCAGAGATTTAAATCGTTTTTGATCTTCGACGAGATAACCAAAACAACGCCGGAAAAATCTTTGCTCTCTAAACTTAACAGAATTGCTGGCAGGTCCGGCGGTCACATCACAACTCGCGGCAAAGGCGGTGGACATAAAAGAAATTACAGACAGGTAGATTTCAAAAGAGACAAACATGTACCGGCGATTGTTGCCACAATAGAATACGATCCAAATCGCAGCGCGAATGTCGCACTTCTTCATTACGCAGACGGAGAAAAGAGATACATTTTGGCACCTGTTGGTTTAAAGGTTGGGCAACAAGTTATGTCAGGAGATAAAGCAGAAATAAAACCCGGAAACGCGCTGACACTTGCTAAAATGCCGATTGGAACAGTTGTTCACAACGTTGAACTTACTCCCGGAACCGGAGCAAAACTCATAAGAAGTGCGGGAACGGGTGCAATTATTGCAGCAAGAGAAGGAAAGTATATTCATATAAAATTGCCTTCAAAAGAAATCAGGAAAATTCACGGAAACTGTTTTGCAACAATTGGCCAAATCGGAAACGTTGATCACAAAAATTTGTCAATCGGAAAAGCGGGCAGAAGCAGACACATGGGCCGTCGTCCGAAAGTTCGTGGAGTTGCAATGGATCCTGGTTCTCATCCACACGGTGGAGGAGAAGGAAGATCCGGCACCGGTATGCATCCAAAGACTCCATGGGGTAAACCGGCAATGGGCAAAAAAACCAGAAACCGCAACAAACCATCAAGCCGGTTCATCATCGAAAGGAAAAGGAAATAATGGAAAGACCTGGAGCAATAAATGATGCAACTATGAAATTTAGACAAGCGGATCGAAATGTTTATGCGCTAGGACAGGGAATCTATCAAGGTTTAATCTTTAGACACCTCGCTAATAGTCTTAATTTCAACGGAACAGAGCAAATGATGAATGAACATACTTACGGACGCAGAGTATTCGTTGTAGGACCGGGAGTAGATAAATTTCAAACTCGAGCACGAAAAAAAGTTGTAGAAAATGGACAAGTAGGAGAGTGGGCTTCTGAAATCGGCGAGAGAGCCCAGCGATTAAGCACTTGGTTAACTCGAGGTATGAATGTCTAGATCATCTAAAAAAGGTCCTTACGTGGACGAAAAATTAATGAAGAAAGTTATGACGCAAAAGCAGGCAGGAGCCAAAGCGCCAATAAAAACCTGGGCTCGAAACAGCCAAATTCCACCGGAATTTGTTAATCATACTTTCTCGGTGCATAATGGCCGGACCTTTCTCAACGTTTTTATTTCCGAACCAATGGTAGGACACCGACTTGGTGAATTTGCACCAACAAGGACATTCAGAGGACACGGAAAGATAACAGAAAAAGCAACAGCCAAGAAATAGAAAGGAAGTTACAAGTTACAAGCGCTAAGTTACAAATAATCTAAGCAAAAAATTTATAACTTATAACTTGGGACTTATAACTTAAACAATGCAAGTCGTAGCAAAAGCAAACAACATAAGAATATCACCGGAAAAAGTGCGTCTTCTTGTAGACCAAATTAAAAAGATGCAACCGTCAAAATCTATGATCGTTTTAAATCTTGTTCACAAATCATCGGCAGAACCGCTTGTAAAAGTCATTGGTTCGGCAATTGCTAATGCAAAAAATAATTTCGGCTTGGACGAGCAATCTCTTACATTTCAATCAATTTTAGTTGGCCGCGGCCCGATGTTCAAAAGATTTCAGCCGGTTGCCAGAGGTCGCGCCCACAGCATTTTAAAAAGAACTAGTCATATTACAGTAATCCTTGAAGGAGAGCAGAAAAAGAAAGCTACAGAGACAACAAATGAGTCAAAGAAACTCGAAGAACCAAAAAAGCCAACGAAGTCAAAATGAAAATTGTAAATTTAAAATTCATTGGAAATTGGAAATTGCTTGCCCTGAGCAAAGTCGAAGGGGAAATTGGAAATTCCCGACCGAAGGGAGGGCTTTGTGGGCCAAAAAGTTAACCCTTACGGTTTCAGACTAGGGTCGTTCTATCCTTGGAAATCTCGTTGGTTTGCCCGCAACAACAAAGACTTTTCAACCTCTCTTTTGGAGGATAGAAAAATTAGAGTTTTTTTGATGGAAAACCTTAAGGCAGCAGGTATTTCAAGAGTTGAAATCGAAAGATCTTTTGACAAAAGAACAATTTTCGTTTTTGTTTCCCGCCCTGGGGTTGCAATAGGGCGTGGTGGAACCGGAATCGAACAACTTAAAGCAACAATGCTCAAAAGATTCAACATAAAAGATGCTGGCAAGCTGGAAATAAAATTTGAAGAAGTTAGATCTCCGGATCTTGACGCATATCTTGTCGCAGTAAATATTGCAGATCAACTCACAAGAAGAATTCCATTCAGAAGAGTTATGAATCAGTCTTTGGAAAGAGTTAAAAGGTCAGGAGCAAAAGGAGCAAGAATTCAACTTTCCGGTAGACTTGGTGGTTCGGAAATCGCCAGACGAGAATCTCTCAAAGACGGTGCAATCCCACTGCACACCTTAAGAGCAAACATTGATTTTGCAAAGTTGGACGCCAAAGTTCCAAAGTCTGGAATAGTCGGAATAAAAGTCTGGATTTTTAAAGGAGAAAGTTAAATGCTTGCGCCAAAACGAGCTAAGTATAGAAAACAATTTAGAAACAAAAGGCGAGGTGTTGCAACCAGAGGTAGTTCTCTTGCTTTTGGATCGTATGGCATAAAAGCTTTAGAATGTGCATGGATTACAGCAAGGCAAATAGAAGCAGCACGTCGTGCAATGACTCATTACACCAAAAGAGGTGGTCGTATCTGGATCAGAATTTTTCCAGACAAACCAACTACGAAAAAGCCTGCAGAAACTCGAATGGGTTCTGGTAAAGGAGACATCGATCAGTACGTTGCAGTTGTTAGACCAGGAATGGTGCTTTTTGAAATGGGTGCGGTGTTACCATCAGTAGCAGTTGAAGCAATGAGACTCGCAGCACATAAACTGCCTATAAAAACAAGATTTATTACAAAACAATGAAAAGCCGCGATTTTGGACAGTTAAAAAATAAAAATGTCGAAGCTCTCAAAAAAGAAGTAGAAAAATTGGCAAAAGAGAAAAATGATGCAAAGATCGAACGTGATGTAACAAAAGCAAAAGACACTCATAGAATCTCGAAAATTAGACGTGATGTAGCACAAATAAAAACACTAATAAGCGAAAAATTGTTTGCAGAGAAATCTGCGAAGGAGAAACAAAATGTCTAAATTAAAAATTGGAACTGTTATTTCTACAAAGATGCTAAAAACAGTTGTAGTTGAAATAAAACTACAAATAAAACACCCGCTTTATAAAAAGGCAATCACCAGAACCAGGAACTTTAAAGCGCACGATGACATTGGCACAAAAACCGGGCAAAAAGTAAAAATAGCAGAAACAAAACCATATTCAAAAAGTGTTCATTACAAAGTCCTGGAGGTTATTAAATAACATGTTGGCTCGAAGATCTAATTTAACAGTTGCAGACAACAGCGGTGCTAAATTGTTGGTTGTAATTGGTGTAGGCAAAGGATCTGGTAAAAGATTCGTTCACCTAGGCGAGATTGTTACGTGTGTAGTCAGAGGAGCAGATCCAAACGGTCAGGTAAAAGACCACGAAATAGTAAAAGCAGTAGTTGTCAGAACCAAAAAAGAAACAAGAAGACCGGATGGTTCTTACATAAGGTTTTCTGAAAACGCAGCCGTTATTGTCGACGCTGCAAAAATACCAAGAGCGACCAGAGTATTCGGTCCTATTGCTCAGGAAATAAAAGCGCTTGGGTTTTCTAAAATTGCATCTCTTGCCAAGGAGGTTATTTAAAAATGTTTAAGTATAAAAGCGGTGATGAAGTAATAATTACAGCGGGAAGAGATAAAGGCAAAAAGGGAAAAATTGAAAAGGTTTACAAAAAGGAAGATAAAGTTGTTATTTCTGGTGTCAATATTTACAAAAGACACAGAAAAGTAACAAGAACCCAACCGGCAGGAATTTATGAAATAGCCAGACCTCTGCCTGTTGCAAACATTGCGATTATTTGTCCAAAATGCGGCAAGCCAACGAGGGTAGGATTCACAATGGAGGGAAAAATAAAAGTCAGAATATGTAAAAAATGCCAGGGACGTCTGACTCAACCTAAGGAGCAAAAATGATGACAAACCTGCAGACAAAATATCAAAACGAAATCATGCCAAAACTAAAAGATGAGTTCGATATTAAAAACAATTTGGCTATCCCCTCTATTGAAAAAATCGTTATTAATATGGGGATGGCGGAAGCGAAAGACAATAAAGACGTTATTGTCAAAGTAGATGAACAGCTTGCAACAATCGCCGGGCAGAAACCAAAAATAACCAGAGCAAAAGAAGCAATCTCAACATTTAAGCTTCGCGAAAACGACCCAATTGGAATGATGGTTACCTTAAGGGGGAAAAAGGCGTGGACTTTTCTGGAAAAATTAACAGCGCTGGTTTTGCCGCGAATTAGAGATTTTCGTGGTCTCTCGACGTCTACGTTTGATAAAAGGGGAAATTTCAATATGGGAATGACAGAACAAATTCTTTTCCCCGAGATCGATTACGCAAAGATCGATAAAGTGCGCGGACTTGTCGTTTCAATAGTTGTTAAAAACAGCAACCCGGAAAAATCAAAAAAACTCTTAGAACTATTGGGTATGCCGTTTAGATCAAGTTAAAAACTAAAAATGAAAAAGAAAAAAGTAATTTTTAAATTTTATATTTTAAATTTTAAATTAAGCGACCGAAGGGAGCGTTAGTGGCTAAAACATCTAAAATTGTAAAAAACAATAAAAAACCAAAGTTTGAAATAAGACACAGAAATCGCTGTATGATTTGCGGCAGGCCAAGGGCATTTATTAGAAAATTCTCAATATGCCGACTGTGTTTTAGAGACCTTGCCCACAAAGGAGAAATCCCAGGAATACAAAAATCATCCTGGTAATAAATTAACGCAAAACTTAAATGTTAAAACTCAAAACTGCAACTAAAAACTTAAAACTAAAATTAAAAGCTAACGAAGTTAGCAACCATAATTTTGAATTTTGCATTTTAACTTTTGAATTAATTGCGACTGAAAGGAGCAAATAAGTGGATCCTATAGCAGACATGTTAATAACGATAAAAAATGGCTATATGGCGAGAAAGCCAAGTGTTATCGTGCCGCTATCGAAGTTTAGATTAGAAATTGCAAAAGTTCTGGAAGCAGAAAAATTAATAGGAAAAATAAATGTTGAAAATAAAAAAATCACAATAGATCTGATTTATGAAAACAATAAACCTAAAATATCCCAGATCCAAAAGGTCTCGAAGTTGGGCTTAAGAGTTTATGTAAAAAGCAAAAAAATACCAAATTTAAAAGGCGGTAGAGGCACCTATGTTCTTTCTACGCCACAAGGTGTTATGACAGGCAAAGATGCAAAATCCAAGCAACTTGGAGGAGAGGTTATCTGCAAGGTTTGGTAACACCATGTCAAAAATAGGTAAACAGCCAGTTCAAATACCACAAGGAGTAACAGTAAAAGTTGAAGACTCAACCGTAAATGTTACTGGCCCAAAAGGGAATATCTCTTTTGCGATTCGTCCGGAAATTACAGTTTCTGTAGACGATCAGACTGTTAAAGTTGCAAGAAAAGCTGAGAACAAGTTTTCCAAATCACTGCACGGATTAACCCGTAGTGTTATTGCCAATATGATAAAAGGTGTAACAGATGGTCATCAAAAAATTTTGGAGCTTGTTGGAGTTGGATACAAAGCGGCAAAACAAGGAAACGACCTTGTTTTAAATGTGGGATATTCACATAGTGTTGTAATTATGCCGCAAGACGGTATCGATCTGGATACAAAAGAAAATAAAATAATAGTGTCTGGGATAGACAAAATCAAAGTTGGCGAAATGGCTGCAAAAATTAGAAGAGTTCGCCCGCCGGAACCGTACAAAGGAAAAGGAATAAGATACAGCGGAGAAATTGTTAGAAAGAAAGCTGGTAAAGCAGTTAAGGCAGCAGGAGCAGCATGACACACGACAAAAAAGCAAAAAGAATAGCAAGGCATGTCAGGGTCCGACGTAAAATAGAAGGAACCAGCCAATTACCGAGGCTTACGGTTTTCAGGTCGAACAAGTTTATTTACGCACAGCTAATAAATGACTCGGAAAGAAAAACCATAATATCAGTTTCAGATGTTGGGAAGTCAGGGAGTTCTAAAATAGAAAGAGCGAAAGAAGTAGGTAAAAACTTAGCAACACAAGCAGTAAAAAATAACATTAAAAAAATAGTTTTCGATAGAGGCGGATATAAATATCACGGAAGAGTAAAAGCGCTTGCAGATGGTGCAAGAGAAGGAGGGCTTATCATCTAATATGGCATACAACAACGAAGGACGATTTATGCAAGAAGCAAGAGAATTCGACGAACGAGTAATTCAGGTTAACCGTGTTTCCAAAAAGACAAAAGGTGGAAACAGAATGTCATTTTCCGTTCTACTGGTGGTTGGAGATAAAAAAGGAAGAGTTGGTGTTGGTCTTGGGAAAGCGCGTGATGTTGTTTCTGCAATTCGTAAAGCGTCAACTTATGCAAAAAAGCATTTGATAACAGTACCGATAGTTCGCGGGACAATACCTTATGATGTTTTGATAAAAAGAGGAGCAGCAAAAATACTCTTAAAGCCTGCACCTGAAGGTTCAGGTGTAATTGCTGGTGGTGCTGTAAGAAGCGTTGTCGAAGCTGCAGGCATTAGAAACATTTCAAGTAAAGTTCTAGGTACAAAAAATCAGGCTTCCAATGTTTATGCAACACTTAGTGCCCTATCAACATTTAAATGATAAAACAACAATTGCCCAAAATTAAAAAACTATCTAAAAAAAGAATCGGTCGTGGTCCGGGAACTGGTAAAGGGAAAACATCAGGCCGTGGTACTAAAGGACAAAAAGCCCGTGGCAAAGTTACACTAACCCACCCGCATTTCGAGGGAGGACAAAGACCTCTTTTCAAAAGACTGCCTTATAGAAGAGGCAAAGGTAACAATAAAGCAGGCAAAAAACCATTGGTAATTAAACTTGCAGCACTGAATGTTTTGCCAGAAGGAGCAACAGTAGATATTGACTCTTTGGTTAAATACAAAATTGTTAAAGCCGACGATGCAAAGTTCTACGGAGTCAAAATTTTAGGGGATGGAAACTTAACGAAAACATTAAAAATAAACGTTCCTATATCAAAAAGGGCTGCTGAAAAGATTTCTAAACCGTCAAAATTAAATAAATGAAATTTATACAAACACTAATAAAAGCTTTCAAAGTTAAGCAAATAAGACAGAAAATTATTTTTACTGCAATGATTCTACTTGTATTCAGAGTCTTTGCTCACGTCCCGGTTCCCGGTGTAGATATTTCTTCCCTAAAAGAACTTTTCTCTCAAAGCCAACTACTTTCTCTTTTGGATGTTTTCTCCGGTGGAACGCTTGCAAATTTTTCTGTTATGTCGCTAGGTCTTAACCCATATATCAATGCCAGCATTATCATGCAGCTTTTACAAATGGTAATACCAAAATTGGAGGAGCTTTCCAAAGAAGGTGAATCGGGAAGAGAAAAAATTAATCAATACACCAGATATATCACAGTTCCTCTGACTATAATTCAGTCTTTTGGTATGTACATACTTTTAAAAAACTCAAACATAATAACTACCATTACTCCAATTACACTTCTGTCGATGGTTACCACGATGACAGCAGGAACCATACTTTTAATGTGGCTTGGAGAACTTATATCTGAAAAAGGTATTGGAAATGGTATTTCAATGGTTATATTTGCAGGGATAGTCGGAAGATTACCGATAAGCTTTTTGCAAACAGCTTCTGTTTTTGATCCAAGTCAGATTAAAAACGTCCTTATATTTTTAGTCATGAGCTTACTTGTAGTAGTTTCGATTGTAATAGTTACAGAAGCAAGAAGACCCATTAAAGTTAATTATTCAAGAAGATCGCAAGGTTCACAATCGGCTGTTTCAAGTTTTATTCCAATGAGAGTTAATCAAGCAGGTGTCATTCCGATAATTTTTGCAGTTTCCCTAATTTTATTACCCACAACCTTTGCCAGATTTTTTGAAGCATCTCCAAATGTTTTAGTCGCAAACTTTGCTCAGAATATTCAGCGTATTTTTAATCCGAATGGTGTTACATACAATGTGACGTACTTTTTATTGGTAGTTGTTTTTACCTACTTTTATACCACAGTAGCTTTTAATACTAAGCAGCTTTCAGAAATGCTAATGAAACAAGGGGGTTTTATAACAGGAATCAGACCAGGTCAGGCAACCAAAGCATTCTTGGATTACGTATCACTTCGAATTACATTATTTGGAGCAACATTTTTGGGTCTAATAGCAGTGCTGCCATCAATAGCCCAAATATTTACAGGTAATCAAAACCTTTTAGTTGGTGGAACCGGAATCTTGATTGTAGTTTCTGTTGTTCTGGAAACCTTCAAACAAATTGAATCTCAACTGGTGATGCGTGATTATGACACCTATCTTAAAAAATAATACTATGAAAATAATCTTTCTAGGCGCACAAGGTTCAGGAAAATCATCACAGGCGAAAATGCTAGCCGAAAAACTCAATCTTCCATATATAGAAATGGGACAGCTCCTGCGAGACAAAGCAGGAAAAAGTGATAACGAAGCAGGTGAGATTAAACAAGCTTTAGAAGTTGGAAATCTTGTTCCCGACACAATCACAATTGGTCTTATGAAAAATAGAGTCTCACAAAGCGATAGCCAAAACGGTTATATCCTGGATGGGTACCCAAGAAACTATGCCCAAATAGAAGGACTGCCACAAGACATAGATATTGTGTTTTACATTCAAGTTGCAGATAACGTTGGGATAAAAAGATTAATTTCCAGAGGAAGACACGATGACAGTCTGGACGTAATTACCAGGCGTTTGGAACTTTATCATACAGAAACAGAACCGCTCCTGACTTATTTCAGGCAACAAGGGAATTTGGAAGAGATTAATGGTGAGAGAACTCAACAAGAAGTTCATCAGGATATAGTTTCAAAACTGGGAGATGTCACAGGTAAAAACTAAAGAGGAATTGGAATTGATGAAGATCTCGGGTGACATCACAGCCAGAGCTTTAAAAAAAGTTTTGGAAAATGTAAAACCCGGGGTTATGTGTATAGACTTAGACAAAATAGCTGAAGACGAAATTAAAAAAAGGGAAGGGCAGTCATCGTTTAAAACAGTAGAAGATTATAAATGGACAATATGTACGACAATAGGCAACCAAGTTGTTCACGGAATACCTACTAACAGGCAGTTGCAATCGGGGGATGTTTTGGGAATTGATATCGGCGCAATTTATAAAGGATATCACAGCGACATGGCAATATCACAAGCTGTTGGAGAGGTTTCTAAAAATACAATGAAGTTTCTTGAAATAGGTTATAAAACATTAAAAGCGGCAATTAAAGCTGCAAAAATTGGAAACAGAATTGGAGACATTTCGCAGACAATCCAACTTATGATAGAAGGTGCCGGCTACAGCATTGTCAAAAGCCTAACAGGTCATGGAGTAGGCCAAGAACTGCACGAAGAACCTATGGTGCCAGGATTTGGCAAAAGAGATATCGGCCCGAAAATTTTGGAGGGAATGGTACTTGCAATTGAAGTTATATACGCAAAAGGATCAGGAGATGTATTCGTTGAGCCGGACGGTTGGACAATTTCAACCAAAGATAAGTCACTGGCGGGACTGTTCGAGCAAACTGTAGCTATTACAAAAGATGGCCCTATAGTCTTGACGCCCTATTTATGAAAATGATAGAATTTACGTTCAGTATTTTTCTCTCAAAATTAAATTTGAATCTGGCTTCGACAGTTCAAATTTGTCCTTTAAGGGAAAGAGGAATATTAAGGAGAAAACCGTAGGTTGTCTCCTTAGAGAACAGTTATGTACAATTACCATTCACGCAAAAAATCTCATAATCGGCAAAGACAAGAAGTCAGCTCGAACAAGCCGGGAGTTATCGAAGTCGAAGGTGAGGTTGCTGAAGCTCTGCCAAACACGATGTTTAGGGTGAGGGTTCCAAAAGGTTCCCTTCCCACCATAGACGAAGACAGAGTTGTTCTTTGTCATCTTTCAGGCAAAATGCGAATTCACTATGTCCGAATTTTGCCAGGAGACAGGGTCAAACTTGAAATGACGCCATACGATCTGACAAAAGGCCGTATCACGTATAGAAATCGATAATGAAAGTTCAAGCTAGTGTAAAAAAACGTTGCATAAATTGTAAAATCGTCAAGAGAAAAGGACGACTTTACGTTATTTGTATTAATCCAAGACACAAGCAAAGGCAAGGATGATAGAAAGTTCAAAGTTCAAAATGCAAAATTCAAAATTAAATTTTAACTTTTCACTTTTAATTTTTAACTTGAGCGACAAAAGGAGCGAACGTGGCTAGAATTGCAGGCATTGATTTGCCAAAAGAAAAAAGAATAGAAGCAGCCCTCCCTTACATTTTTGGGGTTGGACCAACACTGGCAAAAAAAATTCTGGTAAAGTGCCAGATAGATCCTAATCTCAGAACCAAAAACCTGTCTGAAGAGCAAATTAACAAACTGCAAAAAGCTGTTGAAGAGTTCAAAGTAGAAGGAGATTTAAGAAGAGAAATACAAGGCAACATAAAAAGATTGCAGGAAATTGGAGCATATCGGGGAATCAGACACTCAAAAAACCTTCCGGTTCGCGGCCAAAGAACAAGGACCAATGCCAGAACTAAAAGAGGTAAAAGAATAACCATTGGAACCGTAAGGAAAGAAGTTGTGGCAAAGACAGCTCCGGCAACGGCTGCCGCTGCTACACCACCACAAAAGTAAAATTTTATGGCTGAACTTAAGAAAAAAGAAAAAAAGATAAATTTTACAAGCGGCAAGGCATATGTTACTGCAACTTTTAACAACACGCTTGTAAACATAACAGACCCAAATGGTAACTCTTTGGTATGGGGTTCTGCAGGAGCGTCAGGGTTCAAAGGCGCCAGAAAATCTACACCTTATGCTGCAACCACTGCTGTAGAAGGAGCAGCCAAAAAAGCCAAAGAAAAAGGGATTACCAGTATTGAGGTTTATATTAAGGGCCCGGGACCGGGAAGAGATGGAGCCATCCGGGCATTCAAATCAGCAGGCTTAGATATCACAATGATAACCGATGTGACACCGATTCCTCACAACGGTCCAAGAGCAAGCAAAAGGAGACGAGTCTAATATGGCACGATATACTGGTCCAAAACACAGATTATGCAGGGCAGAAGGAGTGGCACTTTGCGGTTCTGCAAATTGTCCGGTAATCAAAAAGAACGCCGCCCGTCCGGGACAACATGGTGCGAAAATGAGAAGAAAACTTTCAGAATATGGCATCCAGCTGCGTGAGAAACAAAAAGTTAAAAGGATGTATGGTGTACTCGAGCGGCAATTTCAGAAGTACTACAACATTGCATCTGCAAAAAAAGGGTCAACAGGAGAAGCTTTATTACAAATTTTAGAGTCTCGACTGGACAATGTTATTTACCGTCTGGGTCTTGCAAATAGTCGTCCGCAAGCAAGACAGCTTGTTGGTCATGGGCATGTTACAGTTAATGGTAAAAAAGTGACTATTCCCTCTTTCAATGTTAAAATAGGCGACGTAGTTTCACTTTCTCCTAAAACTGCCAATTTAGATTTTATTAAAAAGTTAGCTGTGCTTGAACCAAAAACGCCATCTTGGCTATCAAGACAGGCAACTGTTGGAAAAGTGAATACACCACCGGTTCGGGAAGAATTAGATGCAGATATTAATGAAAGGTTGATAGTAGA
>JAUYIQ010000009.1 GCA_030688205.1 Candidatus Curtissbacteria bacterium | reverse complement strand
CAAAATTTAATACCACAATTTCACTTAGAAAGTATTAAGTTGGAATATTGTTGACAATGATGTGTAAACAAACCTAAACTGGAGATAGGCTGATGAAAAGACGATCTGGTCAGATTTAGATACTAGTTCTTTTGGTTGTTGTAGTTGCTCTGGCTGTTGGCCTTTCTGTAGCTTCCCGAAATATTACAAACATTCGTACGTCTACCCAGACCGAACAAAGCCAACGAGCATTTAGTGCTGCAGAAGGAGGAGTTGAGGATGTTCTATCTCGTTTGAATGCTGTTACAGCAGGTCTAGCTGTTGGAGAACAAACGACTGTGGATGTACCGGTGGGTAGTCTCACAGCTAAGGTTACTATTGCTAAGTCGATTCTTCCGCAAGTTATTGAAGAAGGTAACGTTGCGCAGTTTGACCTCGCGGGCGCAGCAGGAACTATACAAATCGAATGGGCCCTGACTACTGATGGAGAGCCTGCATCCATTGAGGTTACACGGATAAACGGGCCTGCTCCATATTCTCTAATTCGCAAAGCATGGGCTGGTATTAGCGGAAGAACTGATGAGAGTGGCTTTTCGACGACTGATGACTGTACTAGTTCAAGTGGTTACAGCCATTGCGTTCAAATGGATCTTGGTGCGAGTCCTACTATTTTAAGAATAAGGCCTTTTTGGAATCGAACAACTGTTAATGTAAGTGGAGCATCAATTCCGGCTCAATCTTACGAAATTACTTCGACCTCGAACACTCAAGCCGGTATTACCAGGAAAGTTAATGTTACAAGAAGCGTGTTGCCGCAGCTTCCGGCGAGTTTTGACTACGCTTTGTTTTCGGAAGGAGACATTGTTAAGTAAGGATGAATAAGTGAGCTTGTTCATCTCACTAACGTTCGATGAATAAAAAGACGAAATTAATTCTTTCTTTGGTTGGGGTTGCTGCTATTGTTGTGCCTGCGATTTTATTGGTTGTTGCTACTTCAAAAACTGTGGAGGTGCCGTCTGTTCCAAGTGAGGACAGGCAGATTGACGAGACGAATATTTCTGACTCAGTTAGTCGTTTTAAGCCTTCTCAATCACCCATTTCCAGCAGTGCTTCGGCATCTCCCTTGACTGCACCTTACAAGTCTAAGGAAAGCACAAGTTCCAGTGAGTGATAGATTTGGGTTAGACATCGGTAGATCTTTTATCAAGGTAGCTAAAGTTGAAGTTAGCGGTTCGAAAAAAGTATTGAGTGCTTTAGCTATTGTTCCAACGCCTGCAGGCGGAATTCAATCGGAATCCCCCGTAGATTTTAAAAAGCTTGCTGATGGCATTAAAAGTGCCGTTAGTAATGCCAAGATAGAGGTTGAAAAGTGCGGGGTATCCCTGATTGAATCCCAGGTGGTAACTCGTCTGATACAGCTTCCTAATCTTACAGATAAAGAACTTGCGGCTGCAATTAATTGGGAAGCAGAACAATACGTGCCATTGCCGATAAAAGACGTCGTTTTGCAATATAAGATTGTAAACCGTCCGCAAAGTGCCACCGACAAAATGGATGTACTTTTGATTGCAGCACCAAAAAGGGTTGTTGCGAAATATTTAAATATAGCAAAAGAAGCAGGTTTGCGTGTTGATGCTTTAGAGACGGAGTCTGCTGCTTTATCTCGAGCACTTACGCGCTCCGGTGATCCGACTTCAATTATTGTTTCTATGGGTGCACTATCTACCGAACTTGTTATAGTTCAGACTGGTAATGTGATGTTTACAAGGTCTATTGCCAGTGGAGGTTATAACTTAACAAAGGCAATTATGGCTGAGTTTAATTTGCCTCAAAAGCAGGCTGAAGATTACAAACATACATACGGAATCTTAGAAGATAAACTTTCGGGGAAGGTTGCGGCCATTTTAAAGCCAATTTTGGATATTATTATTTCCGAAATTCTTAAAGCAGTTGAATATTCCAAAAGTCATGTTGCAAATTCGCAAGTTGCCCGTGTAGTTATTTGTGGCGGAGGTGCATATCTGCCCGGACTTTCGGAGTTTTTGGTGGAGCGGACTTCGCTGGAAGTTTCACTTGGTGATCCCTGGAGTGATTTTGAAAAGAATGCCTTGACTGGCAAACATGCTGGTGAAGGCAGCGTTTACGCTGTTAGTTGCGGCCTTGCGATGAGGAACTAATATGCATAATAATGATATTAGTTCTAAATTTGAAATTAATTTTTCATTTTGCAATTTAAAATTTTAAATTATTATTATGCCTGATATAAATCTTATACCGGTTGAAGAAAAAGCACAGGAACGTGCAGAGCACATTCAAAAGCAGCTGCAGCTGGTTTCTATTGGGGTTTTGGCAGTCGGTGCAGTTGTTACTCTATTTACTCTAATAATGTTTACAAAATCAGTTTCCGAAAAGAACGATTTGATAACCAAAGTCGAGGAAAACAGTGTAAAGATCAACCAATATAAACCTCAAGAAGAGCTTTTGGTAGTTGCAAAAAGCAAAGCAGGTGCTGCTGATAAATTGCTTGCCCAAAGAACTGATTACGCAACATTTTTTAATAAAATGGCAAACATTGTTCCGCAGGGGGTATATTTCACTGATTTTAGGGTAAGCAGCACAAAGGTAAATATTTCCGGAAAGGCAAAAACTTCGGCAGATGTTGCGAGACTGGTTTCTTCTTTGACCTCTGCTGCAGGATCCGGTTTGGTTAAAAACATTGCAATAGAAACTCTAAGTTCTGACGAGTTTGGAACTTATGCTTTTGTAATTTCCGGTGAGTTGACAGGAGCTGAATTATGAATTTACCAAATATATCTTTTATCAAACCGGGAGTACACGTTAATACGGATAAAATCAGTGCATTGGCTGTGCCTGTTGGAGCGATTGTAGTTTCCCTTTTGGTGTTTGTTCTAGTTGTATGGCCAAAATTTACAAGCACTTTGTCACTTCGTTCCGAAAACAAAGAACTTGAGTTAAGAGTTCAAAAACTGATTGCGAAGGTTGATTTGTTGTCATCATATGACAAGGTTGAGTTGCAGCAGAATCTTGGGTACGCTGAAGCCCTTCTGCCTTCAGATAAAGGAACATTTTCCTTGATAAGGAGCGTAGAGTTAGCTGCCGCAAGCAGTGGTGTTGTTTTAACTAAAGTTGATGTTGCGCCGGGATCAATTGGTGCGAGCTCAACACCTTCTTCCGGGCAAACTTCTGCTCCGACTGCGCCGGTTCAAGCCGGAAGTGAGCCGTCAGACGTTTCAAAAATTCTGGTAAGAGTTTCTTTAAGCAGCGATTACAATTCAATCTTAAATTTTCTTAAGAATATCGCAAATAATGCCAGAATTATTTCCATTGAGGATTTAACTCTGTCGTCTTCTTCAGCACAAGGAGAGGCGTCGCCTTTGAGAACGAGTATGGTTATCAATGGATATTGGAAGGCCCGTCCTTCAAAGCTCGGGCAGATAGAGTCGCCAGTTACTCCATTGACAGATGCAGAATCTTCAATGCTTGCGAAAGTGAAGACCTTAATCAGTAGTAGTAGCAGTACTTCTTCAGATTCGGGATTCGTCCCAGAAGTTCCTGTAGGGAGATCTGATCTGTTCGCACCATTTTAGGAAGCGTATAGTGAATTAGCGTATAGCGTTTAGAAATTACGCTATCTAAGCAGATCTGGGCGAAATTTCTTGGTACGCTTGAGAGATTCTTTTTTGCGCCACTGTTCAATTTTCTTGTGATCTCCTGAAAGCAGGACTTTTGGTACTTTTTGGCCTCGAAAGCTTTCCGGTCTGGTGTACTGGGGATACTCTAATAGACTGGAGACTGGAAACTGGAGACTGGAAACTGGAGAGAAGGATTCGGATTTGGTGGAGCCTTCGGTAATTACCCCCGGTAGCAATCTGGTTATGGAGTCGACAATAGCCATTGCAGGTATTTCGCCTCCTGTCATGACGAAATCACCAACGGATATAACTTCGTCTACATATTTCTCAACTCTGGCGTCTACGCCTTCATAATGCCCGCAGATAAGAACAATTTCTCTTTTCGACTTAAGCTTTTGGGCAGTTTTTTGAGTATATTTTTGGCCGGATGCGCAAAGGAGAAGTTTGTAGGAGTTGGTTGATATGGATTCCAGTGCCTTTATTACTATGTCAGGTCGCATTACCATTCCCATACCTCCCCCATAAGGTTTGTCATCTACAGATTTGTGCTTATCGGTGGCATATTCCCGAGGGTTAATTAAATTGATTTTGACGATTTTTTTGCCTATTGCACGTTTGATGATGCTTTGGGAAAAGACGCTGTCGAAAATTTCCGGGAACAAAGTAAGAATGTGGAAGGTGAATGTGTCAGATGTCATGTGTCAGGTATCAAGTTTCATGATACTTGATACAGAAACTTAGGCTTCTTGTACTTCCAGGTGTGCGAAGACGTTTTCTTTGATGGCCCGGATTTTTACGAGGTTTTTAATGCTTTTGACCATTTTGCCTTCTTTCCCTATAACTTTTGCAATTTCATCTTTAGGAACAAATACGTTGAACGTAACTGCCTGCTCGTTTTCCTGTTTTTCGATGCGGACTTTATTGATGTCCGATACTAACGGTTCTATTAAGAGCTTGATGAGGTCTTCCATAGTTTCTGTATTCAGTATTCAGGATTGAGTAGCTTCAGCAGGAGGCTCATCCTTTGGCTTTTCCTGTACGATAGCAATATCTTCTGATGGTTTAGATTCGTCTGCTTTAGGTTCTTCTGCTACTTTAGGTTCTTCGGGTTGTATTGCAGCGTCAGTTTTTTCCTCTTTTGCCTTATCGCGTGCTAATTTTCTTTTGGAAACTTTTTTTGTAAGACCTCCACTTTTCAGAAGACTTGCAACTGCCAGTGTTGGTTTGGCACCGTTCTTGGTCCACGAAGCGAGCTTTTCCCGATTAATTTCCAAGGCCGGCTTGTTGTAGGGGTTGTAGAAACCCAATATTTCCAGGAACTTACCGTCTCTTTTGCCTCTGGTATCTTGAGCAACTATACGATAAGAGACCTGGTGGCTTTTGCCGGTTCGACTCAATCTAATTTTTACTGACATAGTTTCAGTGTATCAAGTATCATGACACACCAGGAAGCTATTATCTCAGAAATTATTATTTTAGTCTAGCGAGGGCATCTTGTGCTGCATTTTGAGCGGCTGTTTGCTTATTTTTACCGACTCCGGCTCCAAGAAGTTTATCTTCAAGGTAAACTCCTACCTTGAATTTTCTTTCGTGATCCGGTCCCCAGGAGTTGATAAGTTTGTAAATCGGTGATTTATGCTGTTTCTGCTGAAGAATCTCCTGAAGCTTGGATTTGTTATCCGAAACGGCGGATTCTGCGAGTTCCCTCCAATTGTTTAGAATGTTTTGTTCAATGAATTTTCCGACCACATCAACACCTTGGTCAAGGAAGATTGCCCCAATAACTGCTTCGAATGTGTTTGCGAGAATCGTTTTATTTGTGCGTCCTCCGGAGTCTTCTTCGCCTTTTGACAAAAACAGGTAGTCTCCTAACGAAAGATTTTTTGCAAGTTTGGCGAGCGTTTCTGTTCTAACAAGTGCTGCTCTTAGTTGAGTTAGCTCGCCTTCGGGACTTTGTGGCAAATCTTTGTATAAAAACTGTGAAACAACGAGGGAAAGTACGGAATCTCCGAGGAATTCGAGCCTTTCGTTAGACTGTCCCGCAAAACTCTTGTGCTCGTTTAAATAAGAGCGGTGGATAAATGCATTTTTAAGCAATTTGTCCTCCTTAAAGTGAATATCTATGCTGTCTTGAAGTTTTACAAGAAGCCTAAACGTTTGTGGCGTGTTCATAAAGATAATTGGCAATGTCCGCTACCTGTTTGAATTTAATGTAGTCTTCCGGAGGAATTTCGATTTCATATTTATCTTCGATTTGTGCAATTAAATCTTCAAGGTCAAATTCGGTTACGTTCAAGTCTGTTTCCAAGAAAGATTCTTCCTCGATAGTGTCTTCTTCAAGTCCAAATTGTTGGACTATCATTTTTTTTATTTCTTCAAGGTAGTCGATCATTCTATTTAAAATTTAAAAATTGAAAATGTAAAAAATTTTTACCTTTTCAATTTAACTTTTTACTTTTTATTATTGTTCCCAAAACCCCATTGATGAAGCCGGCCGATGATTCATTTCCATATTCTTTTGCAATTTCGACTGCTTCGTCTACTACAACTTTGTAGGGTTCTTTTATAGTTTTGTACATCAGCTCCCAGATTGCAAGTCTCAGAATTGATAGGTCCATAGGTGCGATTTGTTCGATTGGCCAGGCAGTGGCATTTTTCTTAATTAAACTGTCGATTTGCTTCTGCTTTTGGATAATTAATTTTGCCTGGTCAAAGTTTTTTAGGTCTTTGTTTGAATGAAAGCTATATTCGAATAGCTTCTTTACAGTTTTAACACGAGCTTTATGGCGGGGGTCGGATTTCTTTTTCATTTAAAAAGTAAAATTGTTTTTTGATAGAAAACGGGACCAAAAGGAAAAGTTAATTTTAATTTTTAGATTTAAAATTTTAAATTATTTTAGGCCCGCAGATCACGGAGTGATCGAGGACCGCAAGTAATTTCATAATTACTTATAGAATCCGCAATTCGGACAGACGTGGTGCGGGAATTTAGGGCTTTGGCATTTAGGACAAGTAACAAGGGTTGGCAGACGGAGGCTTATTGCGGCCTTTCTGGTTCTTGTGCGTGATTTTGCGTGTTTTTTCTTAGGTAACGGTGTCATTCTTTAACTATAAACTATAAACTATAAACTTGAAACAATAAAAATTGCTTTCCGGAGATTATATAAGGGCTTTGATGCTTGAGTCAACTTCAACGAGGGCTTCTTTTTGCTTGCCTTTTGGCTGCCCTTATTGCTTCACGGCTTGTTCCTCCACCAATTATTCTACCCCCTCCATGTGGAATCGTCTTTCTTTCAAGAATAGGAGACCTGCTCGTTGGGGTGATTTTTAAACCTCGAGCAAAAATTTGTTCCCCCCTTCCCTTATAAGTAAGTACGTGAACAATCTCGGTTTGGCAATTATTCGGAGCAGGTTGTCTAGGCGAAACTAGAGCTATGCTAATTTCATTTAAAAGTTGGGTTTCAGCGGTTGGAGAATCGGGATGGTTTTGCCGCAGTCTTGAGTGTCCTTCTGTCGGGATTATTCTTTGTAGAGTAGGTAATCTATCGGTACTCATTTTTCCAATATCAGCAGTTCGCCTTGAATTTACAATTCAATGACTCCTCTGATATTGCTCGCTTCGCTCCCAATAAAAAAAACTGCGACGGGTCAGGTTTGCAGCTTAATTGTTGAAAGCATATTCCTTTTGTGAAAACTTTGTCAAGACCTTAATTTGGTTGGATGTATTCAAGTTGTTGCGTGTTTATCTTTTCTTTTAAAAGTGCGTATTTTTTCAGGTTGGGATCTTTTTCTAGCAGTCTTTTTGCTTCAGTTTGAGCACAACTTATCAAAACTTCATCTGAAAGATCTGCGATTTTTAGATTTGTGAAGCCTGATTGGTTAAGTCCGAAAATTTCTCCGGGTCCGCGCATTCTGAGGTCTATCTGGGCAAGTTCAAAACCGACATGCACTTTCTCCATGCTTTTTAAGCGCTTTTGTGACATTTGAGATTGTGAGTCCGTAAACAACAGGCAATAAGATTTGTGTTCTCCCCTGCCCACTCTTCCACGGAGTTGATGCAGTTGTGCCAGGCCAAATCGATCCGCAGATTCAACCATCATAACCGTCGCATTTGGAACATCTATCCCAACTTCAACTACCGGTGTTGTTACCAAAATATGGATTTTGCCGGATTTAAAATCATTTATAACTGTTTCTTTTTCGCGGCTTTTTAGGCGGCCATGGAGGAGACCAAGTTTTACATTTTTTGAAAAGTGAGATTTCAGTTTTTCGAATTCGACTGTTGCAGCTTTTACCGTTTGCATTGTTTCTGAAGGTTCAACAAAAGGAGTAAGGATAAAAGCCTGTTGCCCTTCTTTTATTTGTTTTTCTATAAATTTGTAAGCGTCCAATCTTTTTTTGTTCGGTACGACAAAGGTAGATATTTTTTGTCTGCCCAGAGGCATTTCATCCAGAACCGAAAGATCCAAGTCTCCGTAAAGAGTTAGGGCAAGTGTTCTTGGGATAGGTGTTGCCGTCATCGTCAGGAGATGAGGAGTGAGTTTTTTAGAATCCTGCAGAAAAAGTTTTGCGCGTTGGGCTACGCCAAACCTATGCTGCTCGTCTACCACAACCAATCCTATTTGTTTTTCACGCTTGAAGGTGGAAAGAAGGGCGTGCGTACCGCAGGTAACCTCACCTTTGGCTTTTTTGCTGCCTGTCCAAATTCCAACCTTAATGTTATACGGAGAAAGAAGAAGGGTTAGGGTCTTTTCGTGTTGGAATGCAAGAATTTCTGTTGGTGCTGCCACCAGCACCTCGTAGCCGTTCAGGTGAGAAATATATGCTGCTGCTGCTGCAACCACAGTTTTGCCGGAGCCGACGTCTCCTTCTAAAAGTCTGTTGGCAGGAATTTTCCCTTGCATGTCTTTTAATATTTCATCAAGTGATCTTATTTGGGCGCCTGTTAACTTGAAGGGAAGACTTTTGATAAAACCCTGAACTTTTTCTTTTTCAACCTTCATTTGAGGTGCAACACTTTTGCTTTGCCACTGTTTTTTCCTGTGGGCGGCGATAAACTGTGCTGTGAAAAGTTCATCAAAACCAAGTCTGGTTCGGGCAAGCTTTACTTCATCTATGTTTTCGGGGAAATGGATTTTTGTTAAGGCGGTTTCAATGTCTGTTAATTTCTGCCTTTGGAGGATTTCTTGGGGCATAAAATCATTTTGTCCCTTTAAATATTCAGGTAGATACCTGGCAATCTTGGCTCGGAGCCATTTGGAAGTTATCCCCTCGGTTTCAGGGTAAATTGGTACGAGTCGGCCGGTATGTATAGTTTCGGGCTGACTGCTGACAGCTGACAGCTGACTGCCGTTGCGGATTATTTCGTATTGGGGAGAAATTAACTTAAATTTGTGGCCGTCGAGTTCAACTTTTCCGGAAAGGGAAATAGGAGTGCCGGCTTCAATGTTTTTGGTTAAGTATGGTTGGTTAAACCAAATTACCTCGACAGTCCCCGTCTGGTCAGCAACAGTTGCAGTTGTTATGAACTTGCCGTTTCTGGTTCTTATGTTCCGTATTTGCCAGACTGTTCCCTGAATACTGGTTTTTTCACCCGGAATTAAGTTTTGGATTTGTGAAAGTTGCGAAAAATCGTCATAGCGAAAAGGAAAATGATAGACGAGGTCTTCTATAGTTTCTATTTCAAGATGTTTTAACTTATACGAGTAGTATTGTCCGATTCCGGGAAGGTGGGAAATTGGAGTTTTGGGTCCCATTATGATAAGAGTACCACGGGTATCAAGAGTATCAAGGGTATCAAGAGTTTAATTCAATCCATATAAAAGATAGAGGGCAAACTGGCCGATGATAAATGCAAGGCCGCAGATGACGATTATAATTTTCCAGACATTTTTGAAATAGCGGCGTTTAAGGAACATTAATTTTCAATTTTCAATTTTCCAATTTTAAATTTATTCATTCTACTTTTGCGAATAATTTTTTGCCGATTTTTAAGATTTGGCCGGATTCGAGTTCAATCTTACCATTTTTTTGTACTACTCCATCAATTTCTATGGCACCCTGATCCAGAAGTCTTTTTGATTGGGATTTGCTATCCGTTACCTCGGATATTGCATCTATTAGACTAGTTCCGGCTTTTGCAGATATCTGAGCATTTTGAGGAATAGCTCCTTTTTG
>JAUYIQ010000105.1 GCA_030688205.1 Candidatus Curtissbacteria bacterium | reverse complement strand
GAGCAAAGAATGGAAGGCGAGGTTGCTATTGCGGACGCACAAATTGGAGACCGACGAAAAGTTAAAGAATTGTTAGTAAAAAAAATGAAAGAGGAGCGTGGAAACCGTTACCACCACACAAAATTTTCGAGAAAATTGAGGGAATTAATTAGTCTGATTGACGATTTCGGTTCTCCTTTTCATTTACCTTTACCTGCTTGGATGGACCCGCGTTTTAACGGTGAACAAAATCAAGCTTCCGCAAGTTCTTGAATTCATGTACATTTCTACTTGACAAAAGCAATGTGACCATGGTATGATGACCATAGTCATGCAACAATCAGTCTCAAAATCTCAATTTAAAGCTCAAGTTTTGCAGTATTTGAGAGAAGTCGAGAAGAAGAAACAGCCGCTTGTAATTACACATGAAGGTAAACCTGTGGTGAAAGTTACACCTTATACTGAAGATCCGCAAACACTGCTTAAGTCATTGAGGGGTTCAATAACTAAATACGAGGATCCTACCGAACCTGTAGGGGTAGAAGATTGGGAAGCACTTAAATGATGCTTCTTGATACCCATGTTTTGGTTTGGTGGATTAGCGATCCCGAGAAACTTCCCAAAAAAATTCAAAGAGAAATTGATAACTGCGTAAAGCATAATATTCAAATTCTCGTTTCATCGATCAGCATATGGGAGATTGCAATTCTGTTTAAGAAGGGAAAATTGGGATCTGATATGGATATTAATGCCTGGATTGAAAAGGTGGAAAGTTTGCCTTTTTTTCAATTCGTTGCTGTTGATAATACAATTGCAGCGAAATCGGTGATGTTAGTTGAATTTTCACATAAGGATCCTGCAGATAGAATTATTGTAGCAACAGCAAGAGAGTACGGAGCAGTATTGGTTACTAGCGATAGAAAATTGCTCGAATATAAAAACGTACAAACACTTTGGTAAAAAGCAAGGTTTAGAAAATCCCCTATATCGTGTACAATACTGCTGATTAACCTGCTCCGAATTTATGCCAAAAAAAGTAATCTCAAGAAAACATGACGAGCGCGTTATGGTGGTTTCCCGCGAAGATTTATTCCACGACGATATCTGGAACGGTTTAAAGACCGAAAATCTTCAAAAATATATTAACTTAATTACAACTAAGCATAAGTTTTTGCCAAGAGGCCAGGTGGAGTCTGATCCTTCATGGAAACAGGTGATTCCTTATTTGGTTTTTGAGCATGACGGAGAGATATTTTTGATGAGAAGAAGGGCAGACCACACTGACTTACGTCTTGCGAACAATTATTCAATTGGAGTTGGAGGTCATGTAAATCAAAGAGATGTCTCAAAAGGTGCAAAAGGAACAAAGGGGACAAATGGAGTTACAGAGTGGGCAAAGAGGGAATTTGAGGAAGAAATCGATTATGACGGGAAATACAAAACCGAAATTTTGGGGTTTTTGAACCATGACGCCAATGATGTGGGTATGGTGCATGTGGGGTTAGTTATAAAAGTTATTGGAGACAGCGACAAAATTGCAATTCGCGATGAGCATAAAACTGGTGAGCTTGTACCGATTGCGGAAGTTGGTCGTGTCTACAAGCAAATGGAAACGTGGAGTCAGATTATTTACGACTATTTGCGTGGTGGAGCAACTGTTAAGACAAGTGGTGAAAACTTTACCGGAATTCTGCCGGATTGGGTTATCGAAAAATATATTCGCGAGGGGATTATTAAAATTTCACCTCTTCCCAAAAATTGGCAAGACGCAATAGATCAGGTTTCGATGGACTTTCATATGGGTGCTAACATAAAACTTTTCAAAGGTGGTACTTATCGGTTTATCGATACAAAACGCGGTCTGCCTCAAGATGCAATGGAGGAGATTAATCTTGAGGAGGGTGACCCGTTTATTCTGGAACCGGGTTCTTTTGCGATTGCTTCGACCCGTGAAGTCTTGAAGCTGCCTTCGGATGTTTTGGGAAGATTAGAGGGAAAAAGTTCACTTGCCAGATTGGGTATTTTGGTCCACTCAACAGCTGCCCGGTTTGATCCGGGTTGGAATGGTGCACCGGTACTTGAGCTTGGAAACATGGGCCCAAAACCTGCGATACTTTATTGCGGAATGCCAATTTGCGCGTTTACCTTTGAAAAGATAGGTGCACCTGTCAAGATGCCGTATGAAGGAAGCAGGAGCGATCGTTATAGCGGTTCGAAAGATGCTGTTGCATCTAAAATAGAGAAAAGCGTCAATAACAAATAAAATCCCAATGGCTAAAGGCAAGCTTATTCGTAGAAAAGCTCCGCTTATTGTTTTTGAAGGAGCAGATGGTTCCGGCAAAACGACCCAGTCAAAACTCCTTGTTTCGCATTTGGAAAAATCAAAAATTCGAAATGCTTATGTATCGTTTCCCAGATATGAGAATTCGATGTGGGGACAAATGGTGAAACGGTATTTATTGGGTGAGTTTGGTGGAGTCGATGATGTTGACCCATATTTTGGTTCAATGCTCTATGCAGGAGACAGGTTAAGTTTCAGGAACGAAATGAATAAGTGGCTGGCGGGCGGTCGGACAGTTGTTGCAAACCGCTACATGCAGTCAAACATGGCCCATATGGGAGCAAAGCTTGATAATTTAAGCGCACAAAACAAATATATTAAGTGGCTTGAAGATTTAGAATATGGAGAGAACAAGATTCCCAAAGAAGATATTGTTTTGTTTTTACATGTACCGGTTTCTGTCTCCAAAAAATTAATGGGCGGTCGGTCAGTGGACATTCACGAAAAAAATTTGGGATATTTGAGAAAGGTAGTTACCCTATACGAGCGAATTGCAGATAGTCGAAAAAATTGGGAGACTGTCGAGTGTACGAATAACGGGAAAATTCTTCCGCCTTTAGAAATACACAAAAAAGTTTTGGAAGTTTTGAAAAGACGAAAAATTGTTGCATGATCGATCAGTTTAAATCTCCGGAAGTGTTTACAAGTGAAGAAGCTTGGTATATTTCTCCTTTTTTTACAAATCTTGACCGCAATGTTTTTGCAGCGAAGTATTTACCGTCTGAAGTTTTAGGCGCGTTGGCCTCTCGATATAGCAGGTCCAGTAAAGGAGTCAGAAGATTATTCCATGATGAGTACATAAAGCCTATTTTGCAACCGAACTTAGAGGGAGCGGATGAGAAATCGGCTCGAGAGGCAGAGGTGATGAAAAATGAGCTCGTTTCTCTTGTTAATTATCTTCACAAGCACGGTGGTTGGGAAGCAGTTGTAAACAGCAGGCGTGCCCGCGAATTTTTTGAGAAATGGTTGGCAGCTTATGGTGACGATTCCATCGCCCAGTTGGCCGGCGCCCACATCTTTTTTGAAAACGTATCCCAGGTAGCTGTTAAACATCTGGAAGATTTCAGAATTGGTTTTGCACCTTTGGAGAAGTCTACCCGTTATGTTTTGTTTGATCAAAAAGTGGGTGGTAGATGGCTTTATTTCGTAGACCCCAATCTGCAAAAGTCCAAATACGGAGCAGAATATATAAAAACAATGAATATGCTTTTTGGCAATTACACGGATTCTATCGAACCACTCACAAGACACTTAAGAAAAATATTCCGCCAGGAAAAAGACCAGAGCGATCGTGCATACCGCGAAACGATTAAAGCAAAAACCTGCGATATTTTGAGATATTACCTGCCGGCAGCAACGCTGACTAATGTCGGTTTTTTTGGAGTGGGGCAGGCATTTGAATATGTTTTGACAAAATCTTTCGCCCATCCGCTAGATGAGGTGAGGCAGTTGGCAAAGCTAGCTCAGATCGAGCTAAGTAAAATTATCCCCTCAATGGTGGACCGCGCATCTAGCCCTCGCGGAAAGAAATATCAAAAGTTTGTCCAAAAAACGGAAAGAGGTCTTGAGTCTCTGACAAAGAGGATAATTTCCGACGACAGGAAAACGGTAAGCGGGCCAAGTGCAGATTTAGTCGAATGGGACATGGATGCAGAAGACAGAATTGTTGCGAGTATTTTGTATAAGTATTCTAAAGTTGGCTATTTAAGCATCAAAGAGCAGGTGTCGAAAATGACAGATAGCCAAAAAGCGAAAGTTATTAAAAAAGTTGTTGATCTGCGACAAGTCCGGCAACATAGGTTAATAAGAGCTTTCGAGAACACATATTATAAATTTGATATTGTCGCCAACTTCGGAGCTTATCGTGATTTGCACCGGCATCGAATGCTTACTCAAGAGAGGCAGAGATTTACGACAGAGTTGGGTTATGACGTGCCGCCGGATTTGATAGCCGCCAAAATAGCAAACAATTATCTGGCAGCTGCTAATATTGTGAATAAACTTTATAAAAAAATTTGCGGTGAGTTTCCTGATGCTTCGCAGTATGTTGTAATGATGGGGAATAGAATGCGCTGGTACCAGTGGGAAAATTTAAGAGAACTCGGTTGGGAAGCAGAACTTCGAACAGGCCCGCAAGGACATCCGGATTATAGGAAAATAGAGCATATGAAGGTTGAAGCAGTTCGTGTTGTCCACCC
>JAUYIQ010000102.1 GCA_030688205.1 Candidatus Curtissbacteria bacterium | reverse complement strand
CACAATAACGAGCTAGATTCCTGAATTTAACTTTTCGGACAACAATCATCTTATTGTTATTTTACGATATGGAAAGGAAAAAAGATTGATGGCATCGGATCAATGTTTTACAATTGTTTTTGCGATTTGAATTTAGGTTAAATTAGGCATAAAATTTGGCATATGGATGAGAGAATTTGGAGAGATTATCTTAACTGTGAAATTCCTGTTGAACTTGGCCTATATCTTGAACCTAAAGTGGTAGTTGGAAGGGCGTACAACGTTTTCAGGTTTATTATGCCGATGACAAAAGAGCCAAATTGGCTGATAGTTAAAACCAGCAAACATTTTTATAGTTCTCAAATGGAAACAGGTGTTCCACGAACCGTTGGCTGGCACAATTGTTTAGGTAATGCATTCAGTTTGGTTTTGAAGGAAGCCGTAAGAGCTCGTCTACTTGCAGATGCAGATGGTAATGTTTTTTTTGATATCCCTTCCGATTCGCAACAATTCCGTTTTAGGACTGAAGACAGTGATTTAGCTGCAACTTACAGACTACTGGCTGCGTTTGCTGCGGCTGCATATGCTCCTCCACCTGAAATAGCACATTATAAAAACATGGCAGAGTGCTATAAACCCGAAATTTGAATTTAGCCTGAAATAGGCTTACAATTTTCCCTTAATATGAGTGCGGATCGCAAGGTAGAATTTGGATTTACTCCTATTGGCGAAGCATTGAACGATTTGCCTCAAGATTTGAGAGAATGGCTTGATGGTCACAGCCCTGTTTTAACGCTTCGTGTTTCCAAGTTTATCATTGGAGAACTTATCTCCGGTGATAATGTTTGGACTGCTGAGAAGGTGGAGTTTGAATATGCAAAAAAATATAGAGGTGGATTCTGTGATCAAGCACCTTCTTCCAGTGTTATAAGTTGTTTGGACGGAATGGCAAAGAGGCATCTATTAAAAACACCGAAAGGTGCTGATTTAAAAAATTCATCAAGAAATGCAAAGTTTCGGATGAAAACGGATGGTGCTTACTTAGCAAATGCATATATTTATATGGCAGATCTCGCAGAGCAAGCGGGAGTTGGTGCCCCCGTTGTTGAAGGAATTTATTGGCAAGCACAGTATTATCTTGAGAATATGTAATTTTATCCTTGCCCAAAGATTAAATTTCTGTTAAGGTCAATTTACAAATACTGCCATGGATTTAACCCGTATTTATCCCACCCGACCTGCGTGGTCACACAAAGGTAACTTCGGAAACGTTTTGGTTGTTTGCGGATCAAAGCTTTATTCCGGAGCCGCAACTTTAGCAGCCGGTGCTGCACTTCGTGCCGGGGCAGACTTAGTTAGTGTGTGTGCGCCCGAGCGAGCTGCCAATGTTGCCGGGCAGACTTTTGCCGACCTTATGACATTCCCCCTGAAGGGGGAATATTTAAATCCCCGCCATATTGCAGACATTGTTGATGTTGCCAAAGTGAGGCGAATAAACGCCGTAGTTTTGGGTTGCGGGTTAGGCAGACATGCTGCAACCGGGCAAGCAATTTTGAAACTTGTTTCTAAAATTAACGTCCCTTTGGTACTGGATGCGGATGCCCTGCGGGCAATTGCTGGTAAACCTGAGTCTGTTTGGGGAAAACAAGCTGTTTTGACTCCTCATGCCGGCGAGCTGGCAATTTTGCTTTCCCAGACTAAAATTCCGGATGATTTTGAAGCCCGGCTTGTTGCTGCCAAGCAGGCTGCCAATAAATATCACGCTGTAGTTGTTTTGAAAGGCCACGTAGATATCATCACAGATGGTGCTTCGACAATTACAAATAATTCCGGCACACCTTATATGACAAAAGGCGGGTTTGGAGATACGCTTTCCGGCATTTGCGGTGCGCTTTTGGCCCGGGGAGTCGGGCTTTTTGAAGCAGCTCATGCTGCAGCCTATATTAACGGAAGCGCCGGAGAATTAGCTTCAAAGCAGATGGGTGAGGGAGTAATAGCTTCCGATATTTTTGATTACATTCCCAAGGTAATCTCCGATTAATTTTCAATTTCTAATTTACAATTTACAATAAATTTATAATTTTCCAATTTTCAAATTAAGTCATTGGGAATTGAAAATTGTTATGTTAGTAGTTGAAGATTCTCTTAAGCGCACCTTATGATGAAATAATGGATCCTTCGCAACAGCAGGATATTCCCGAACGTTCAAATCTTTGGTCCGGTGGAATTCAAGCTGTGCAGCTTTCGGGCAAGGTTTTTGACCTTACCACGATTATCCTTTCGTTTTTTCTGGCCTTATTTTCTTTTGTCATTTTCTGGCCGATTATTTCGCAGATTGAGTTTGAAGAAGCTTTCTTCACGCCTCTTGTGCCTTTTTTGATTTCTATCTTTGGTACCTTTGGCATTGCGCCAACCGATTTAGTTAGGGTGCTTTTTATCGTCTCTTTTATGATTTCAACCGTTGGAGTTTATCTTTTAACGCGAGATTTAACCCGCCGACAATTAACTGCGATTTTAGCCTCAGTACTTTATCTAGTTCCTCCTATTCCAGTATTTGTTTTGACTTTTGTCAGGAGGGGTGTTTTGGAAACGGAGCTCGGAAGCGCTAAATCATTTTTTACGATTATTTACGGGGATGGGGCTAATTTTTTGGCTTTGGCGATGATACCTTTTGTCAGCCTGTTTATTTTAAGATATTTAAGAGACGGGTTGAAAATAGACTTAGTTGTATCTGTTGCGCTGTGCAGTTTGATACTTCTTGCAAACGGACCCCAGTCGCTCGGACTGTTTTTGATTCTTGCTATTATTTTTTTGACCCAGCTGTTTTTGGGTAATGCCAGAGCAAAAGTTAGCAGACTTTTTGCAATTGTTTTTCTTTCTGCCGGTTTGGTTTCGTTTTGGTATACACCAAACTTTTGGTATTCCGGGTTGACATATATTGCCTCACAGCTCATTGATAACATTCAAGTACTGTTTCCATTGCCAATAATTGTAATTTTGATTTCAATGTTTTTTTCCTTCGTATTTTTTGCAAGACGGGAAGACAGGATTGCCATTTTTGTTACCTTACTGTCTTTTGTTGTTTTTCTTGGAGTCGTTGGTTTATGGTTTGTTACGGGTCGTTCTTTCGTGCCTCATCCTCACAGATTATTTCCCGATTTGATTATGTTCGGGGCAATGGTTGTTGCCCTTCTTTTGTCTATGATCGTTGATAGAATTCATTTTATAAGTGTGATTGGGCAAAAATTTGTTTGGGGGCCTGCCAAAATATTTGTCTCATTAATTTTTGCAGTACTGAGCTTTTTAGGTTTAAGCCTGCTGGCTTATAGCTTATCTCCATTTGCGGTTCTTGCAGTTTCCGGGCCTGGTGGAATCTGGACGAAAATTAGGATTTCTGTTTTAGCAGAGAGAAAAGAAGCTCTTGAACTGGCAGGAGGGAATTTTCAATTAATATCTTTCCGGGGAGATAGCTGGCAAATATCGTTTGGAGTTTTTGTAAGTGTTCTTTTTGTGTTGATCTTTATTGGAATAATTGTCAAGAACTTGACGGAAGAACAGGAAGTAGGATAGGTGGTATGGAAGAGCAAGAACCCGTAAAATTAACCCCTGAAATCGAAACCGAGCAAATATTTAAAGCAGAAAGTTTTTTGGCGGTTTTACTGAATGTATTGGTTGCTTTTGTCGGGATTTCGGTTATTGTCTTTTTGAATTACCAGCTGATTCGTTATTGGTTTTGGGGCGATTTTAACCAGAACATGTCTTCTATAGAAATTTCTTACGTTCAGATGGCCAAGTTTTGGTCCGAGGGTGGTAGTTTGTGGCAGCCGCAGTGGTACCTCGGACATCCATGGAGTGTCTTTTATACGCCGCTTCTGCCAACTTTGGAGCTTTTGGCCCACAATACGCTAAACTTTAGTTTCGCTCACGCTTACAGGGTTATAACAGGGGTAGCTTA
>JAUYIQ010000098.1 GCA_030688205.1 Candidatus Curtissbacteria bacterium | reverse complement strand
CATCGGAATGGTTCTTGCCGGCAGAATATTGGGTAATCCCCTTAAACAGCGCTTCACAGGCGTAGATCTTGTGAAAAGTCTTTGTGAAAGGGTTGCAGAAAAGCCTATAACAGTGGGCTTTTTGGGAGGTCGGGGTAACGTAGCAGAGAAGGCCGCCGAGTGCTTGGTCGCAGAAAATCCGGAGCTTAAGGTTAGTTTTATTGGTGAAGAGTGGAGTAATGATGGTTTTGTTCGAGCAAAAAAGATAATGAATCATGAATCAAGAAGCATGAATCAAGGAAAAGATAAAAAAGACCATAATTCATCATTCATAATTCATGATTCAAACTTCATTGATATCTTATTTGTGGCTTTTGGGGCGCCCAAACAGGAATTTTGGATTGATAATAATTTAGAAAAACTTCCAGTCAAGGTTGCAATTGGCGTTGGCGGGGCTTTTGACTATATAAGCGGTAAAGTTCCCAGAGCTCCAAAATTAATAAGGAATATTGGCTTTGAATGGCTATTCCGTTTGATAGCTCAACCCTGGCGCATCAAACGACAGCTTAGTCTTTTGGAATTTAGTTGGTTAGTTGTTAAAGAAAAATTTAAACAACTCTAACGCTTCTTAAGTCTTTAATTCTGCTAATATTGTTTTTTTTCAGATTAGTTTATTTTGGCAAAAACTGATACGTTACTTAACCTTTAGATATATCCCTATACTTTTTGTTATATTCTCTTTTAAGGATGGAGAATTGGGTTTATCAGCAATTGTGTTATAATAATCAAATGCGGATTTTATATTTGCAAACATTTCCTTTTTGGGGGTCAGGAAGCGGCACATATGCGAGACATCTGGCATCCGAGATTGGAAAAAGACATAAGGTAGCCATCCTTGCTCCCGATACAAGACCAATTGAGAGGGCAAAGCTTTACACGATAAAGATGCCTTTTTTTGTTTCTTTTACCGGCCATCCCGAGTGGCCTGATTCCAAGCTTTATACGCAGCTTACAAATAAAGAAATATCTCAAATACACGAAACGTTTTTTAATGCTACAGTAAACGCAGTTGAAGATTTTAAACCGGATGTTATTCATGTTCACCACGCATTTCCTTTAACTTGGACAGCGTCCTTTATTAGGGATACGTATAAAATAAATTTTGTTACTACAATTCATGGCTCAGAGCTTCCAACCCTTGAGAAAGACAAACGATATCGGGGGTTCACTTATGACGCTATGTTTAGAACTAAACGAATAGTTCCGAACAGCGGATGGACAAGGGAATGGTTTTTGCGCATTTTCAAAGGTTATTTTCACGAAAAATGCCGTACTATTCCCGGCGGAGTAAATATAGATAAATTTGTCCACACCGAAAACGGAGCCAAAAAAGTAGACCGCGAATTGAACTTGCACGGGAAACCTGTGGTTGTATTCGCAGGCAAACTGACAAAATACAAGGGCGTTGAGTATCTTATTGCTGCAGCCCGCAAAATACACGGAGAAGTAATAATTCTGGGGGACGGGCCGGAAAGAGAGAGGCTTGAACAAAAAGCCAAAGATATGAAGTTAGTCAATGTCCATTTCGTAGGGCATCTTGGAGCCGGAATTGCAAAATTAGTGCCTTATTACAGCAGGGCAGATGTTTTTGTGGCGCCAAGTGTTTGGGATGAGCCTTTGGGGCTGGTTATTCTTGAAGCAATGGCGTGTCAGACTCCGGTAGTTGTTACCAGAAAAGGAGGCATTCCTCTTGCGGTTAAGGATGGCTTTAATGGATTTTTTGTCAGACCGCGAAACAGCAGCGAAATTGTAGAAAAGGTAAATAGGCTTCTTGACAACCCAAGTCTTCGTTTAAAAATGGGTCAGAATGCCAGAAAAAGCGTTGAAATTAAATTTTCCTGGGAAACCATAGGAAGAAAATTTGAGTACCTGTATGAATTGTATAGAAAAAAAGAAAAAAACAATAACGGGCGACATAATGGTATTGTTTCTCCTAAGCCTGCAAAATAACGGACTTAATTAAAGAATAGTATACTTATTTTGGAGTTGTTCCTTTGCCATATAATTTAAGGTAATCCGTTCCTTTTTCGTCTGTCATTTGCGAGAAAACTTCAAAAATAGCTGTTTTTATGGCTCCATATTCTTCCTCGGCAGTTCCTTTTACTTTCACTTCCTGAACTCTGGCTATAATTTCGGGCAAACTCATCGAAAGAACATCTTCTTTTTGCAATCCAAATTGTTCCTCAAAAGCCTTCTGCACATATTGATTGTTAGTTATCATGTCTTTAATTCTTTTCTCGCTTTTTAGTATAGGAATAGCCTTGAGCCATTCTCCTGAATTTAACCCCTCAATCAATAACTGTTCCTGGATAGATTTCATTTGAGATATGTCGTGATCTTGCGCCAACTGTGTAAGCTGGGACAGTTTTTTGCGTGGAGAGGATCTTTCCTGGTCAATGAGTAAATCATTAATTACCTCTTCGACGGAATAAACAGTACCTTTTATTCTGAAAATATCTTTTAAAACTTCCAGCCTGCCTGTTCCCGTGCCATTATAGGTGTCTTTTGCATGAAATCCGATTCCCAAAAGGGCCATGGAGGCCTCTTCCTGTCCGGGTTGGTCCAAATATTTATTTAGGATTAAAGAAAAGTTTTGGAGCGTATCTTTTGATTCATTTTCAATTAAGATTTTATCGGCAAAAGCTTGGGCAACATCGTTGTCAATTTCAGCTTTAGGTCTATCTGCGCCACCGGTATCTTTTAGCGGAATCACTTTGCCGTTGGCAATGTATGAATTTCCATCGGGAGATAAAGTAGTTAGCTTTTTTCTAATGATGTCGGCCATTAGTTCGGCTTCTGTTTGGGCTTCGGGTGTTCCTGCGCGAGCGCCGGTTGCTCCACCGGATAAAACTACTTTCTCGGTTATGCCGATTTTGAGCATTTGGGATGCGGCAAGAGCTGTCATTCTGGAATAAAAGTTTAACCCTTGTCTGCCGGATTGAGGAACATTGTCTTGTTCTTGAACAGGCCCCTGTCCGAAGACCAATGTGTATTCAAAGTGTTTATTTTTGATTGATTCCGGTTTTGGCGCAATTTCTTTTTGAGAAGTTTCAGGATTTTTAGGAATTTCAAAGTTAGATGATTCCATTAATATGATTGTAGCATGTTAGTAAAATTTCTGATACCATAAATCTATGGTGTCTCTTAGGATTGCGCTTCTGGCCGGATTAAAACGACCTATTACTCCGAATACAACAGTAAGTAGAAATAGAATAATTGCAGATCTTGCCACGGGTTTGGTTCGTAAGGGGCATGAGGTGACCATATTCGGAACTGCTGATTCAAATTTGCCGGGCGTAAAATTTGTGCCAGTTATCGAGACCGGCTTAAGCTTTTACAAATTAACGGAAAATCCATTTTATACTGATGCTGCCTATATTACTCATGCGACGGTGGAATTTATTAAACAACAGAGTCAATTCGACCTTTTTCATAACCATATGTATCCGGAATTTTTGCCGTTGCTTGCCTTGTCGTCAATTAATATTCCTACAGTTACAACTATTCATGGGCAAATCACGGATGAACTACGTATGGCTCTGCTGGATACACAAGGGAAGTCTCAATTGGTATGCATATCGGAAAGCGCCAGAAAAAGATTTAACGCTCCGGCAGAACTTGTTTATAACGGAATAGACACTTCCTTTTATACTCCGATTGATAATCCTAAAAAAGATTACATTCTTTTTATTGGTAGGATGGCCAAGGGCAAAAAAGACGGTAAATTTATTGATCCAAAAGGCGTAGTTAGTGCGATTGAAGCTTCGCAGAAATCGGGAGAGCATTTAAGAATTGTCGGAAACGTTGAGGATAGAAAATTTTACGACGAATTAGTCGCTCCAAATCTCTCGGACAAAATAGAGTTGATAGGAGGGTTATCCAATGAGCAAAATTTGACCAGGGAAGAAGTGCGCGACCTTCATAGGGATGCAAAGGCATTTCTTTTTCCGATAAATTGGGAGGAGCCATTTGGTTTGGTAATGGTAGAGGCGATGGCATGCGGAACGCCGGTAATAGCGTATAACAGGGGGAGCGTTCCTGAGATAGTGCGAGATGGTTTGACTGGGTTTATAATAGATCCTGATAGCGAGGATCGTCCGGGAAAAGGCGGATGGGTTATCAAAAAACAAGGAATTGAAGGCTTGATAGAGGCAATAAGAAGAATTGGGGAAATAGACAGAAAAGCTTGCAGAAAGCATGTTGAAGAAAATTTTACAGTTGAGAAAATGGTGGAAAACTATGAAAAACTCTACCTTAGAATTCTTTCAGGAAGGCAGTAATTTATGGATTCCAAGCTGAATGTTTTGATGGTGGCGTATGAAGCGGCTCCGTTTTTCAAACGCGGAGGGTTGGGAGACGTGATGGAATCTCTCCCAAAAGCACTGAAGAATTTAGATGTTGATGTGAGAGTAGTGATTCCATATTACAAAGATATTCCAAAAGCATTTTCTCAAGAAAAAATTGCCACTTTAACTGTTAAGTTTGACAGCTCTAGGGAAGATGTGGAAGTCTATCAAGGTGAAAATCCGCAAGGCAAAATTAAAGCTTATTTTCTGAAGAATAAACGTTACCTGGAGGGTCCAAATGTAAGAGGGAAAAATAAGAGGATTGATGAATTTGCTTTTTTTGATCTTGCGGTTGGCCATTTTATAATCTGGCTTCATAAAAATAAACATTGGGCAGTTAAAGTTGTCCATTGTAATGATTGGCATACCGCTCTTATCCCGCTTGCGTTGAATAAGAAATTAAACCTTAATATTCCAACACTTTTAACCATTCATAACCTTAATTACCAAGGCAGGGGTTCGCTAAATGTATTAGACATTTTGCAAATTCAGGATGAAAATACAAAAGAAATAAAAAGAGGAAAACCTGCAACGGAAATTAATGTTTTAGGGGAGGGGATTTTGCATGCGACCCGCGTTACAACAGTTTCGCCATCTTATGCAA
>JAUYIQ010000008.1 GCA_030688205.1 Candidatus Curtissbacteria bacterium | reverse complement strand
TTTCCGCCGCCGCCGAATTTCGTGCCAGTGAAACTGACACGCCGCTATTGTTGCGGTTTGGGTTGAACTTGGGGTCGCGGTTGGGGTTGCATCTGTGGCGGACCCATTATGATTTGGAATTGTTTGCCCCATGATACGCCGTGCGTGCATTCGTATAATTTCACGAACGGACTGACGTTAAAAAATCCATTGAGCAAAATATATGCTTCCCACAATAAATCGCGGAGTGGATTTTCGGCGACTTCGAGTTTCAAACCGAAATCGGAGAGTTTATCCGGTGTTAATGGCCGTGAGTGAACTTTGTGAGTATTGTAATCGGAAAAATACGAAGCGGCTTTTTTGATTTTTCGTCCGTTATTTTTTACGCCTGCAAACATATACTTTTTGAGCCACGAAGAAACCAACTCTTTGGATAATTTTTCGGAATCTTCGCAAAGCTCAAAAAGGTCAAGCGAGTATTTTTCAATCAGCGGAATATAGGCGGGCAAAGTTTCTGGCCCTTCGTCTTTTATAAATTTTTTGGCTTTCGCAAAGCCATTCAAAATTGATTTTGCAGGGACAAAACGGATCATGCCTTCTTTTGTCGGAACACCAACTTGCGGGTCAATCGGCCCAAGTGTTGCGCTTGGGTGCAAAACAATACCATTGCCAGACAAGGCCAACATTGTGGCGGCGGAATATGCGGAGTGCGGAACCAAAAAATTTACTTCTTGAAATCTGTTGCGAAGTATTCCGACAATTCGCTCCGTTGCGTCAGGCCGTCCGCCCGGACTATGCAAAAGCACATCAACTGATTTGCAATCATTACTAACGGAATTGATAAGGTCGGTAAATCCGTCCACATCGGGCAAGTCAATTTGATTTGGCATTCCGGGCGGTCCGCCGTCCAAAAATTTTGTCGCGTAAATTAAAAGCGGACGGCCACGCAACGCTTCAATTTCGGCGTAGCACGCCTTGCGAAGTTCAAATAAATCCTTTCCGGTTATTCCTTGACCGGATTGAAGCAGAGGGCCGATATAATCGTTCCAGTCCTGCGCCGTCTTAAATTTTTTGCGCTGTTGTTGAGTAGGCTCCATAGTGATTGATTTCAAAATTAAGCGTGGAGCCAGTGTCGGATTTGAAAATTGCCCTTTTTCCAGACGCAAACTCCGCGCGCTCTATAATATCGGCGGTTTTCTTGTAGGTGTCGTAGGTCTTAAACGCGGCGGTGTTTTGATCTAAAACGCGCTTTGACGCGACTTTATTAACTATGTTTTTTTGATGAGATTTTTTAGCCATAGGTATAAGTTTATACTTGTATCATACTAATTTTATTGCGAAAAATCAACTTTCGCTAAAACTACGCTAAAATCATCTTTTTAACTTGTTTTTGCACGCCTATCATTTTATTTCCCAGATTTGGTTCGGTTATCTTGTTTGCATAACATTTGGCAATTCTCTGCTGTTGTTTTTCCGCCTTCGTGCCAAGGTTTTATATGATCGGCTTCCATTTCTTCAATTTCCCATTTCTTTTTCTTGTTCTCTCCTTTACAGTGCGGACAAATACCTTTTTGCCTCTCATATGCTTCTCGCTTCATCTTTTCGGTAAAAGCACGAATGTTCAAATATTTTTCATTTCTAGTTAAGACATATTCGTAGATGCCAGACTTTTTAGTCACATCTTCATTTTGCATCAACTCGGTTATTTCCTTTTCCAGTTTATTTGAATCATTTTTTTTATTTTTAAATTGGTTATACAAATCACCCCACGGCACATTACTCATTTCCCGGCGATAATTCGGAAAAATTTCTCGCGTCCAGGAGATCACTTTTTGAAAGTATTCCCACAATTCGTCTGCACTTTTGTCGTGCTGGTGCTTGGCCATATAATCTTCTATTTTGCCGTCATTTATCCAAGAGAGGGCAGTTTCTAAATACTCTTGCCGAATTGGTGAGCCACTGACTAATTGTCCGGCGTCGTTTGCCAAAAGATACGCAGCACAATTTGATTTGCTAAATTTTAATTTCGCATCACTAAGCCATGGCCCAGTATATACTGCGTTGCGTATTTCTTGGTCGGTCAATTTCTCTCCAGCAATATTGATAATCCTAAACCAATCCAAACGCTCCTTGTCTGTGCCTTCGCAGAAGTAAATCATCAGTTCATAATCCAAAATTTTATCCTGTTCCTCTTTGGTAAGATTATGGAAAAAGCGATCATTCAATGAAAAATCACCAGTAACATATTGCCCAATGCTGATAGTGCGCTGTTGGCCGTCCAGCACCTCGTAGCCACCATCTTCTCTAATCATCCAATACATCACATTCAGCGGGAAACTGTTTTTTATAGTTTCTATCACGGCATCGCGTTGCTTTTCCTTATACACAAACTCGCGCTGATATTTTGGACGAATATTTAATTTGCCGTTATAAGCCGTCACGCCTTCCTCGGCGCTGTCTTTGTAGTTGGCGATTACTTCACGAATTGAAATTTTATGTAAATCTATTTTCATATTATTTTTTGTTTAATTAACGGTATCGGGCAAATCTTTTAATTTTTTACCATTATATTCAAAATAAGCTGCACCTTGATAAGCCCCGCTAGTATTCAATTTGCCTTTCTGTTCATAGATCTTATAAGTTAGAGGTGATAATTTCCAGATTTGCTCGTCGTATTTAACCTCTCGCTCACCACAAACTTTTGCAGTTATTTTTTTGTCATCGCTAAATACAATCTCATCACCATTTTTCAATCCTTTTTTATAAAAACTAAATCGCTCACTCTGCTTTCTAGTTTTTGATACACTGTCGAACTCTTTTTCTCTGTCTACATCCTTCGGAAAAATAACTTTACCATCAAATGACAAAAGAAGCTGTTTAACTAATTCGGAATCCAAAGCTAATAACTCGCTATCTCCGACTTGATGTTTGCTAAAAATTTCTTTCAAAAGGTTTTCTTTGTCTTCATAATCTTCGAGTTCGATTGCAAAAAACCTCCTCAATCCGACAACATTATAATAACCGTTTGCTTCAAGGTTTCGCATACGCTCTTGATAATTACTAATGCCCGTTTGTCCTATTTTTATTAGACCAGAGACAGCTGTTGTCATTATATAAATAATTCCTTTCATATTATTTTTTTACTTTCTTATTTCTATTACTATTCTCATGTAGGGAATAACAGTTTTACCATCCCTATTATAATAACCCAAGACAGGATGGTCTTCTTTTATTGAACCTGTTCCTCCCATCTTATAATAATCATCAACAAATTTACTACTTAATCCCTTTGGTGTTAGTTCTCTATAAAGATTGCCTTGCCCCTGACCAATAATCTCAAATTGATCTGGACTATATTTATTAAGGAAAGTAATCGGCACACCCATCGTGCCATTATAATCTACTGGGATTTCAGAAACCTTATCGACATTAATTGCGTCATAATTATCATATTTCGGGTATTCGTCTGGCGTATATTTTTTATATAAAATCAACTTTTCGTGTCGCTTTTCAGTATCTAAGTTCGTAAACCACACACAGCCCTTAACAAATAAATATTTTTTACCATTTTCTATTTTTGAATTAGCAACATTTTCGTTTATTGGGTAGCTGTCTGGTACTCGAAACCATTTATTTCTCCCATCCATCGTAATCCCTAGCCACATCTTATTATCTTTTATGAACCTGAAACACTCCTTATAAGTAATTGCGTTGAGATTCCCAATAATTAAAAACTTTTTGTTGTGTTCAATAAGCTGGGCGACATATTCACGGAATAGAGAAAACGGCGGGTTGGTTACGACTATATCAGCTTGATTGAGAAACTTGATACACTCCTCACTGCGAAAATCGCCGTTGCCGCGCAGGGGTGTCGCAGTGTTTTTGTCGTGCTTTAGCAAATACTCCACATCGTCAAGGTTTATCGCGCCGTCACTGTCAGCATCCGGCACTTCTGTGATTTCGATTTTAAACGGCTCTTTGCCTGACGGTTTTAATCCTTCCACTTCAAATAGCGGTAACTGGCCACCTACAATTGGCGATTTAACATAGCTGGTAGTAATAAGTTTCTTTATTTTTAATTCTTTAAAATTAGCGGCAAAATACTTGAAAAAATTACTCTCAAAAGGATCGTCGCAATTACAATAAACAACCTTGCCTTGAAATTGTTTTTTGTAATGCTTTAATTCTTTTTCAATATCAACAAGCTGGGTATAAAACTCATCTTTTTTTGCCTTGTTGGCTTTATGCAAGTTACTGTTTAATGACTTATTTGCCATATTTTTATTATCTATATGAATATATTTGAGATTAATTGAATTCTAACACCTTGAAGGCATAAATTAAAGCATATAGGTTCTTAATGTTTTGGGAAAACATTAGCGTGGGCTGGATTTCAATGGTATTTGATGGTAAAATTGTTTAACGTTCCCCTGTAGCTCAATGGTAGAGCAAGAAGCTGTTAACTTCGAGGTTTGAGGTTCGAGTCCTCACGGGGGAGCAAGGTACAATTCTGCACCTTGCTTCGCCAAAAGTAAGGAAAGAATTGGACCGCAGCCGGGTACCGACTGGTACCCGCGCAAATTTCATGAAATTCTTCTACGTCTACGTTCTCCATAATCCCCTCAAAAAATTCATTTATATTGGTTATTCTGAAGATCTCAAGCAACGACTTGCCTCTCACAATAAGGGAGAGAATAAATCTACAAGATCATATATCCCGTTGGAATTAATTCATTATGAAGCTTATAAAAATATCAAGGATGCAAAGCGACGCGAATTATATTTAAAATCAAACAAAGGAAAAACAACATTACTGACCATGCTGAAGGAATATTTTAAAAAATAGCGCTCCCTCCAAGGACACATTTGGTTAACTCAGTGTAAACTAGCAGGCGTCAGGCGGAGCTGATATTGTTTTATATATTTATTAGCCTCATTTGACAACTTCTAATTTAGCGTCTTATACATATAGAAATTTGGTTGCATTTTGGTACGTTTGAATAAAAATCCTATTTTTGTTATTATAAACAATATATGAAAATAAAGATACGATTTTTACCGTTTTTTGCACCATTACTTTTTGTTTCTT
>JAUYIQ010000092.1 GCA_030688205.1 Candidatus Curtissbacteria bacterium | reverse complement strand
ACTATTGCACTGGCCTTCATCCCCGTATTTTCCCAATATCTGGCGAAGGATAAATTAGATAAAGCTTGGGAACTTTCAAATAAAATGATTACCTTAGGAATTGTTGTATTCCTTGTATTTTTGGTGATTATTTTTCTATTCGCAGACATCATTGCGCCTCTTTTGGCACCAGGCGTAATAGAGCGGGATCCCACAACTCAAGCTCAGATAGCAAAACTATTAAGAATTATGATTTTTGCTCAGGCCTTTTTTGTTATTTCGATTTTTATAACAGGCATTCTGCAATCATTCCAAAGATTTCTAGTTCCGGCACTAGCCGCCGTTTTTTATAATGTTGGGATTATTATCTCAATCATATTTTTAGTCCCGGTATTCGATATATATGCTCCTGCTTTCGGAATGATACTTGGTGCACTTTTGCACTTAGTAGTTCAGTTGCCTCTAGCGCTATCTCTGGGTTACCGGTTTAAACCCAGCTTTGATTTTAAAAACCGGGACGTTAGAGAAATGTTATCTCTGATGTGGCCGAGGTCCATCTCTCTGGGCCTACTGCGAGTTGCAGATCTAATTAATATTCGTCTGGCTTCGTATGCATTAGCAGGTTCCATAACAGCTTTTAATTATGCTCAGGTACTTCAGCTTGTCCCCATCGCCCTTTTCGCCGGAAGTCTGGCTCAAGCAGCTCTGCCATCTTTGTCTATCGAATTTAATGCCAAAAGGTATGAACAATTCAAAAGAATATTTACAGAGTCTTTTCATCAAATTTTATTTTTGATTTTCCCGGCAGCTGCAATTCTTGCGATTCTTCGTATTCCGGTAGTACGTTTGGCATTTGGAGCTCAAGAATTTCCTTGGGATATCACGGTTTTAACCGGAAGAACCTTAATTGCATTTTCGGCAGGAGTTGCAGCTCAAGCAATTGGCCTGCTTCTTTTAAGAGGGTTCCATACAATACGGGACAGTAAAACTCCTGTAATAATTAATTCTATCTCTGTCAGTCTTAATATTATATTGGCGCTGATTTTCATTCCTGTACTTCATCTTTCTATCGTCTATCTTGCTCTGGCGTATTCGATAAGCAATATAATAAATGCCACTCTCATGCTAATTTTTCTTGACAGAAAAGTCTCATTTAACAAGAAAGAACTCCTCCTCCCGGTCGTAAAAATGATATTTATTAGTGTCCTGACAGCAATTTCGCTCTACATTCCTATGAAACTTTTAGACCAGCTTATCTTCGACACAACAAAAACAATCGGGCTCATTCTTTTGACGGGTGTGGCAACATTTGTAG
Source organism: Candidatus Curtissbacteria bacterium (assembly GCA_030688205.1). GTDB lineage: Bacteria > Patescibacteriota > Microgenomatia > Curtissbacterales > GWA2-41-24 > 2-01-FULL-41-11. The sequence continues at coordinate 16,796 of JAUYIQ010000092.1, read as the reverse complement.
GTTTGTCAGTTTATATTTTTCTTTCCTGGATACTTAAAGTGCAGGAAGTTGTTATTTTCTACAATCTGGGCAAAAGAATAATAGCCCTTCCTACCAAGTTGAAAAACCCGGCTCCCACTTCAATCGAAGCACAGGAACCAAACCCCTAATTCAGATTATCCAGAGAAACTCGGATAACTCAGAATTTCAGATATAATCAGATTATGATCAGAGATGTAACCGATTTAGAAGTTTATCAACAATCACTAGACCTGATGGACAAACTCTACGGTTTTCTCAAAAGAATCCCCATATCTGAATATGATTCAGTAAAACAATGTAAGAGATGTTCAAAGTCTATTCCTGCAAACATAGCAGAAGGCTTTGCAAAAAAGTCATCTGGAGCTGAGTTTAAAAGATTCCTAAAAATAGCATTGGGCTCAAGCGATGAAACAATAACCCACTTAAGAACAATATCGATTGCCCTACCACATCTTAAAGTTAGCGCGTATGAACTTGCGAATGAATATAAAACTCTTTCTAAAAGAATTAACAAACTTCATCAAATCTGGCAATCTGGATAATCTGGTTGTCCGATCTCCCGATACTCTGAGTTTTCTGATAAACTGATCGTCATGAACATCCGTAACTTCTGCCTTATAGCACATATCGACCACGGCAAATCCACTCTTGCCGACCGTATTATGGAAATCTGCGGAGCGGTAGGTAGTGCTCACCAAGCCCAACTTCTTGACAGTCTGGAACTCGAACGCGAACACGGCATCACTATTAAGTTGAAAGCGATCAGGCTCGTCTACAGTCTACAGTCTACAGTCTACAGTCTAAATCTCATCGATACTCCTGGCCACGTCGATTTTTCCTACGAAGTTTCAAGATCCCTTGCGTCAGTCGAAGGCGCAATACTTATAGTCGATGCAACCCAGGGAATTCAGGCCCAAACTCTTTCCAACTTTAACCTCGCCCTCAATGCTAACCTAACTCTAATTCCTGTCATCAACAAAATTGACTCACCACAGGCAGAAGTCGAAAAAACTCAAGAAGAACTTATGTCATTAGGCTTTACAGAAGGCGAAATTCTAAAAGTTAGCGCCAAAACAGGGGAAAACGTAGAGTCTGTAATTGAAGCTGTGATAAATAGGATTTCACAACCTATTTCTACAAGCAATGTGCCACAAGCTCTTATTTTTGATTCCTCCCTAGATCCATATAAAGGGGTTATTGCAACAGTCCGAATGTTTGGTGAACAAATTAAAGTTGGCGATAACGTCGTCTTAATGGCAACCAATGCAATAGCTGAAGTTTTACAAATAGGCTATCTTTCGCCAAAACCTGTTTATGTAAATCAACTGTCTGCAGGCGAAGTCGGCTTTATAGTCACCAACCTTAAAGACATCGCCAAAGTCAAAGTAGGGGACACAATTACCAGTCCCAAAAATCCTGCAAAACCACTCCCCGGTTATCAGGAAGCCAAACCAGTTGTCTTTTTATCTTTTTACCCGACAGACACACATGATCTTCCGAAGTTGAAAATCGGTTTGGAAAAGTTAAAACTCAACGATGCCTCTTTGAGTTTTTCTCCCGAATCATCAGTCAGTCTCGGGATGGGTTTTCGAGTTGGTTTTCTAGGACTCCTGCATGCCCAAATCACCCAGGAAAGGTTAGAGCGCGAATATGACCTGGATATTATCGCAACTTCTCCCTCTGTAAATTTTATGATGGACGGACAGGAAATCAACAAGCCCTCAGATTTTGATCCTACAGCAAGAGAAGTAAAAGAACCCTATGCAAAAGTGACAATTTTTGCTCCGGAAAAATATTATGGTGCCATATCAATTCTTGTCCACGACAGGCGCGGGGAGGTAACAAACATCGAAAATATAGGCAGTCTCCAAAAAACAGAAGCGAGCATCCCGCTGTTGGATTTAATAGTAGGTTTTTACGACCAACTTAAAACAGTAACATCAGGCTACGCTTCTCTAGACTTCGAACTTGCAGATTATCGTCCGGCAAAATTAGTAAAACTGGATATTCTGGTAAATCACGAGCCAATAGAAGGACTTGCACAAATCGTTCCAAGCGAAAAAGCAGAGACAATCGGCAGAAAGTTTGTCGAAAAACTAAAAGATGCTATTCCAAAGCAGCAGATTCCTATCCCAATTCAGGCAGCAATCGGCGGCAAAATCATAGCCCGTGAAACAATCGCTTCTTTCCGCAAAGATGTTACTGCCAAACTCTATGGCGGCGACGTCACCCGCAAAATGAAACTTTTGGAAAAACAGAAGAAGGGCAAAAAAAGAATGAGACGTTTTGGCCAAGTCGATATTCCCCAGGATGCTTTCTTAGCGGTTTTGAAGATTTAAATCATTAAATTTTTTAGCTTCAAAACTTGTAAAAAGCGATTGCGGCAAGATTCTGCTATAATTTGCTCACTATGGCAAAGAAAAAGACTGCAAAAGTTTTTAAATATACGGCTGTTTTTACTCCCGAAAAAAGCGGATATTCGGTTACTATTCCCGCTCTAGTGGGATGTATTTCCGAAGGAGATACGTTTGAGAAAGCTCTTAAAAATATTAAGGAAGCAGCCGAACTTTATCTTGAGGACCTAAAAGAGTCTGAAATTCCCGAAGAAAAAACTCCAATTGTGGTTTCTCCTGTTAGTATTCGTTTATGAAGTCCGTTAAACCAAGACAACTGATAAAAGTCTTGGAGGCAAACGGATTTGAATTCATAAGACAAAAAGGAAACCACCGTTTGTTTAAAAAGGACAATTTAAGAGTAACCATTCCATATCACAATAAAGATTTAAAACCCGGCACGCTTCGAAGTATTTTAAAACAAGCAGAAATACAAGAAGAAGAGCTATAAAACGCATGCGTCGGGTAGACATTCCCCAAGCTGCCTTCCTTGCGGTTTTGAAAATTTAGAAGTAGAATCTAGTCGTGGAAAGAACTCAAACCCCAGAACTTTCTCCAAGAGATCACTTAAAACTAATCCTCGAAAAATTTTACAGCAGGTTGGATGCGTATAAAAAATCAGCCGAAGGAAAACTTGGGCACGAATTAGAGTTTATGGCAATTATCGACGAAAGTATTATGGGCGCAAAAGAAGAAATGGCTGCTGTAGTAAGATTGATAGATGAAAAACAAATTGGAAATAGAGGAATACTCGAAACCCTTGATGCAATAATAAGTTCAGATCCCAGCAATGAAGACATTTACGCAGAAGACTCGCTTTGGTCCTTTCTGCTAACATTAAAAGATACACTTTTACCCCAAGATCATCCGTTACGAAATATCCACGCAGAAAGCTTTTAGTTTCAGGGACTTTTTTTATCTTTGTAAGGTCTTGACAACTATTAGCACTCGTTGTATATTAAGTGCTAACTTAGATGGACTTAACAGACAGGCAGAAAAAATTACTTCGAGCAGTCATCGAAAAATACATCGAAACCGCAGAACCCGTCGGTTCTGAAACCATAGAAAAAGAAGCCGGACTTGGCGTTTCTCCAGCCACAATCAGAAACGAAATGGTCCGTCTCACCGCACTTAACTATCTCAAGCAACCACACACCTCAGCAGGACGTGTTCCCACTTCAATGGGTATGAAGTTCTTTGTAGACCAGCTAATGGAAGAAAAATCACTTTCCCTCAAAGATGAAGTTGCCATAAAAGAAGAATTAGGCGGGGATGATGAGCGTTTCGACAAACTCCTAAAGCATACTGCGCGTGTTCTGGCAGATCAGACCCATTCACTAGCCCTTGCAACCAACGAAGACAACGATATTTATGCAGCAGGAATGGCCAATATTTTGGATATGCCGGAATTTTTCGATATAGACATCACAAAAACCGTTCTTTCTCTTCTGGACAAAGTTGACATGCTAGCTCAGATTTTGGGGCAGCTCGCACCGGAAGATCAGGTAAAAATTCTACTTGGAGAAGAGCTTGGAATGCAGTATCTGGAACCGTGCGGTTTTGTTATAAGTCGATACCAAATGCCAAACCACCGCGGAGTATTGGCAGTTATTGGTCCATCAAGACTAAATTACCCGGTCGTTATTCCGACAATGAGATACTTTTCTCAGCTATTATCCGATCATACAGAATTTTAAACTCATATGAAGACCAAAAGACCTACTGCTCTAAAAGACGATATGGCAAAAAAACAACTGGAAGACCAGCTTAAACGGGCACTCGCAGACTACCAAAACCTTGAAAGGCGGGTCGAAGAAGAACGAAGACTCTTAAGCCAGCTTTCAAGTGCTTTGCTGATAGAAAAATTATTGCCGGTTCTTGATAATTTGGAAAGTGCTCAAGCTCACTTAAACGATCAGGGTTTGGATATTGTTATTAAACAGTTCAAAGATATTTTAAACTCGGAAGGAGTCGAAGAAATCCAGGCTGACGAGCAAGAATTTGACCCAAACTTGCATGAAGCAACAGAAGTAACAGAAGGAGAAAACGACAACAGGATTGTTAAGGTTGTCAGAAAAGGTTATAAAATAGGAGATAAGGTACTAAGAGTTGCCCAAGTGGTGGTTGAAAAAAGATCTGCAGGTCAAACAAACGAAGAGAACGAAGAAGAAAAGGTTGATCGAACAGCAGAATTTAATATTGAAAATTAAAAATTGTAAATTGAAAATTATTAAGGAGTAATTATGGGTAAAATTATCGGTATAGATTTAGGTACAACGAATTCATGCGTTGCTGTAGTCGAGGCTGGGAAACCAAAAGTCATTCACAGCGCCGAAGGCAGAAACATTATTCCGTCTGTAGTTGACCCCACAAAGCACATTGTCGGCGATGTTGCCAAAAGGCAAATGATTGTCAATCCAAAAATGACAATTTTCTCAATCAAACGTTTAATGGGAAGGAAATATAAAGACCCGGAAGTTCAACGCGACATCAAATGGCTTCCTTACGAAATTAAAGAAGGCCGCGACGGCATGGCCGTTGTCAGTGTTGGTGGCAAAGATTACACGCCTCAGGAAATTTCTGCAATGATCCTTGGAAAAATCAAAAAAGATGCCGAGAGTTACCTTGGTGGAACAGTAGATCAAGCAGTTATCACGGTCCCGGCGTATTTCGACGATTCTCAAAGGCAAGCCACCAAACAAGCCGGTGAAATAGCCGGTCTCAAAGTCGACAGAATCATAAACGAGCCAACAGCAGCAGCACTGGCTTACGGTTTGGATAAATCTCACGGTCACACAATTGCTGTTTACGATCTTGGCGGCGGAACTTTTGACGTTTCTATTCTCGAATTGGGTGAAGGAGTTTTTGAAGTCAAAGCAACAAACGGGGATACCCATTTGGGCGGAGACGATTTCGACCAAAAGATTCTTGAATATCTTATGGACGAATTTAAAAAGGAAAGCGGAGTGGATGTTTCAGGCGACAAACAAGCCCTGCAAAGGCTGAGAGATGGAGCGGAGAAAGCAAAAATCGAGCTTTCCACAACTACAGAAGCCGAGATTTCGATTCCCTATCTTACGGCAGACCAATCCGGCCCAAAACACCTGCAGCTTAAACTTTCCAGGTCAAAGCTTGAAGCAATTGTTGGTGATCTTATAGAAAAAACTTTCGGTCCTGTCAAAAATGTTCTCAAAGATGCCAAAATTGAAGCCAAAGCAATAGACGAAATAGTCCTGGTCGGCGGTATGACGAGAATGCCGCTGGTTACACAAAAAGTTCAGGAATTTTTTGGCAAAGAACCTCATAAAGGAATCAATCCGGACGAAGTTGTAGCAGTCGGGGCAGCAGTTCAGGGTGCGGTTCTGGGCGGCGAGATGAAAGAAATGGTACTTCTGGATGTCACCCCGCTTACCTTGGGTATTGAGACATTAGGAAGCGTCTCAACGCCGCTTATTCCGAGAAACACAACCATTCCTACCAGTAAAACCGAAGTTTTCTCAACAGCAGCAGACAATCAGACGTCAGTAGAGGTCAATGTTCTACAGGGCGAAAGACCGATGGCAGCAGATAACAAATCTCTTGGAAGATTTCATCTGGATGGAATTCCACCGGCACCTCGCGGGGTTCCCCAAGTCGAAGTCACCTTCGATCTGGATGCCTCAGGAATCTTAAATGTCAAAGCCAAAGACAAAGCTACCAACAAAGAACAATCAATTACAATAACAGGCTCAACAGGTCTAACCGATGAAGAAATTCAAAGGATGACCAAAGAAGCTGAAGAGCATGCAAAAGAAGATGAGTCTAAAAAGGAAGAAATCGAAACCAGAAACAGGGCAGACTCTCTTGTTTACCAGGCCGAAAAATCCCTTAAAGATGCTGGTGACAAAGTGCCGGCAGATGTAAAGACTGAAATCGAAGAAAAAGTAAAAGCGGTTAAAGATATTCAGTCTTCCGGTTCAATCGAAGAAGTAAAAGCCAAAACAGAGGAACTCTCCTCTTCTTTGTCAAAAATAGGCGAGTCGATGTACAAACAAGAAGGTACACAAGACGCAGAGGAGTCAAAAGGGACAGATAGCCAGTCAACAAATGGGCAAACACCATCCGATGATCAAGCGAAAACAGACTCCGGCGACGTTCAGGAAGGCGAAGTCGTAAAGGAATAAAGTGGAAACACCCTTTAAAGAACACGTACTTACAGCAGAAAAGCCCCGTATTAGTTTGACCCATGACAAAATGCGCATTCTTGCAAGCTTTGCTTTTCAAGGTTGGGCTAAACTAAATCCCAAAGCACAAGAGACTCCAGAAGCTTGGGGTAAAGCCATCGAGCTTAGAAATGAAAACCTGCAATTATTTCCCAAAAGACTATACAATCCAAGTAGCCTAACAGACGAAGACGTACGGTTTTTCGAAGCTAATCTAAGAGGTCATTCAGGCCATGATGATATTTTAATATTAGCCGGCAAGAGAGGTTTAGATCTACCATTCGAATCCAAAACTTCTTATAATTCAACTCTTATAGACAGAATTAGCTACCAAAAACCATAAATGAAAAACTTAACAGCTGAAATTTTTACCCTCTGCGACTACGCCACAGTTTCACGCGAACAAAAACTCTCGGTTATCGGAATTTTTGACCAGTTTTTCATTGCCAATGTTCCTACAAACTGGCCCAAAATGTTTCTTGTTGCTGTAATTTCCGGAGAGCCCGATCACGAATACCCGATTACGTTAAAAATCATTCCGCCCGCAAAAACAGAACAGGATTTTCCGGACAAAGATCTACGGGTAACCCTGGGAAACAACGGCAAAGCCAATTTAATTACCGAACTTGTAAACTTCCCGCTGCCCATGCCGGGAGTGTTTAAGGTTCAGCTTATGAGTGAAAAAGAAAAAATCTCAGAGCTTGAGTTCAAGGTCAACAAGACCACTACAACCTATGACGGCGGCAAAGTCGTCAACTAGCGATATAATACTCCCATGGCTAAAAAAGACTACTACGAGGTTCTTGGTGTTTCCAAAAATGCCGGTGCAGATGAGCTAAAGAAAGCTTACCGCACTCAGGCGCGTAAATATCACCCCGACGTTAACAAAGAGGCGGGAGCTGAAGACAGATTCAAAGAGATAAACGAAGCATATCAAGTTCTTTCCGATCCCCAGAAAAAGGGAGCTTACGATCAATACGGCCATAGCGCATTTGAACCCGGAGCAGGCGGTTTTGGCGGATCCGGCGGAGCCGGACCGGGTGGAGGCTTTAGAACATATACATGGGCGAATCAGGGAGATGCAGATTTTGGCGGGTTTTCAGACCCGTTTGACATTTTCGAAGCATTTTTTGGTGGGCAGTCTCCTTTTGGCAGGCAGGCAAGACTTCCGCGATATGCAATCAAGCTCGACTTTATGGAAGCCGTGCATGGTGTCCAAAAAGAAATCGAAATCGAAGGCAAGCGTCAGAAAATCAAGATTCCTGCAGGCGTAGATGATGACAGTGAAATTCGTTTCCAAAACTTCATAATCGTTTGCCAGGTTTCAACCCACAATAAGTTCAAAAGAAGAGGAATGGATATAATCACAGAGCATGAAATCACTTTCGCCCAAGCAGCACTTGGAACCGTAGCCAATATCGAAACCGTCGACGGAAATGTTCAAATCCGCATTCCTGCAGGTACTCAACCCGGTACGCAAATCCGTCTTCGGGGCAAAGGCGTAAAGCGCCCTTCCGGCCACGGCCAGGGCGACCATTATGTGATTATCCGTCTTGAAGTACCCACCAAACTCAACAAACACCAAAAAGAACTACTCGAAGAACTTGAAGAAACCTTCTAAAAAGCGCTGCTCAGTCTTGTTTTCTGAAGTTCTCGCCAAGAAACTTCCATAGGTCTCCTTTCCCTGGCGGTTTTTCAATCCACCATTCTTGCATTCCCCTGTAAACGTGCTCAGTTGTCACGTTATAAAACGCAGAATTTTCGCTAGCGACCTCTTCCCAAGAAAGCGCATGCCACGCAATTGATCCGTCTCCAGCTTCACATGTGCCTATTTTTACCCCGTCCAAAGTGTTGCGGCCGTCTATGTATATTGAAAGAGCTATTGGATGGCTTACACGTCCGCCATTATAAATACAGCCGTAAATATCAAAGTTATGATTAGGATATGCTGCATATATTTCTTCTTTCACAGAAGTTATTTGCGACAGAGTTATTCCAACATCTTTTAGATTTTTCACAGATTGATTAATTGTCAAAACAACAAAAACTGATACAAGGATAATACCGAGCAGTTTTTGTATTTTAAAAAGTTCGTGTGTAACATATGCCGTCAAAACGATTACTGCCGGGTGGGCAAAAAAACTGTAGTAATAAAATCTTTCTCCACGGTAGTATCTAAACAAAATAACTTCGAAAAGGAATGTCAAAGCGACAAGGTAAAAAGCTTTGGATTTGGAAAAGTTTTTTAACTTTAATAATCCAAAAACACCAACGAGTCCGATAACTACCCCGGCTAAATATTTGGAACCTCCGATAATTTCTGCCCATGCCTGCGGCCAGTAAGAACCTGCATATGTTAACCAGCGGTTTGGCACCCAGATTTTATATTGGTCCACCAACAAATAGACCGCCAAGCTTACGGAGTTGTACCAATTATGGTTCGCATCCCACCAAATCAAAGGCAAAAAAGGAATGACGAAACCCATAAAAGTTAAACCTAGGGATTTAAATAAGGTAGTGAATTTGGGTTTAGATAAAAAAAGCAGGATCAATGCAGCAAATAAGATAGGGGAGATCAACACACTTTGAAAATGAATTGTCACAGAAAGTCCAACCACAAAACTCAGAAGAAAAAGGTCCAGGAGCTTCCCATTTTTAGAAAATCTAAGAAGCAAAACCAAACTTAAGGCAACCAAAAAAGGAATCAAAGCTGGGCTCCAGACACCAAACGAATTGTTTATCTGTGCTGTTGAAACAGCAGCATAAAGTGCAGCTATTGCGCCAACCCACTTGCCTCCCACTTCCCGTCCGATCCAAAAAACCAGATAGATAAAAACAAATGACAAAATTGTCATCAAATACCAATGTGTCAAAAACCCAAATGGCACCACAGTTATGACCATGAATATCCAGAAATACCACGGTCCGTAGAAAAATGGCCCGGCAGAAGAAAACGGGCCGACCACAGGAATCCTCAGATTATCGAAAGCATATCTGACAACCTGCAACTCCCAGGCGTTGTCCGCATGTATATTCACGCGGCCAAAATAGTTGTATATTCGGAAAAAGACAGCGGAAGCAATTATTATCAGTATTAAAAGTGAAAATAGCGGGTCTTTTTTCAGATTCATTACAAGCTGAATAAGTATAACCGATTTAAGTTGACTACCCCAAAATATTTTGTTAGAATTCGGGCGGCTAGTTTTAGGTACTCTTAGGTTGAGGCGCGTATGCGCCTTTTTTCAAAACCACCATGGCAATACAAGCAAGAACAGAATTTGCAAGCGCACTAAATCAGGTTTGCTCCGAACGCGGAGTCGAACCTGAAGTCGTTATCGACTCTATAAAACAGGCTATTTTGGCAGCCTACCGCAAGGATTATGGTGACCCTGAAGGAATAAATGTCGACCTTGATTCCAACTCCGGTGAAGTCAAGCTTTCCAAAGGAAAAAAAGATGTCACTCCTTCGGGTTTCGGACGTATTGCCGCTCAAACTGCAAAACAAGTGATACTTCAAAGAATCAGAGAAGCGGAAAAAAGCGCAATTTTGACCGAATATTCATCTAAAATCGGATCTTTGGTTTCCGGTGTAGTTCAGCGAATTTCCGGTCCGGTAATTACCATAAACCTTGGTAAAGCCGAAGGAATCATGCCTCCACAAGAACAATCTCACAACGAAAAATACTTTGTTAATCAAAGGCTGAAGTTTTATGTAGTTGGCATAAAAGAAGGCCCGCGGGGAGAAGAAATTATCCTGTCAAGAAGTTCCGGTGGTCTTTTGGAAGGCCTTTTCAAACAGGAAGTCCCGGAAATCTCATCCGGAAGCGTTGAAGTTAAAGTAGTTGCAAGAGAAGGTGGCTCCAGAGCCAAAATAGCAGTTGCTTCAAAGCAACTCGGAGTTGATCCAGTTGGTTCTTGTGTAGGCCAAAAAGGAGTCAGGGTTCAAGCCGTCATGAACGAACTGGGCGATGAAAAAATAGACGTTATCGCTTATCAGGAAGACCCGGCAGAATTTATTAAAGCTGCACTTTCACCGGCAAAAGAACTTTCGGTCAAAATAGACGAAGAGGCAAAAACAGCAGAAGTTACAGTTCCGGACGACCAGCTCTCACTTGCTATTGGCAAAGAAGGTCAGAATGTAAGGCTGGCAGCAAAACTTACAGGATACAAAATAGACATTCGGGGCAAAAGCGGTACACCAAAAGAAGTCGAAGAAAAAGAAAAAAAAGCTCAGGATGCGGCCAAAAAAGCCCTCGGCGTGACAGAAGAAAAAGGAACGACTGAAAAAACAAGCGCAAAAGGTGATAAAGCGAAAAAAGACGAACCGGAAGAGCTGCCGGCACCCAAAGAGCCCAAAGGACTACCCCCCGCGGACGAACCGGAAGAGTTACCGGAAGTTGATGGCAAACCAACTGAACCTCAGCCTGATCTGGATCCTGTCAACCCGGAAGATGCTAAAGTACAAGAAGAGAGATCTGAAGAAAATGACGAAACGTCAAAAACACAACAATAGCGACAAAGCTTTAGGCCCGCAGTCCAAAGGACGAGGACCGCATGGCTCTGTATAAATGAAAAGTTTTGCCACGTTAACAATTAACAATGAACGACAAACCATCTACATCTTACAGACCACCGATCGTGACCATAATGGGACACATCGATCACGGTAAAACCACTCTTCTTGACACAATCAGAAAAACTAATGTTGCAGGCAGCGAACACGGCGGAATTACCCAGCATATCGGAGCCTATCAGATAATCTATCAGGAAAAACCCATTACTTTTGTTGATACGCCTGGCCATGCAGCTTTCGAGAAAATGCGCTCCAGAGGAGCTGAGGTCGCAGACATTGTTATTCTTGTTGTGGCCGCAAACGACAGCGTTAAACCTCAAACCGTAGAAGCAATTAAACACATTCAAAAAGCTCAAAAACCAACTATAGTTGCTATAACAAAGACTGATCTTCCGGATGTAAACATCGAAAAAGTAAAAAAAGCGCTGGAAGGAGCAGGAATTGTTATCGAAAGTTATGGGGGAGATGTGCCGGTTGTCGAGATAGCTGCTCCAAAAGGCAAGGGAATTGCCGAACTTTTGGAAGTTATCGAGTTGGTATGGCAACTTAACCCGCTTCCTTCTCTTCCCAACGACCCATTGGAAGCAGTTGTGGTTGAATCTTTTCTCGATAAAAACCGCGGAGCGATTGTTACTGTCATAGTTAAAACCGGAACTCTTAAAATCGGTCAGAAAATTAATGTAGACGGTGAAACAATCACAGTCAAAGCTCTAATCGACGACGGGGGTAAAAATGTAAAAGAGGCAGAACCCGGCAAACCTGTTGAAATTCTGGGGTTCAAAAAAACTTTAGAGGTCGGAAGTATTGTGAGAGATACAATTGCCCAAAAATTAGAAGAAGACAAAGGCCCGGTTTCATACGCAGACATCATTGCAAAAAGCGAAAACGTAAAAAACAAATTTAAAATTATTCTTAAAGCAGACGTTGCCGGCAGTCTTGAGGCTGTTTTGGAAAATCTTCCTCAAAACACCCTTATCTTAGACTCTTCCGTAGGAGAAATAACAAATACAGACATAGCCTTTGCAAAAACGGCCAAAGCCCCCATTATTGCCTTTGGCATAAAAGTTCCAAATTCAATAAAAAACCAAGCAGAAAGAGAAGGAGTAATTATCCGGTCCTACAATGTAATTTATGAATTACTGCAGGATATGGAGGATGTTGTTATTGGTTTCGAAGAAGCTAAACTTCAGTCCAAAATCACAGGCAAAGCAAAAATAATGGCTACTTTTCAAATCGAAGGCAAAAAAATTGCCGGGGCAAAAGTTACTCATGGTAAGCTAAACGTCCAAGATCAGGTGAACTTGATAAGAGGCGAAAAAAATGTGGGTTCAGCTAAGATAGTTTCGCTCAAAAAATTCAAGAAAAATTTCCCAATCGTAACTAGTGGTCAGGACTGCGGGATTTCCCTGGAGCCCCAACTTGACTTTCAAGAGAACGATATCATAGAATCTTTCGGCCCTGCCTCAGTCTAAATGGACGAAAACGCTAAAGATAAAACACTGGATAACTTAACAAAGGCAGAAAACATCCTTGTTGCTGTTGCAGAGGAAACCGGCTTTGACGGCTTGGCAGCTGGTCTTGCAGTTTATCTTTCTCTGGTAAAACTGGGCAAAAACGCATTTGTTGTTGCGCAGGAACCAAAAGTCGGTGATGCCCAAAGCATCTACGGTGTAGACAAAATCGGCAAAGCAACAAATAAAAAAACGCCTATTGTAGTAGTCCAAAACGCCATAGATACGGTCGATAAAGTAACACATTTTCTCGATGGTAATAATTTGAAGCTTATCATCCATCCTCTTCCCGGCTCAGTTGGTGTTAAGCCGGAACAAATTTCTCTTGAGTTCTCCTCGCAACCGGCAAATTTCATAATAGCGATTGGCTTTGATAGCAAAGAAGCTTTGCAGCAAAAAATTACTCATGAACAACAAATTAGTCCAGAAACGTGGATAATAACTGTAAATAAGGGCAAATTGAATCAAGAATTTGCTCAAGAAAGTTTTATCGACCCACAGGCAAACAGTGTCAGTGAAGTAGCAGCAAGAATGCTTCAGGATCTTGCTCTGCCTCTGGATGAGGATATTTCTTTTAATCTATATACTGCTATTTCTAAATCAACTGATAATTTTTCCCCAGCGCAAGTCAGTGCCCAAACATTAGAAATCGCATCATGGCTTCTTAAATTTGGAGCAGGCAAAGCTAGCCTTGCGCAAAAAGGTACACCCGCACCGCAGCCCATTAAAAATTTCCAGAATTTTTTCGAGGCAGTTCCAACAATGGAAGAAGTCGAAGCAGGGAAAGAATCACAAAGTACGGATTGGCTTAAGCCCCCCAAAATTTACAAAGGCTCAAAATCCTTCGGCGAAAGCAAGGAATGAGATTTGACCAGGGATGTTTAGTTATTGTATTATTTAACCTCTATTATCTAAGATCTAGTATCTAAAAAATGGCAACAGCAAATGCTAAAAAATCTGTAATAGACAAGTTTGCAACCCATGCTGGTGACACAGGATCACCCGAAGTTCAGGTTGCACTTCTTTCGCAAAGAATCACAAACGTTGGAGACCATCTTAAAGGTCATGGCCATGACGACCATTCACGCCGAGGTCTGCTTTCCATGATCAACCATCGTAGAAGACTTCTCCACTATTTAATGCGCAAAGCGCCCGACCGCTATAAAGATATTATTGGCAAACTGGGTTTACCAAAGTAATCACTTACTATTAAAACTTATAATTTGAACGAAGTGAAAATTACATCAGATCGTTTGCGAATTGCAAACGAGGCTGATATAGGTTATAATGGATAAGTTGAATAGAGGAAGGGGGTTGGAAGTTGAGTAGTTCGAATCATTAAGTTGATTCTCACTATCCGATTTCTAACTCCTCATAACTCTTCAAGAAAGTTATTTAATAATGTCATCAAAAGTAGTTCGCAAAGAATTAGACCTTGCAGGTAAAAAACTTGTTTTGGAAACCGGTGAACTGGCCGGACACGCAAATGGCGCCGTTTTAGCGCAATATGGCGACACGGTTGTTTTAGCAACCGCAGTATCCCAAGAAGCCCCACCGGACATGGGTTATTTCCCGCTCGCAGTCGATTACGAAGAAAGACTTTATGCAGGCGGTAAAATCTCAACCTCCAGATTTATTAAACGCGAAGGTAGACCTTCAGAAAAATCAGTTTTAACCGGCAGACTAATAGATAGAGCGATAAGACCGCTTTTCCCTAAAGATTATCAAGCAGAAGTTCAGGTAATAATTACAGTTCTTTCCGTAGACGGAGAAAATGAGCCAGACGTACTTTCGCTAATTGCAGCATCAGCTGCTCTTTCCATTTCAGATATTCCATGGAATGGTCCGCTCTCTGGAATTCGAGTTGGCCACAAAGATGGCGATTATTTTATTAATCCAACAGATGAAGAAAAGAAATTCTCAGATTTAGACTTAGTTGTTGCTTCATCCAAAGACGAGATCGTCATGATCGAAGCAGCTGCAAACATTGTAGACGAAAAGACAATGGCAAACGCTTTGGAATTTGCAGTTAAATCAGGTGTGCAAATAATCAAGCTGATCGAGGACTTCACAAATGAATCTGGTCGCGAAAAACAAAAATATGAGCAAGAAAAAACAGATCCAGTCCACGAAAAAATGGTCAAGGATTATATTGAGGCCGCAATTATCAAGGATCTAGAAACTCCCGGCAAAGCTCAAGATGAAGCATGGTTTGGAGAATCGCTTGATAAACTTAAAGAAGAATTCATCAAGGAAGGCGAAGAATCAAAACTTGACGCTAAAGTCCTCGGAAACATTTTAGATGATGTTGTTACAGACTTCATGAGAAAGCATGTTCTGATCAATAAAATCAGAATCGATGGCCGAAAACCGGACGAAATAAGACCAATTTCCATAAAAGTCCCTGTTCTTCCTAGAACTCACGGTTCCACAATTTTCCAAAGAGGTGAAACTCAAGTACTTTCAATAGCTACTCTTGGTTCTCCTTCTCTTGCACAATTGATAGATGGTATGGACGGAGAAGAAAAACGAAGATACATGCATCACTATAACTTCCCTCCATTTTCAGCAGGGGAAGTTAAACGCATGGGCTCACCGGGTAGAAGAGAAATCGGACATGGAGCTTTGGCAGAAAAAGCACTTGTACCGGTTCTTCCTTCCCAGGATGAGTTCCCTTATACCATAAGAATAGTTTCAGAAGTATTATCATCCGCAGGGTCTACTTCCCAAGCTTCAGTTTGCGGATCAACACTCGCACTGATGGATGCCGGTGTTCCAATAAAAGAACCAGTAGCAGGTATTTCCATCGGTCTTATATGCGACAAAACAGATAAATCTAAGTACGTTTTGTTAACCGACATTGCTTACCAGGAAGATTCTCAGGGAGATATGGATTTCAAAGTATCTGGTACAAAAACAGGAATTACCGCAATCCAAATGGATATCAAACTAAATGGTGTCGCGCCAAAAGTTTTAGCAGAAGCTCTAGAAAAAGCAAAAGCATCCAGAATTACAATTCTGGATATGATGACAAAAGCTCTACCCGCGTCCCGGGAAAAAATTTCTCAATATGCACCAACAGTTATTCTAGTCAAAATTAATCCTTCAAAAATAGGTGAAGTTATCGGATCGGGCGGAAGAGTAATCAATAAAATTATTGATTCAACCGGTGCAGCAGTAGATATAGAAGATGACGGAACTGTAACAATTTCTGCCAAAGAACCTGAAGCCGCTCAAAAAGCTGCGGAATGGGTAGAAGGTATTGTTAAAGAACCGCAGCCGGGAGAAGTGTACGAAGGTCCCGTTAAAAGAATCATGCCGTTTGGAGCTTTCGTTGAAATTTTGCCCGGCAAAGAAGGCCTTGTGCATATTTCCAAAATGGCAGCATATCATGTCGAAAAAGTTGAAGACATTGTTAAGTTGGATCAGATTGTTAAAGTAAAAGTCTCCGAAGTAGACGATATGGGTAGGCTTAATCTTTCAATGAGATTTGACGGCGGAGACGAAAATGAAGGAAAATCATCAGGACCAAGAGGAGATCACTCACGTGGCGACCAAAGATCCAGAAGACCGCAAGGCAGGTTCGATAAAAGGCCAAATCGCGGGCCTCGAAAAAGATTTTAAATCCAAAAAATTAATCTGGCTAATACCAGCAGTTTTTTTGATTGCTCTTAGTGTTTTTCTTCTTAAACCTAAACCACAAAGTCAGCTCATAATATCAGGTTCCGAAAACAAATTTAAAGCAAATTTCCAATTGTCAAAATCGGCAAGAAGTCTTGCAGAGTCATTTTTGCAATCTGCAAACATTCAACAAAATATCCTAAATGGATTTGAATTTACTCTTGATGGCACATCATCTGCGAAGCTTGGTTACATTTCACCTATTTATACACGACTGACTGTTCAGAAAGACAGTATAAATTTCAATGGAACTACTCAAGTTGCTTTAACAAGTGATACTTACGAAATCCAGGAAAATTTCAAATTGCCCCAAAGTTCAAATATTGTCATCTTTGGGCAGGATTTGGTGCCTTTTATCAAAAAAAAGGTAACCCTTGGACAAGATTTTGAAACATGGACAAGCGAAAATCTTAAA
>JAUYIQ010000088.1 GCA_030688205.1 Candidatus Curtissbacteria bacterium | reverse complement strand
CTTAAAAGAACAATTACCTACTGTTGATGATAATATCAAGTTTGTCATACCCATTATGCTTGATGATGTGTCAGTGAATATTGGCCCCTGGAGTGGATACTATGTCTTGGCACAGAACCGTATTCAACCTCTGTCAACGAGCTTAATGAAATGTTAAAAAATCTTACTTTTTCTTTTCCACTAGATCTCATGTAACCTTCTGCAATATTTGCTCCGACTGAAATTCCAGCTCTTCGAATTTGACTTGTTAATCCAAAAAGTTCCGCTTTCGGAAATTTCTCAGTAATGTCATAAATTAGGTGTGCTAATTTATGTGCTGATTGCCAAGCTATTAAGTTTCTATATCCCTTATTTTCCTTATTCACTGGTCTCTGGTTGCTGGTTTCTATTTAACTGATCAAGGAGTTCTTGTGCTTCGGCATAATCGGGTTTTAATTCCAGTACTTTTTTCAGAGTTTTTTTTGCTGCTTCGTTTTGGTCTACACCTACCTGAATTTTTGCAAATGCCAAATAAGTTTGAGGATCACTAGGTGCAAGCGCCATCATTTTTTGGCCCGTATCAAGAGCTAATTGCTCGTATTGTTTGTCAGATTGAGCCACCAGTAAATATGTGTTTGCAACCTTTCGCATTACCAATAAGTTACTCGGGGAAGTTTCCAAAGCAGTTCGGGTTTGGTCAAGAACTTGCTTGGTATCCATACTTAGCACAGTTGAATAAGCACTATCTGCAAGATAAAAAGGATTATTGGAAGGGAAAAGTTTTATTGCAGTGTTAAATGATTTTTGGCTATAAAAAACATCTGCAGCATAGAGTCTTGCAGCGTAAGCGATGCCGACTGAGCCAATGATAATTACAAGTGCAAATGCAGCCAGTTGGGTTTTTTCATTCAAAAATTTTAAGTTTACATATTTAAGATTTTCTTTTTTGCCAAGTACAAGAGAACTGCCAACTTGCAAAAACATTAAAAGTTGGGTTGCTACAGTCGAGAAACCAAAAAATATGGTTATCTGATAACCGACGAGTGATGCAAAAACTGCTTTTGATATTAAGGATACTTCTTCATCTTTTTGTTTTGAAATACGAAAGAGTGTAAACAGTGTAGCTGTTAAAAAAAATATATAAGCTGAAAAACCAAAAACTCCGGTGTTTGCAAGATAATTTAAAAATTCGTTGTGGGCCTTGTTGTAGAAAAAGTTCCACTCTGTAGTTTGATTATGTTCCAGCGGGCGTACTTTGTAATAAGAGTAAGCAAATGTTTCCGGCCCGGTTCCCAAAAGAGGATAGTTTTTAAAAACATCAATCGCTCCGCGCCAAACAATTAACCTTATTGCTCCGGATTCCGTACCGGGGGATGATGTTTGTCCTAGTGCTTCTTTTGCTCTTGACACCAGAGATGCGCCAAAGATAATTCCAACAACTGCTGAAAGTATGAAAAGTGGGACTATTACTTTTTTAAATTTTGCGATATTTTGTTTGCCAAGTATTAAGACGAAAACTACCAGTGAGGCGATAAAACCTGCTATTCCTGCACGGGAGTTAGTGAATATCAGAGCTATTAAAATAAAAATGGTTGATATGAGAAAAAAAACTATTGCAGATTTTTTTTTGGCAATAAATATTTGGGCTATAGAGATTGGAATTATCAGAACCAAATAGGATGCCAGCCAGTTTGGCTGACCTAGTGTTGAGAAAATTCGCAATGTTGGGTCGAATTCTTTCTGCCAGCAGGAGGAGGTAAGTTGGCCACTTAATATAAGGCAATTTGGATCATAGCCAAAATGGCCCGGAATACCCCAAAGAGAAACAGCGAGTGCAGAGATTACAGCAGCTTGCAGAAGAGTTTGTATTTTTTCGCGACTTAAATTAAGTGTACCGAAAAAAACTATCAAATACGCAAACAATGACAGAATGCCGCCGTTAAGGCGGGAGGGGTAGCCGTAGATGGATGTGAATTTATCGATGGATGTGAAGGTTGAGACGACTTGAGTTACGAATAAAATTACAAAGGAGATAAAAACTAAATTCAGAGGATATGGATGTTTTTTAAGAGCTGCAAATTTGATGTGTGCAAGAGTTGCAATGAGAACTGCTGCAAAATAAACAAAAAGCATTTTAGGAACTTCAAAAAGCTCCGAGTTTCTGGTGGAAAAAAGAAGAGGGGTAATGACCGCAAGTGCAAGATAAACAATAAATATTCCGCGGTCGGCAATACTTTCGATTTTTTGAATCACGAGCTTGATGTTACATCCTGCGCCCGCTATACTGCAAGCTGCTTCATGATACCAGTTTTCGATCATATTTTTGGTAGATTTTCGGATGATTTAGGAATAGATTTAGGGACTGCCAATATACTGGTTGCCGTTCGGGGGAAGGGTATTGTCATTCGGGAGCCATCGGTTATTATCCGCCATAAAAAAACAAAAAATGTCATTGCCATTGGTTCAGAAGCCAAAAGAATGCTTGGCAAAACTCCGTTTACCATAGAAGCAGTAAGGCCACTTCGAGATGGAGTGATTGCAGATTTTGACACGACACTTGCGATGCTTTCTTACTTCATTAAGAAGATTCATGCCCGTCCCGGTAGGTCTTTTACAATTTCCAGACCGAAAGTTGTTATTGGAATTCCATCTAATATTTCGGAAGTTGAAAGGCGTGCTGTTTTGGATGCGACACGTGCCAGTGGGGCAAGAGTGGCCTATCTGGTTGAGGAGCCAATGGCAGCTGCAATCGGTGCGGATTTGCCGGTGACAGAGCCAATTGGCTCAATGATTATAGACATCGGTGGTGGAACGTGTGAGATTGCGATTGTTTCTTTAAGCGGAATTGTCGTGGGCAAGTCTTTAAAAATTGCAGGTGATGCAATGGACCGTGATATTGCAGCTTATATCCGCTCCCGTTATTCACTGGTTGTAGGCGAGCATACTGCTGAGCAGATAAAAATTGCTTTGGGGAGTGCGTATCCGGATAAAGTAGAAAAAGAAATGGTTGTTCGCGGTCGCGATTTGGAAAAAGGATTGCCAAGAACCATTCGTGTTTCTTCTGTTGCTGTGAGGGAATCATTGGCATCTTCTGTCGGTGCGATTGTAAATGCAGTGCGTGAAGTAATTGAGGATGCCCCACCGGAGCTTTCATCTGACATTGCAGAACGCGGAATTGTGATGTGCGGCGGCGGTTCTATGCTTTCGGGATTTGCGAAGTTAATTTCACGCGAGTGTAAAATGCC
>JAUYIQ010000079.1 GCA_030688205.1 Candidatus Curtissbacteria bacterium | reverse complement strand
GCATAGGAATCGCACAATCGGAACAAAAAATTATCTTTGAGCTTTTTAAACAAGCGTCAGCCCCAGGGAAATATAAAAAAGGTCTGGGCGTAGGTCTTTTTATTACATCTCAAATAGTTAAAATACATAGAGGAAATATTAGCGTGTCTAGTATTCCAACAAAGGGAACAACTTTTACTATTGAACTGCCTCTAAATAAAGCTAAATCCAACTTACGAATAATAAAAATCGCGCACGCAAAAAAATAGCGGAGGCGCGTACAAGTCGCTGAAAGCGACTAAAAGAAAAAACGCAAATTTTTTAAAGAACTGCTTAAACTTAAATGGCCGCCCTAGTTGAACTCAAACCCTTTCGGACTTGTCTAGGACGGCCATCAAAAAAGCCGAAAGGTAAGCTTGAGTTCATTTACACTATACATATTTTCTAGAAAAAATACAATGGCGGGGCAGGCAGGTTTTTATAAGAGTTGTATGCTATACTGTGTTTACTGTCCTTTTGCGACTTTATACAATAAATTCATATGAATAAATCAACCTTTAGTAATTTCTCAAGGGGGTTTTCTTAGCAAACCATAGTCTTGAAGTATACCTAATAGCTATAGGTTTATCGTTGTTTGGTACTTTAGCTAACATTCTTCAGGGTTCACTTTTGGGAAAGGTATTGCAACTGGTATCGTTTATCACGATATTTTTCAGTGTTGGATATCAAATGTCAGTCCCGCTACTTCTTACTTTTAAGCAGCAAGGGAAGCCCTTGAATTTTAATAATGTGTGGTCTGTAGCTAAACGGAATACTAAGCGCATGATACTTCCTGTTATCTTATTCGGTATCCTGCTTATGGTACTTTTCTTTGGCGCATTTGGGGTTGTAGCTATGTCTCATCCAAGCGGCAGTCAAGCGGTAGTAACCTCTATTAAAACCTTTATAGAACAGTTGAAGAATTGGAATCCTCTTTTTATCATATTTGGTGCCATCTTTGCTCCCCTTGCATTTACACCTATTTATTTCTCTGTAGAGGACAAAGGATTATTTGCTTCTATTAAAAGAAGTGTAGGTTTTAGCTTTACGCACTTAAATTTTATAGTTCTTCTTATATTGATTGGAGCGATTAACTATACATTGATTACTCTTATAAGAGTCCCAATCGAAAATCCTTTGGGAATTTTTATATTGACTTCTATTGCTCAGTACATAGGTTTAATAATATCAGCCAGCACATTGCTTTTTTATCAAAGTCATCATAATTCACAAAATACTATTGGCAATTGAGATTTCACTTCCATAGTATTATAATCAATAATATTGTCGCTTATGTTAAAGTGTCCAAAATGTGAACATTCTTTAAAAGAAATTACCTATAAAGAGGTAAAAATTAATGAGTGTGATAATTGTAAGGGTAAGTGGTTCGACAGAGACGAGTTGCGAAAAGCAAAAGATCGGACAGATGATGATTTAAGATGGCTAGATTTTGATCTCTTCGATGATAATGCTGATAAATATCACGCTTCTCCAAGTCAAAGGAAATGTCCCAAAGATTCTACACCAATGACCTCGCTGCAATACATGGGTTCAAAAGTGGCCATTGATAAATGTAATACTTGTGAAGGTGTTTGGCTCGATAGTGAGGAATTTGAGAAAATCATAAAATATTTAGAAAACATAGTTATCTCGAAACCCGCTTCAGTATATGCAAAAGAGACAGTAAAAGAGTTTTCGGAGATATTAACTGGCCCAGAAAATAGAATATCCGAAATTAAAGATTTTCTATCAGTATTATGGTTTTTTCAATTAAGATTAGCCGTTGAGAACCCGTGGACTATAGAATTATCTGACAAAATCAATAAGTATTCGCCCATTAGATAACTCTCCAGAATTCAAGAAAAGACGAGATATCATTTCTGTACTTAACACAACCTCAATCTTTAAAAATATTTTTCTGCTAAGTTTAGGGAGTAAAAAGTTTTTGCGCTGGGCTGGGTGGGGCAAGAAAACATTTGAGTTTTTGTTTTTCTGTCCCGCAACAGCGGGACTATAAATAATAAAAATCGCGCACGCAAAAAATAGCGGAGGCGCGGCGAGTGGGGGCGCCGCGTCGGAGCAAGCGAGGCCGAAGGCCGAGCTAATCAAATGAAGTTCGACATTTTTCGTAAACCGCCAGCCAGTAAGAATTAATAGAGACTAACTAATATAGGATGAAATTCTTCTTATCAATTCAAAACCCTGGTATTTTTGTTTTGAAGAGTATGGTATGACTTCTGAATTTGGGTATTCCTGCTGTAAGTTAATAATTTGTTTTTCTTTTTGACCCATCCGTAAGTTGTCCATTTTGTTTGCAACAATAATATAATTTATATGGTGCTCATGAAAAGTTTTGAGCATATCTGCATCGTAAGGGGTAAGACCAACTTTTACATCGATAACAAGTATTACAAGTCTATTTTTTATCTCCGAATACATAAGATACCACAATATCATTTTCGCAAGTTTTTCCCTTTTTTGATAAGAATGTTTTGCATACCCATATCCGGGAAAATCGACAAAGTAAAAAGAGTCATTGATAAGAAAAAAGTCCATCCGGATTGTTTTACCTGGAGACAAACTTGAGTGGGCAAGATTTTTTTTCCTAGTTAGCGAATTAATAAGAGTTGATTTTCCAACATTTGATCTGCCCAAAAAAGCCACTTGGAATTTTCCATTGACTAAGATTTCGTTAGAACCAATGACACCTTTGACAAAAGCCGCTGATTTTATATTCATACTATTGTCTCTAAGGACTGCTCGATTTTGTTAAATAAAATATCTATTCCTTCACCTGTTTTTGCCGAAATAAAAAAAGGAGACTTAAGGGCATATTGTTTCATCAAATCCATTCTATCTAAAAGGCCGGCTTTATCGATTTTATTAAATAAATAGATCCGTTTCTTATTCGCAAGCATCAATTCATTCAAAATTCCATCCACCACCTGTAATTTATGGGCGAACTGCGGATCGGATACATCAACTACTATCAAAAGCAAATCTGCATTGGCTGATTCTATAAGAGTCGATTTAAAAGCTTCAATAAGATCCGAAGGGAGATTTTTTATAAATCCTATGGTATCTGAAACTGCAATGTCTCTACGAATTCCTTTTATAATTACCTTTCCGACGGTGCTATCCAATGTAGCAAATAGATTATCAGAAACGTAATTTTCTTTTTTTGTTAATCGGTTAAAAAGCATTGTTTTCCCGGCATTAGTATATCCAACTAATGATGCAGTGAGAAATCCGATACTTTTCCTTTTTTCGATTTGTTTTATTCTTTCACCCGATAATCGGGTTAATTCAGATGATATCTTTCTCATCTCATCCCTCCAGTGGCGTTTCATAAGCTCGGTATTGGTTTCCCCAACTCCGACCGTTCCTATTCCTCCCCCCTGTCTGGATAATATATATCCCATACCATATGCTTTGGGACCCATATGACGAAGGCTGGCAAGATCTATTTGCAGCTTTGCTTCTTTTGTATGAGCATGAAGAGCAAAAATATGCAGAATCAGATCCATTCTGTCCCAAACTTTAATCTTTTGATTTGAGCGGTAGAAGATTTTCTCAAGATCATAAAGTTGTCCGGGACTAGCAAGAGCATTTATGACAACTATATCTATTTTTTCTTTTGCAATCGTGTCTGCAATTTCCTCTGCTTTCCCTGATCCGACGAATCCGGATTTATCAGGATCGTGCGATTTTTGTACTGTTGCCGCAAAGACTTTCCCTCCATATGTTTTTACCAAAGACTCTACTTCTTCCAAATCCATCAGAATCGCTTCGTAACTCGTACCCATGGGTACGAGTCCTACTAACATGAAGCGTGGTTGTTGGTTAAGTTTGTACGTAATTTCCAAGACCTGCTGAAATTACCACTCTGGTTAATTTCAATTGTGATAACAAAGTTTCCTATATTGTACCACCTTGGAGTTTAGATACTTGATAATATAGGTTCTAACTTCGTCAATGATTCTACAACCAGTAAAAAAGAAAAAACGCAAAATTTTACCTGTCCGTCGAAGTATATGGGCGAAGGCGAAAGCAAACGAACCGAGCGGAACGAGGCGACTGTGCCCGCCGTAGCTTTAGCGAAGGAGGGGCTAATCAAATGAAGTTCGACATTTTTTGTAAAGGGCCAGCAAGCACGGACATCCTAAGGTGATTTTGGGCCTCGTTTAGATTAATTTTATTTACTATATATCTAATGTATGGCAAAAAAGCTATAATAGAATGCAAGTCCCCAGTGATTATGTCGTTCTGATATAGTATCCGCGCTTCATTTTTTCATCGGTGGCTAACCATAAACATGAATGTACTTTTTGTTGTTTGGGAAAATGATCCATTCTTTAAATTAGGGGGTCTTGGCGATATTGCCAGATCTTTACCTAGTGCATTAAAAACAATGAATGTGGATATCCGCGTTGTTATCCCCTATTACAAAGTTGTAAGAATGGGCAGAAATAAAAAAACAAAAATTGGTGATTATAGTTTTTCATATGGCGGAAAGAATGTAAAAGTAGAAATTTGGCAGGCTTTAAATCCCTATACAAAGGTTATAGGTTATTTTTTAAAAAACACCAAATACTTCGACGTAGCTTCGCTCGTAGAAACTTGGGGGTTTTTCGACAAAGCAGTAGTAGAACTAATAAAAAGCAAAATTTTAAACTGGGCGCCTGATATTATCCATACAAATGACTTCCATGGGGGCCTTATTCCTCTTTTGATAAAGCAGGAAAAATTGCCAATTCGCACAATGTTAACAATTCATAATCTTGCATTTCAGGGAAAAGCACCTGTAGGTATTATACAAAGAATGGGAATAGATCCTGCTTTATGCAGAACACTTCAGTGGGAAATTAAAAGCAAACAAATTAATTTTTTGCAGGAAGGAATTATACACGCAGATATTGTTACAACGGTTAGTCCGACATATGCAAAAGAAATTCTTACCGAAGAATTCGGCGATGGTCTTCATGAAATTCTAAGAGGTAAAGAAGGACTTATCTATGGAATTCTTAACGGGATAGACATAGACTGGCGCCATACCGCCCGTAACCCTGCGGTGAAATTTCCTTATGGTCCAGAGGAAAAACGCGTTGGCGAAAAAATAGAATATTATGATTGGAGGGAGGGAAAAGCCCTGGACAAGGAGTTTCTACAAAAGAAACTTGGGTTAAAAGTAGGAAAAGATATCCCAATGCTTTGTTTTATAGGAAGGCTTTCCGGAGAGCAAAAGGGACTAGATATTTTACACAGAATGCTGAGGCGTGTTGACCAGACTAAATTCCAATTTGTAGTTTTGGGAACAGGAGAAAAAGAATGGGAGGAAAGATTCCAATGGCTTTCCACCTTTTATCCAAAATATATTTCCTGCAATTTTAAATTTGACGACACACTCGCCCATCAAATATATGCAGCATCCGATTTTATTGTTATTCCGTCCAGATACGAACCATGCGGTCTTATTCAGATGATAGCTATGCTTTTTGGCACAATTCCTATTGCTCATAAAACCGGTGGCTTAAAAGATTCTATTCGCGAAGGGTATAATGGGTTTTTGTTTTCAAGTTATAGCTCGGAAGCCTTGGAGGAAAAAGTTGTAAAAGCAGTTGCTATGTGGAAAAACGAAAAACCTACTTACGAAGTCATGGTTGAGCATGCGTTGGCTACTGACTTTTCTTGGAAGAAAAATGCCAAAGAATATCTGATGCTTTACAAAAAACTTTTGACAGACTTTCATAAAATGCTTAAGAGCACCATGATCGATAATCACTAAATAACAATATGGTTGACAATAACTGGGGTAAGAGGATTATCTATCAAATCTATCCGCGGAGTTTTAAAGACAGCAACGGAGACGGAATAGGTGACCTAAACGGAATCGCAGAAAAGTTAGATTATTTAAAGGATTTAGGAGTAGATGCACTATGGCTATCTCCTATTTACCGGTCACCAATGCGTGACTTCGGTTACGATATCTCAGATTATTATGATATTGATCCAATATTTGGAAACCTTTCCGACTTTGATAGTTTAATAAGAAAAGCACACGACAAAGATATGAAGGTGCTTATGGATTTTGTCCCTAATCACACCTCTTTTGAACATCCGTGGTTCAAGGAGTCCAGATATTCTAAAGATAATCCTAAAAGAGACTGGTATATCTGGAAACCTCCCAAGAAAAATGGGGCTGCACCCAATAACTGGTTGTCTCAATTTGGTGGACCTGCTTGGGAACTAGATAAAGAAACGGGCGAATATTACCTGCATACTTTTGATGTAAGCCAGCCTGATCTTAACTGGAGAAATCCGCAAGTAGTTGAAGAGATATCAAATGTGATGCGCTATTGGATGAAAAAAGGAGTGGACGGATTTCGGGTAGACGTCGCATACTACCTCTTCAAGGACCCCTTTTTCCGCGATGAGCCACATAATCCTTCACATACCGAACATCACATACAATACGACAGCCTGCTGCATATTTATACCATTGCGCTACCGGAAACTCTTAATATGCTTAAAAAGCTTAACAGCGTGATAAACGAATTTGATGATAGGTTTATGGTCTGTGAGATTTATACTTTTCTTCACGAGATAGTAAATCTTTACAGGATAGTAGGCCATCAAAGTTTTGCCCCCTTTAATTTTTCATTTATATCTCTGCCATGGAACGCACAAGAACAAAAGAAATTTATCGATGAATTTGATGAACGGGTAGGCCACGACTATTTCCCGACATATGTTCTTGGAAACCACGATCAGCCAAGAATAGCTACAAAACTAGGTGAAGATTTTGCGCGAACAGCTGCCCTACTTCAGCTGACGCTTCGAGGAATGCCATTTATTTACTATGGGGAGGAGCTGGGAATGAAGAACGTGAAGGTACCCGAGGAAAAAGCAATGGACCCTATGGCTACCAACATGAAGGGCTTTGATTTTGGTCGTGATCCGGAGCGAACGCCCATGCAATGGGATGCGTCCAGGTTTGGGGGCTTTTCAAATGTAGAGCCCTGGCTTCCCTTAGAGCAAGAGTTTAAAGAAAGGAATGTAGCCTCCGAAAAAGAGGATAAAAAATCTTTTCTAAATCTGTATAAATCTGTCATTAATCTTAGGAAAACTAGAAAAAGTTTGGCGGGAGGAAAGCTTGTTCCTTTGGACTTCAAAAATCCAAACGTATTAGGATTCTTTAGGCAAGAAGCTGATGAAGAAACTCTTGTGTTAGCTAATTTTTCAGAAGAAAAACAAGTAGTTGAATTGCCCAAAGGTGATTGGAAAACCGTACTATCCACAAAGCTGGATGTGGAAAACAGAAAAGAAAAAGATCAACTCAACCTACGTCCTTCGGAAGGAATGATATTGTGTAGTTAAGAGGCTTCATTAGTTGTGAGTTGACTCTTGCTCCAAAGAAAGCCAACCCGGAAAAGTCCCCCACGGTACACTCCCGGTGTGATTAATGCAATTCTGTGCTGAAAGTTCGGAGTGAGCTTGAGTCAAACACTCAGGGTTGAAGATTTAGTATCGGATATCTCCGCACTTGACAAATGCAACTAAGTTGCATATGATCATTTTATGAGAGCGTCCGCTGTTGTCAAAAATTTAAAAGATAAAGGATTTCGAATTACTCCAATTCGTAAACAAATTATTGAAATATTATCCGAAGATCGCGGTCCACTCACCAGTTTGGATATATTAACAATTATCCATAAAACTGGTAAGAAAGTTAATGAATCTACCCACGATCATGCGATTGGGGTATCTTCTTGCATTCGCTTCGCGAGGTGTAATAAAACAACGGTCTATCGGCAGATTGCCTTTCTATTGGAACAGGAGATACTCGAAGAAATTAACTTAGGAGAGGGAAAAAACCGCTACGATTTAGTTGAAAATAAAGCCCATCATCATCATCTGACATGCAATAACTGCGGGGTAATAAAAGATCTTCCTCTTGAGGATAATGATTTTTTACAAAGCATCGAGAAGAATACAAATTTTCGGATCCAGAAACATAGTTTGGAATTATTTGGTCTTTGTTTGGGTTGTCAAAAATGAAGAGCAAATTTATCATCGGTAGTCTATTTATAGCAATTGCCGGTTATTTTTTAGGTGCCGAAGTATTTAAGGAGGAAACCAATAAAACCAGTCAGACATCAAGTAAAAAACTCCAAGTTACGGCTTCTTTCTACCCGCTTTATTATTTTGCAAGCCAAATCGGTGGAGATAAAGTTAATATTGCCAATATAACTCCTTCCGGTACAGAGCCTCACGAGTATGAACTCACAACTCAAGATAGAGCCAAGATTGAAAATAGCAGGTTATTGATTCTAAACGGAGGCGGCTTAGAGGTGTGGGCCGACAAAATAAACGATGATCTAAAGAGTAAAAATGTTACTGTGGTAACTGTTGGCGGGGATTTAATTACCGGAAAAGACCCTCATATATGGCTGTC
>JAUYIQ010000069.1 GCA_030688205.1 Candidatus Curtissbacteria bacterium | reverse complement strand
CGTAAAAAGACAGCTTATTGCAACTGCTTCAAAAGTGGCTGATGCAGCTTTTGAGGAGACAGGGGATATACGGGCAATTTTAGATGAAACCGAGCAGACGGTTTTTGGGCTTTCACAACAGCAGTTGCAGCAAAATTTCTCTCCACTGCGGGATGCCCTTGCAGAAAGTTTTGATAGGTTAGACGAGCTTCATAAAAAAGCCGGAGGGTTGCGCGGAGTGCCGACAGGTTTCTGGGATCTGGACGGAAAACTGGCCGGTATGCAGGACTCAAATCTTTTGATTCTGGCATCCAGACCCGGCCAGGGCAAAACCTCAATGGCTTTGAACATAGCCCAGCACGTAGCGGTTCATGAAGGGTTGCCTGTTGGGATATTTTCTCTTGAGATGAGCAGGGAAGAGCTAGTTGACAGACTTTTGGTTACACAGTCCGATGTTGATGCATGGAAGCTGAAGACCGGTAATTTGGATGACAGCGACTTTGACAGGTTACAAGAGGCAATGGGAATTCTTGCTGACGCACCGCTTTTTATAGACGACACCCCGGCATCTAACATTTTGGAGATGAGGACAAAGGCGAGAAGGCTTCAGGTGGAACACGGACTTTCCTTTTTGGTTGTTGATTATCTTCAGCTTATTCACGGAAGGAATCTGGAAAACAGAGTTCAGGAAGTATCCGAAATATCACAATCTTTGAAAAACCTGGCAAGAGAACTTAAGATTCCTATTTTGGCGTGCTCGCAGCTTTCCCGTGCGGTTGAGCAAAGGGGAAGCAGAAGACCTCAGCTTGCGGATCTTCGCGAATCGGGTGCTATTGAGCAGGATGCGGACGTTGTCATGTTCATATATCGGCCGGATCCGGATAAGGGTGAGGAAGTAATTTTGGACATTCAAAAGCACAGAAACGGGCCGACCGGAGAGATCAATTTAATGTTTAAGGCAGAACGTGTTAAGTTTTATGGAGTCGAGAAAAGAAGAGCGCGTCAGGAACCTGTAGCCCCCATTGTCGAAACACCCTAAGTCCCACTAGTCGTTGATGCTAAATACGGTTTTGCTTTTCTGTATTTTCTTTTTAAATATGGCACCGAAGGAGAATAATAGAGCCAGTTTAAAAGTATTATTGATTCCTTCTTGCTGAATTTTAAAGTCCATGTAGTTGCATATCTTTCTTCATTTGGTTTTCTTTTAAGTAAAGCCCCTTGAATATCGAGAGAATTTTTTATTCGCATTTGTAGCCATTCCATGTGTGGTTTGCTTGCAGACATGAAATATGTCATAAGTCTTTGATAAACGTACTTAGGATTTATTGGAGTGTTATATCTGTCTTCATAAGAAATTATGCAGCCATCGCCATCAAGATGGCCTCTTAAAAAGTCCCTGAAAAATTTATTCGGGATTAATAGTATTCCCAGAGTTTTTGATTTGTGCGGGGATAGTCCTATCTTAATTAAAAATCTATAAAACTTTACGTTGCCAAACTGAATGCGACAGTATATCTTTTCTTTTTGAGAGCCGCTGTATTTTAGTCCAATCTTATTTTTAAGATTCAGTAGCTTGGCAAATGTTTTGATTTGGTCTTTGTCTTTGGAGGTTAAATCAATATGTCTTCCGTCTATAGACAAACAACCATCTGTTGTAATCAGCCCAACTGCATATGCTAGATTCGTACTCCACCGCACCTAATACACCTTCTACCAATTTACCCAAAATAAACCCGAATGTCAATAGTGCCGGCATGTAGACGACGTTAGAACTTTTTGGGTTCAAAACGAATTTAAAATTAGCGACTAACGAGATCTCGAATTTCGCTCATATCAAATCTTTCTTTCTGTTCCAGATAGGAACCCAATCTTTCAGGCCTACCGAGAAAGACAAAGTATTTGCCGGAGAGGGCTATATTTACTAGTTCGCTACCAAAAAGTGGTCTAGATAAGAAAACCTTAGTACTATTATCGTGGGTATCTAGCATGCAAGGTTTATTGTAAACAATGTCACCTGATTCTATGTTTGCAACAAAAAGTCTGCGTGGTCTTTTATCATCAGGTTCTATGGCGTTTTTTCCTTCTGAAAAAGATTTACCGATAATTTCTCGAACTTCGTCATCTGTTATCTGTGCATATGGTGATCTATAAACCAATATTCCATGTTCTGTTTCATGATCGCCAAAATCTCCTGTACCTTTTCTAACTCCAAATATTATGGGTGACGAACCTGCAAATAAGGTTAGATGATTATCATAACCTCGGCCGTAGCCTATTACGTAATCGTCTAGTATGGTTCCAAAAAGTTTGGGCTTATCTGGAAAATCTTCATCTGACAAATAAGCAGATAGCAGTGGTTGTCTGAAAAGTTCTACACCCCATTCTTGCTCAAAAAAACGTGTATCACAAAAGTGAATTTCTAGCCCAAAACTATTTGGCT
This sequence comes from Candidatus Curtissbacteria bacterium, assembly GCA_030688205.1. Classification (GTDB taxonomy): domain Bacteria; phylum Patescibacteriota; class Microgenomatia; order Curtissbacterales; family GWA2-41-24; genus 2-01-FULL-41-11. The sequence goes on along the minus strand of JAUYIQ010000069.1, from coordinate 363 downwards.
CGTTTTCGGCAAGTAATAATTGATTAGCAATTCTTAGAGAAATTTCCCTCAGCCGATTTTGTTCGTAAATATTTCTCTCCATTAGGGTGAAATTGTAGCACCCAGTATTAAAAAGTTCTAACTCTTCGACAAGCTCAGAGTTATGATCTCCGGTTTTGGGTAATCAAAATTCGAGGCAAGAAATGTGTTGTGTTTACGCTGAGATTTGTTCTGCAGATCGAAGTGCCGGGAGAGGGACTCGAACCCTCATGAGCGTTAAGCTCTCTCGTTTTTGAGACGAGATCGTATACCAGTTTCGACATCCCGGCGCGCTAGTAATTTAGCTTCAGTTATTATATCATTTCAAATTAGCCATGCGAGTAA
>JAUYIQ010000068.1 GCA_030688205.1 Candidatus Curtissbacteria bacterium | reverse complement strand
GCTCCACAAGCCAGCGCTCTGCCAACTGAGCTACAACCTCCATATTTTCTGTACGCCTGGCGGGACTCGAACCCACAACCACTCGTTTAGAACACGAGAGCTCTATCCAATTGAGCTACAGGCGCATTTGAGCGCCTTAGTTGACGCTCTTCGGACTTATTATACCAACTTGGAAGCTGGCGAACTAGAGTTTTACAGGAATGCTTTTAACTTCAGTTAAACAATTTGAAACTGGCTTGCAAAGGTGGGATTCTTAGGTCTTTTACCCTATTTATGTTCATATTTACAACGTACTCCTAAGAATAGCGAGACCAGTCTTTAGTTGTCAAAAGGTAAAACTAGAACTACCAATAAAAGGTGAGATAGCAATAGGGTCAAGTCTTGTCAGCGGCATAGCAGACCTATAGTTGAAATTCCTTTCCGCTGACTGTATAATCCATCTTTACATGATCGAACATGATAGGTTAGTTGTCGCTAAATTTGGTGGAAGCTCGTTAGCTGATGCTCAGAGAATAAAAAATGCGGCGGAGATTGTACGCTCCAACCAAGATAGACAGTTCGTTGTCGTTTCAGCACCAGGAAGACGCTTTCCAGAAGACGAAAAAGTAACCGATCTCTTACTAGAAACAAATAGACTAGCAGTCGAAGGCTTACCATTCGATCAAGCTTTCGAAAAAGTTGCGGATAGATTTTCATCAATTGGAAGACAGCTTGAATGCCACTCAGTACTTGACTGGCTTGAGGAAGTACACAAAGGTCTTGGAACCCACAGAGGAGAAGACTGGGTTGCGTCGCGAGGCGAGTGGCTAATGGCTCAAGTATTTGCATCCTTCTTGGGCGGATCTTTTGTTGATGCCACGAGCCTTATTCGTCTCAAACAAGATGGAAAGATTGATCCACTATCTTATGATTTAATCTCGAATCAGCTTAAGCCAAACACTGTCCACTATGTAATTCCTGGCTTCTATGGTCTTGGTCCGTCGGGTGCAATTCAAACATTCGCACGCGGTGGAACTGATATTACTGGAGCAATTATCGCTAAAGGAGTCAATGCTTCCGTATACGAGAACTGGACCGATGTGGATGGGCTTAGAGCTGCTGATCCAAGACTCATTGATAACCCAAAAATTATTGACAAAATAACTTATAAGGAAATACGCGAACTAGGCTATAGAGGAGCCGACGTTTTACAAAAAGACAGTATTCATCCTGTTTTTGAGACAGGCATACCCATTAACATCCGCAATACTTTTAATCCCGGCCACCCTGGAACGATTATTAGTCGGGAGAGAACGATTGCAAACGGAGAAGGCATTATAGGCATTGCTGGTAGAAGTGGATTCGCAGCGATCCAAATCGAGAAATTTGGTATGAACGAAGAACATGGTATTGCAGGAAAAATATTTGATGTTTTTCGACAATATGATTTACCTTTTGAGATTGCACCGATGGGTCTTGATGAGATGTCAGTTATAGTGACAGAGGAAGAGCTTAACGGCAAAGAGCTGGAACTAGCAGCTGCCCTTACTAAGGCGGTTGAGCAAACTAATATTCAAATTCTAAGAAACTTAGGTCTGGTCTGCCTTGTAGGAGAAGGTATACGTAAAGACATTGACAGAATACTCTCTGAATTCTCAAGTGCTTTAGCTGACGCTAACATAAGTATCCGTACTTTAAGTTATGGAACCTCCGGCAACAATATCGTTGTGGGTGTAGACGGTGACAAACTTCCTCTAGCAATTAGAAGCATATACAGGACTCTTTTGTAACCCAGCCAATTATTTTGATTTTGAAGCCAAATGTCCTCTAGCCACCGAGGCTTGAAATTTGTCATTACCCTTGATTTAACTTCACAACAAAATTAGCGTCGGACTCAATAGTAGCTTATTGCAAGGCTCTAATCAACAACTTTCTTCCGAAAGTCAAATCATGAGCGGGTGAAGTGTCCTTCATCAAGACTTCGGACCACTACTTTCACCCTTTACGTCTTTCGCCAAAGCCACGTTCACTAATCTTTTGTATGCAAATGCTTTGCCAGATCCAGATTTAAGGTACAGTTCAAAATCTTTTGCTTTTTGCTTATCTACGAATGCACAGTAGAAGACAAGTTTCCAGGGGATGTGTCCTTTTGTGAATTTAGATTTACTGCTGTTGTGTTCTCTGAATCTCTTCTTTAAATCGGTTGTGTATCCGTAGTAAAGAATGCCAGATTTTGAACTTCGAAGTATATAAGCGTAAAACATTACCACTAAATGCAATTGAGCAGCGAATCGTCTGTAGCTTTAGCGAAAGACGAGAGCGGGTGAAGAGAATCGGACTCTCGTATCCAGTTTGGAAAACTGGTGTTCTGCCATTGAACTACACCCGCGAACCATACTAATTTTACCAGAATGCAGCTATTAGTTGTACGTTTGAATAGTATTAATATAAAATTGCCGTGTGGAGCATCTATTATATCAAGGTAATCCAGGCAAACAAGTACCTCAATCTACTGGGGAGCTCTTAAACCAAATACGCCATTCTGCAAGAATTGGTGAACAAAGAAGTCTCAGAAAAGACGCCGGTTTATATTTGCAATTAGAAGGAATAACTCCACACTACACATATCTTGGAAGACCTGACCCGTCTTTACTAACTATTCTGGTACCAAATCATTATGGCAGAGGTCAGCTAGCTAGAAGGAGCATATTTTCAACCGGAGAGTCATTCAAAGCCATTACTCTAACAACACATGGAGCGCAAGTTGGAGAAATAAACTGGTTAATGAAAGAAATGAATCCATTTAAAATTCCCATTCCGAGAAAAGACAGACAAACACAAAATGCTTCAGCTATCACACACGGCAATATCACACTTAAAGAAAGAGAGACTTACACTGAGGCCAGAATATTTATAGAAACTCTATCAAATGCGCTCAGGTCATCCGGCAATATCGGAGTTTTCCCAAATTTAAGACCATCCGCTGAACTTGAAGATTACTATAAAGGATTTCTAAGTATTCTGAAAAGACTTAAAAAACACAGTTTTCAAATTTGGCCGGTAAGTATTAACGCGCCGGTTAATAAACATTATTTCGTTCTTTTTGGACGCCCAATAGTATATGTACAAAATATGCCTGTAGAAGAGTTAGCAGAATCAACAATGGTAGCAATAGCACGAGGAATATCACCGGAGTCTCACAGCTCTTACAGAAGAGTCATAGCTCAAGCTCCGCAACAACAGGCAAGTGATCAGATACCGTTACCGGAGGAACTTCAAGCGAATTAACCTTAATATCCCTCGAAGTAAAAATATAATCAATTAAAAAACCTCTGGGAACAATCTTATGAATTTTAGGATGGGTCGTCTGCAGAATTCCTGACCCCTCCATAATATTTATGGCAACCTGGTTGATGGTTTGTATAGTCTCGCTTTGCAAAAGCTCGTTGCTGTCACATCCAAGAATAAAAGGTTCATTTAACGATATCAAGTACTCTGCAATAAGTTTTGCCTGTCTTATGGTTTCATCAGTGTCTTGAGGAGGTGCAGTCCAAGCACCATGCCAGCTCATCGTGTGCACTTTCCGCCCGTCAACTTCTACCATTAAATCCAAAACATGCCGCGGAACCTGCATCCACACATCAGGTTCGCCTTCTATCTCCTTCATCGTAAGTGGACGGAAATCATGCAAAACCTTTATATGTGAACCTAAAACTGGCAGTTTGGTCAAAACCGCGTTTCCAAAAGTCGAACCCGGATCGCCTTGTAGCTTCAAATCACCGTTATAAACTCCTCTGTAACCAAGCTTATCCCGAATCAAATCGAATAAATTAACTGTTTTGTCCTGATAAACATTTATCTTTCCGCTCGAAACTTCCTGCATAGAAACTACATCCGGTTCCTGCTCTTCCAGAAAATCTAAAAGATTTTCCAAATAAGCTCCCTTATAGATGTTTACCTGAATAAACTTAATAGCGCTCATTCAATCATTTTACAACAATCTGTTAATATAGATTTATATGCAAAAAGGATTTATTCTACCTATTATTTTCTTATCAATTATCGTTTGGGGAGGCTACACAGCGTTCAATCACTGGGGCAAATACCCAAACTCAACCACCCAGCAAACAGCAGCAAGTATTCAAGCCTACCCTAATTCAAAAAGTTGGGAAATTACAAACAGGAAAAACGTCTGCCTTATTCCAAAAAAGGTATGCACACAACCTTCCGTAATAAAATTTAACTCAGAAGACGCTTGGAACAATATATATTTCTACTACAAAGAAGCAATGATAAAAAAGGATTGGTCGACAAAAAGTACCATCGTAACTTCAATACCAACAGATATAACTTTCACAAAAATTAATCAATGTACTGCCGTTTTTCAACAACAGCAACCATTTTTTCCTTTCCAAAAGAAAACAGACATTAACACTTTCTCCGCAACTATTACCTGCCCTGCTACTTGATTCCTGAAACTCTTAATTCAGTCAACTTACCCCAAAAAGGGCTGTGGTCTTGTTCAACTTGGGGTTTTATTATACAAACTGCAATATAACCTGGAACAACTATTAATGTTTTTCGTTCCGTTTTATTTGTTTTCAAATGTCCATTATATACAGGTTCATCGAAAGTATAAGGTTCACCCGCATGAGCAATTAATTTAACTGTATAACCTGATTGCTCAGCTGCTTGTTTAAATAAGGCCAAATCGCTTAGCAAAATAGGTGTATTTACAAAGGATTTATTTGCATTTTTGCCAGAATTTTCCGGTCTCTCTAATGCCATAAACAAATTATAATCACCAAAAGAGAAAAATATCAATTATGTCTTGATTGGTCGCGAGCAAGCGATGTATCTTGAACTGCTGGTTGAAAACATACTCCGAAGCTGGAAAAAACCTCAAGTCGACCTAAAAGACGTGAAGCTATCGAAAGAAAACGATCTACAAGGCTACAGCGAGGCTGGGTTTAGATATTACTATTAACAGGGCGATTACTCTTGAACTACATTTAGTCACAATAATGTATAATTTAATCATGGACGGAGACAATACAGAAAAACCAACGAATGGGGTAGAAAACGCGTACGATAGTCTAAATGTGCCAAGAAAAAATGAGTTAAGTGTTGGTGAAATTACTTCTAGAAGTAACGCTAGAATGCGGGAAGCAATAGCTACTAATAAATCATGGTCTTCTAGTGAAGTAAAAGATCAACTTAAAGCAGAAGCAGACTTCGAGGAACTTAAATTGCGAGCTCCTGTAGAGATAGCAAAAGGTCAAAATGTTGTCTTAGCCGCAGGACGGGACGCGGCAGAAGCATTAGCAACATTATTTGACAGCAGTACGACTGGTTTCATAATGAGACCACATTATGCCCTAATAGAAACAACAGATGGTGAAAACCCGAGAAAAATAGAGGCAAGTTTTAAATACTTGCCCTCTGTCAAACCTAAAACCCCGAATCACCTTATAGTATCGGAGGCTTTAGCTAAAGAGTTAGGAATAACTGATGAAAGCGAAATACGAGTTACAGATGTATATCAAAAAGCACTCGATTTAGATCTAGACAATCCTCTGTCTTAATTTTTCAAACATTTAGTCGCAACAATCTGCTTGATTTTTCATTATTCGAAATCTACGCGTCCGATAGCCAAACAGCATGTATAATACTTTTATGAGTGTTAGTAAGAAGTCGGTTCTTAATGCTCTGTCCAAAATCCACAAAAAATTCAGAAAAAGAAGAATAATAGCTTCTGACATCTTTTATATAGGAGAGGACGACGACGAACCCGTAGGTCGAATGACGGATTTGTTGTCTTCTGTCGACCCCAATTCGCAGGACGCAGGCGACAACGAGCATAGCATTAGTGATGGTCGGGGAGAGAGGACTCGAACCTCCGGCCTCTGCTTCCCAAAAGCAGCGCTCTAGCCAACTGAGCTACTCCCCGGACAAAGCTATTTTATCAGAATTTTGAAAGATGATTAAGGAGCAATGCTTATATACTCAACTTGGCTATCAAACTCTTCAGGAGAAATACCATCGAGTTTTCGGTGAATACAATCTCCTTCTGCGGCTAAGACCCGTCTTTCTTTTCTTTGAAAATGTTCCCCAACCACATAAATTGCGAGTGAATGTAAATGGCCTTTTAAAACCTCGTCCGGAGTACCAGCCTCAAGTCCAATACCTATCCCCAAAAAAGGACAGAACATTCTTCTTCCGGGATCATCATTCGTTATATAAACTATTGGCTTTCCGTCTTCAGTTAATACATCTGGCCTGCGGCCATTGCGTTCCGACATATTTTAAAAAATTGCTGGCAGATCGTGTTGTAATATAGGACTGAATTTAATCTTTGTCAAATTAAAAGGTAAAATCTCGTTTGACAAACTCAACAATACGTAGTTTGATAAAGCCGATGGACTGGGCGACATTTTTAAGAATTGCTCATATATTAGGAACTGCATTAGGAGTTGGTGGAACTACCTTTCTAGAGATTTATGTCCTAAAACATATAAACACTAGGAATGTTGATATGTTTGAAAATGATGCTGTTAAAATCTCCATTAGTTTAATCCGTTATGGTCTAATAATTCTAGCTTTTTCCGGTTTAGGTCTTCTAATTTCGTGGCGATTAAATATGAGAGGACCTGAAGTATTTTTCAGCGCAAGATTTTTGGCTAAAATGGTTGTCATTCTAATACTACTGCTGGCAGCTCTTGCTACAAACCTCAAGTTTGTAAATTTAAAATACGCCAGTGCTGTTTCCACTGCTTCTTGGTATGCTGCAATGATCCTTGGAATGTGGCGTAGAGTTCCATTATCATTTTTTACAATTATGGCAGGCTACGTGGCTTTTATCGTTTTGACGTATTTAATCCTGGAATATTTCCGCAATAAAAGTTTAAAAATCAAATGAATAGCAATTTAATCATCTTTTTAGCCTTACACATTATTTTTGGAACTCTTGCTATTATTTTATTAACTGCATATTTATTATCAATTTCCAAAAAAGATCCCTCGCTAAAATCCTTAAAATTAAATTCTTTTGTTTCCTTTTTATCAATTATAATCTCATGGATTTCCGGAGGATATTACTACACAACCTATTACGGTAAATCCGTTAAACCTTTAATTTTAAAAGGTGAGCTATCTTGGATTCATTCAATCATCATGGAAACCAAAGAGCATATATTTCTATTTCTGCCGTTTTTAACATTAACTATTTTTGGAATAACATATTTGTTAAAAGATAAGTTGGAAAAAGATAAAAATTTTCGATTTGCCACCGCCGTTCTTTGTTTTACAACAGTTTCCATAATTCTTGCTATTTTAATCGGTGGAATAGTTATATCGGGAGCAGTAAAAAAATGAGCAGTCAAGAAAATTTAGTTAAAAATATTGCTTTATCTTCAACTGTAGCCGTAATTTCAGTAGTTTTGTTAACTTTGTTCTCGGAACTATATCCGCCTCTAAAAAACTGGCTGGCATCCAACTTTTCCCATCACTGGATAGGTAAATCCGTCTTATCAATCTTAATTTTCGCTGTTTTTATTATCATATTCCAAATATTCAAGTTAAAAAATTTATCACCAACAAAAGCAATCTGGATATTAATCATTGTCAGCAATTTGTCTTTCGTTACACTTTTAGCCTTTTTTTTCCTGGAAACGATTTTATGACAGTACACTGTGGCTCGGGTGGGACTCGAACCCACACTGCTTATTCAGCAATCAGATTTTAAGTCTGACGTGTATACCAATTTCACCACCGAGCCAAATTGCAATTAATTTTAACATCTAAACCCATTTATATGAAGGCATGCGTCTGAGAACTTCTCTCCATAATACATAATACTTGATACCAAATACCCACTTACTGTAAAATCATTTAACTATGTTCGACGATACTCCCAACAACAATCAAGACCAAGACGAAAAAGTACAACCTCTCGAAGATATAAATGAAAGAGATCCGGATGATGTTAAACATGAAGAGGCAGAATCGCCTGCAGTAAAAGGTGAAGAAGACGCCTTTTCCGGCGATACTCCTGTAGAGTCTCCGGATATTGACGAGGAAATGGGAAAAATCGGCCAAGGTATAAACCCCGAACATCCAACCCCCCTCGGCGAAGACTAAAACCTCAGATTACGCTCTTATATTATGCTAAAATACCATTTGGACGCGCCTGTAGCTCAATGGATAGAGCACTCGTCTTCGGAACGAGTGGTTGTGGGTTCAACTCCCGCCAGGCGCACAAATACAGATTAATTGAAGACTTTAGCCTGCAAATATTTGTTTCATATCCTATAATATGATACACTTCGTCCATGTTAATTGAGGCTAGAGAACAACATTCACCAAACATAGCAGGCGTAGATTTCACCTCGGCAGCTTTTCTTGGTAGACCAAGAGAGTTATTTGCTGCAACGCACGAGGTAAACGCAAATATAAAAGATCCTGAAAAACGTTTGGGAGTAGAACTATACCCTTTTTTAAGAAAAGTGGTTCTTGGTGACATGCTGCATACAATTACTTTTGGTAAGTCGCCATTTCCAATCGGTGTGACAGAAGATCGAGTACGAAGTTGGCAGAAAGAATTTCCACTCACAAAAGTAGAAAGAATTCATTTAGAATTTAATTTTGATAAACAAGAGGAAAATCACCGCATTTTTGTGGGTGAAAGGGAAAATGGCAAAATGCATCAGGCTTATCAAGTCATTTGGAAGGTGTACTTTGGGCCAGCAATCTCTATGCGTGGGGTTGAGCTTGCCCATGCTCTTGAAGATCAAAGAGTAGGAGTCAACGCTCATATGAACGTATGGGGAGGTTTTGCAAAAATAGGAAGGACAGAGGAAGTAAAACAAAAAGTAGCATTTGCTTTAGGGGAAAACGAGCGAGATTATGATATAGAGCAACGTCTTCTCCCTGAAAGACAATATGTATATAATCCAGTACGAGTTGCGGAGTTAGTTGAACAACTTAATCTGGATGGAATGGTACTTGGAATTGACCATGCGTTTGATGAGGGACAAGATATAGCTGAATTGCTCAATTCAGAGGAAGTACGAAAGAACACAAGAGTCATACATTTTGCAAAAAGCAACCATGGCATAATTACACCCCAAGATGCACAAGCTGAACAGGTGCTTCGTCAGATAAAAGAAACGGCCTTTGATAAAGGTCCTGTCAGAATTGCTTTTGATTTTGGGCCAGACGCAATCAAGGGTTTAAATCACGGACAAATTGTGGAAAAGATGCAAGTACTTCGTGAATGGGCACTTGCTGCATAATTACTCAAAAAGCGTAGTTTAGCAACTGAACAGACTTCTAGTAAACAAATTCTGGATATTTAATAATTTCCGCACAGTCAGTAGTTCGGAAATCTTGAACTACTCCCATCAATGATATTGCTAGCCTTGCAATTGAATCCCAAAATCCTTGAAAGTATAATAGAGCCTGTTCAAGTAGTCGCTCGTTGTGTTCCATTTTAGGACTCTATGTGCACCAACAAATGACTAAATGGTTTGTTTACATGGTATCGTGTTCAGATAATTCTATTTATACGGGAATCACAACAAATGTCAGCCGAAGAATGAACCAACACAATAATAAAAAGGGCGCAAAAGCGCTTTATGGTAAACTACCGGTTCGGTTGGTATTTACTGAAGAGCAAATAGACAAAACAAAAGCAGCTAAAAGAGAAAATGAAATTCAAAGTTGGAGTCACGAAAAGAAAGTTGTGTTCATTGAAAAAGCGGGTTAGGCTGAGTAAGTACAGGGTGGGGGAGTAAAACGATGAATTACAAATGCGCTTACGCGCATGGGGGTATATTAACTCTAGCGAGTTAATTACTCCCCTCGCAAGCTAAAGGCTTGCTCGGGGGTATAGCTCAACTGGCAGAGCAATCGCCTCTTAAGCGATCGGTTCTGGGTTCGACTCCCAGTGCCCCCACTTCGTTCTGCAATGCAGAACTCAGTGAAAACACATCACAAATCCAACCCTGGGTGTGAAACGCGAATTCCATAAGTTCCAAAGCTATAGTCCAACAATTCTTTCATTTCGCCTCTCCTGTCATCACTCCCCAAAATAACAGCTATAATTTTCTTACCGTCGTTTTC
>JAUYIQ010000065.1 GCA_030688205.1 Candidatus Curtissbacteria bacterium | reverse complement strand
CGATTTTCCGGAAATAATTGTGGATTCGATACCTATTGCAGATTTTATTTCCGATAAGACAAATTTAGATTCGGCATTAAGAATATTGAAAACAAGGGTAGAAAAATTAGAAAATCTTAATCCTTCCTGTTTTTCACTGGCCTGCAATACTGCTCACCTACTGTTTGGTGATTTACAAATGGTAACCTCGGTTCCATTTATATCAATTATTGAAGAAGTTGCCAGTGAGATTAACCGCGAAGGGTTAAAAACTGTTGGATTATTGGGAACACCGGTTACGATCAAAAGCAGGTTATTTGAGGAGGCTTTAAACAAAAGGAAAATTAGATTAATCGTTCCTACCGTTGAACAGCAAAAAATGCTTGAGGGGATTATCAGAGGTGTGATAGCACAAAAGGTTGGCCAGCAAGACAAGCTTAATTTATTGGCGATGGCCGACTCTTTAAAGTTAAGAGGTGCAAAAGGAATTATTCTTGGTTGTACCGAGTTGCCTTTGGTTTTCCCAAAGAAAGATTTTTCCGTTCCGGTTTTTGATTCTCTAGAGGTTTTGGCAAGAGCGTTACTCAAAAAATCATTTAAAGAAAAACTTTAGGATATAATAAATAACATGAAGCGAATACTAACGGGGGATAGACCGACAGGGAGACTACATTTGGGGCATTATGTTGGAAGCCTGAAAAATAGGGTGAAGCTTCAGCACGACTACGAGACATTTATTATGCTTGCAGATGTGCAGGCAATGACTGACAATTTTGAACATCCGGAAAAGCTTGAGGAAAATATTCGACAGGTTGTTTTGGATTATCTTTCGGTTGGAATAGACCCAAAAGTTTCAACAATATTTATCCAGTCAAAGATTCCCGAGATTGCGGAGCTGACGGTTTTTTATATGAATCTTGTTACTCTGGCTCGACTGCAGAGAAATCCAACGGTTAAGGACGAAATGAAGCAAAAAGGATTCGGAGCGAATGTGCCGCTTGGATTTTTGGCATATCCGGTATCACAGGCAGCAGACATTACATTTTTGAAGGCAGATTTGGTGCCGGTTGGTGTTGATCAGATACCGATGATCGAGCAAACCCGAGAGATTGTGCGTAAATTCAATGAACTTTACGGGCATGTTCTTATTGAGCCGGAAGCTTTAGTGGGTGAGGTTGAAAGACTGCCGGGGACTGACGGTAAATCTAAGATGAGTAAAAGCTTGGGAAATGTTATTAATCTTTCGGATGATTCTGCGACTGTAAAAAAGAAGGTAATGAGTATGTATACGGATCCTAACAGGATTCATGGGGATGAACCGGGGAAAGTAGATGGAAACCCTGTGTTTACCTATCTGGATGCGTTTGCCGGGGAAAGTTATAAGTCACAAGTTATAAGTTATAAAGAAAAATACGAGAAAGGAACCATAAAGGATGTTGAAGTCAAAGAGTTTTTGGTGCAAGTTTTGGAGGAGTTTTTGGAGCCGATAAGAAAGAGACGTGCCGAATTTGAAGCTCAGCCAGATCTGATTGATAAGATCCTCAAGGAGGGGACAGAAAAAGCCAGAAAAGAAGCTCAGGAAACTTTGAATTTAGTCAAGCACGCAATGAAGATTGACTACTTTTAATCTTGTGGAAATTTGTCTCATCAGGTGTTAGAATGATCGTCTGATCATGCCCAATTCTAACGAAAGTAACACTTCCAATTCAGTGAAGCCAGATTCTAAGGGTAAGCGAATCAAATCTCCTATTGGTAAAATGGGGAGCAAGTCTTCGTGGCGTGGATTTCTGATCTACGGTCTTCTGGGAATTTTTCTCTTCCTCTTTTTTATTATGACTTCCAGTCCGTCACAGCGATTATTGCCTACCGAGCCTCTTTCGACTGTGATAAATGACGTGAGAGAAAATAAAGCTAACAAGATTGAGGTAGATGGAGACAGGATAGCTGTTACTTTGAAAGACGGCCGTGAGTACAATTCCAGAAAAGAGGAAAATCAATCGCTATTTGCAGCTTTTGAAGCAGCAAAGGTAGATCCGACGTCGGCGGAAATTACGGTTCGTGACAGGACATTTTCGCAAGCTTGGGGAACAATTCTAACCACATTTCTTCCTTTACTACTAATGGTTTTCTTCTTCTTTTTTATATTCAGGCAGGCGAAAGAAGGAGCGTCTTCCGTGTTTTCGTTTGGGCAATCCAGAGCAAAGCAATTTTCGAAGGACATGCCCAAGATTACATTTGGAGATGTTGCAGGTGTAGATGAGGCAAAGCAAGAACTTCAGGAAGTTGTGGATTTTTTGAAACATCCGGAGAAATATCGTGCGGTTGGTGCAAGAACTCCAAAAGGTGTTTTGCTAGTTGGGCCTGCTGGGACGGGCAAAACGCTTTTAGCAAAGGCAGTTGCAGGTGAAGCGGGTGTGCCATTTTTTTCTGTTGCAGGTTCGGAATTTATGGAAATGCTAGTTGGGGTAGGAGCTGCGAGAGTTCGCGATTTATTTGCCCAGGCAAAAAAAACCGCCCCTGCGATTATTTTTATAGACGAGATTGAATCAATTGGCCGCATGCGCGGAATGGGATTTTCGGG
>JAUYIQ010000064.1 GCA_030688205.1 Candidatus Curtissbacteria bacterium | reverse complement strand
CCGATGGCTTCGATGGACCCGGATGTAGTTGATCGTGGAATTAATTTGCTTTTGAAAATTCAAAAAGAGAACAAGATGAGTATTTTGTACACAACGCACAATATGTGGGAGATAGAGCAGGTTGCAAATCATGTGATTTTCGTAAATCATGGCAAGATTATGGCACAAGGATCACCTTTGGAGTTGACACGGCAGGAATTGGAACTTGAGTCAAAGGAACCGAATTTGCGAGATGTGTTTATACGTCTTTCCAGACAAAAAAGAGAAAAGGAGGAAGAAAATGAACTTAACTAGAGTTTATGGGATTATGCTTAGACATATTTTTCTGACGATACACCAGCTTGAACGCTTTGCAGATATGTTTTTATTTCCGGTTTTTGGGCTGGTTTTGTGGGGTTTTTTGGCTAACTATGTTCAGATTCAATCATCTCAACTTGCAGCATTTTTTATGGGAGGTTTAATTCTTTGGGTTATTTTTGAAAGAGTGAGTACAGCAGTTGGTGTTGATTTTATGTTTGACGTTTGGGAAAGAAATATTATGAACATTTTGGCCTCACCAATTACTCTTTTGGAATATATAAGTGGATTGGTGGTTGTTTCTATCGTCAAAGTATTGGTTTCTCTTTCGGCTATGCTTATAATTGCAGCTATTTTCTACAACTTTAGTATCGGAGCACTGGGTATTTGGTTAGTCCTCTTTTGGTTCAACTTAGTTTTATTTGCGGTAAGTTTAGGAATTTTTAGTATAGCTTTAGTTCTTCGATGGGGGCACACAATTGGGCCTCTAACCTGGATTTTACCTTTTGCAATTCAACCTTTTTCCGGGGTGTTTTACCCGGTTTCTGTTTTGCCAGAGCTTGCGCAAAGAATTGTGTGGTTTTTGCCACTACCACATGTTTTTGAGGGTATGAGGCATACAATGTCGACGGGTAAATTTGATTTTGGCGAATTTTTAGTAGGTTTTGGTTTGAATTTAGTATATTTTGTTTTGGTCGTTTTGTTTTTTGCATACATGTTTGATTTGGTTAAGAAGAAGGGAACTTTGGTTAAACTTTAAATGCCTGAACTTCCTGAAGTTACAGTAATAGTAAATTCATTAAATAAGAAGATAAAAGGACTTATTTTGGAGTCAGTGGAGTACGACTGGCCGAGGAAGTTTTTCTGGGGAAATTACTCCATAAAAGATTTAAAAGGAGTGAAAGTGACGAGTGTGGATAGGAAGGGGAAGGTAGTTTTAATAGAAGTTTCAAAAGGGACAAAGGGGGCAAAAGGGACAAAGGGGGCAAAGGACATAACAATATTAATACATCTAAAACTAACTGGCCAGCTTATCTATCAGGATGCAAAGACAAGGGTTGCCGGCGGGCATCCGATTCCGCCTTTAAATTTACCTTCTCCAAACAAGACAACTCGTGTTATTTTTGCATTTACGAATGGCGGTCATCTTTATTTTAACGATCTTAGGAAATTTGGATGGGTAAAAATTGTATCAAGTAACAAGTATCAAGTATCAAGTGCAATAGGAGAGTTAGGACCGGATGCTTTGGAAATAAGCTTCAGGGAGTTTAGTGAAAGGTTGGAGAAAAAGCCGAATGCAAGAATTAAAAAGCTTTTGATGGATCAGAGTTTTGTTTCCGGAGTCGGAAATATATATTCTGATGAGGGATTATGGCGAGCTAAGATTCACCCTGCAAGATCAGTTGCGAGTTTGTCAGATGCAGAGGTTAAGGCTTTATATGACGGAATTCAGGAAAGTTTGAAGCTGGCAATTGATAAAGGCGGATCAAGCGCCAATTCTTTTGTGGACAGCGGGGGAGAAAAAGGATTGTTTTTGACGTTTGCTAAGGCTTACTATATGATCGGGAAACCCTGCTCAAGGTGCGGAACTCCAATTGCAAGAAAAAAGATGGATGGCCGCTCAGCCCATTTTTGTCCCAGTTGCCAAAAGCTTAAATGAAATTGATTCCAAAAGCATACTTACAAATTTTGGGGAAAAGAGATTTTCTTGTATTGTCGCTAGTTAATTTTCTTTTTCAGGCCACGACTTCATTTATTCTTCTTGCTTTGGTTGTAACTGTCTTTTCCAAAACAGGAAGTAATTTTGGGGTTTCAGGTGTAATAGTTTCTTTTTCTCTTTCAGGTTTGTTTTTGATGGCTTTTGCGGGAGTCCTTGCGGATTTAGTTGATAGAAAAAAGATTATTGTTCTTGCCAATTTCGTTGAATTCTTTATAATTCTGGCTATTCTTTTGGCAATTGAAAAAGTTTTTGCTTCAATAGTATTTTCTTTCTTTTATTTTGCTGTCAATGCCCTTTATCTGCCTGCTGCTTCTGCTTCCGTTGCACAGGTGGTAAAGCGCAACAAGCTCCAACCGGCCAATTCAATTTTTGTTTTTACCATGGCAGGTGGACAAATGGCCGGATTTTTCGCAGCATCTGTAGTACAGTTCTTTTTTGGCCATATATGGGCTCTTGTTATTTGTGAAATTTTAACTTTATTCGCTCTTTATCTTTCTACATTTTTGCCTTCTTTAGTACCAAAAGGAAGAGAAAGATCACCTTTGGAAGTAACAAAACAGCTTTTCAATGCTTTTATTTATGTTTTTGGTAAGAGTGGTGTTTGGTTTTTCTTTACAATTTTTGCATTTATGCAGGGTTTAATTGCAGTAGGCGTCACGTTAGGACCGGGTTTTTTTAATGAAATATTAGGTGTAGGGGTTAAAAAAAGTCCGCTTATTATTTTCCCCGCGATTTCTTTAGGCGTGATTCTTGGGACAATTTATATGCATTTTCCGAGGGTGCACGAGAGCCGGTTTGTAGCACTGGGTTTGGGTGTCATTGGTGTTGCCAGTTTTTTGGTAGCTTCATTTATTAAATATGATCTGCTCGCAAGCAAAGTTCTTCTGCTTCCTGTTTCTATTTTTATTACCTTACTTGGATTTGGAGTAATGGTAATAATGATTTCTTCAAGAACTGTTTTGCAGCAGACAATCCCTCATTATTCTCAAGGGACTTTGTTCGGGGCCGCAATTATTTTGTCCTCATTTTTTGCAGGTTTTATGTCTCCTTTTTCCGCAGCATTGGAAGCTTTATTCGGTTATGTGAATTTCTTACTTTTCGGAGGGATTATTTTTATGCTTTCTTCACTCGTTTTGGTTAAAGTAGGTGAGCGGTGGAAATTTTAAGTTTAGACCTTACAAACTTTCGTAATTTTTCCGCCCAAAAAATTGCTTTTTCCAAGAATCTGACAGTAATTATTGGGGCAAACGGTTCTGGTAAAAGCAACATTTTGGAAGCAGTAAGTTTGCTTTCAGGAATTAAGTCTAGCCGGGTAGAAACGGATTTGGATTTGATCAAGTTCGGGAAGACAGAGGCGAAAATAGAGGGCACACTAGATGTTAGCAAGCTTACTATTAACTTTCAGGTGGTTGATGAAACCCTTCGAGGTTCCCCTCAAGATTCGGGGCAAGCAGGGCAAGCCTTTGTTAGAAAGGCATATTTTGTCGATTCTATTAAGAAGCGACTTTTGGATTTTGTCGACCATTTTTCCATCATTGAATTTAGTCCCTTTGATTTAGATTTGGTTGTCGGCTCTCCTTCTTTGAGGCGGCATCATTTAGATATTCTGCTTTCCGGATTGGATAGGGATTATTGGAGGGCAATTAGCAGTTACAACAAAGTGGTTGTCAGAAGAAACAAGGTACTTTTGCGGATTTTAGAGCATCAAGCTAAGCCAAGCGAGCTTGATTTTTGGGACGAACGGCTGATTGAACATGGGGTCATTGTATCTAGGGTGAGGCAGGACTTTTTTGAATACCTAAATTTTGTAGAAAAAAAAGATTATTCTTGGGAACTGAAACAAAGTTTAGTGACTGCAGAGAAACTTGCTAAAAATCGGGAGAGGGACATTTCTGCGGGGGTGACGTTGTCCGGCCCACATAGAGACGATTTTCAGTTTTTGTTTCGTGAGAGAAATTTGGAATATTTTGGGTCCAGAGGAGAGCAGAGAATGGCAGTTTTGGCTCTGAAGCTTGCGGAACTTGAATATTTTGCATTTAAGAAGGGTGTTAGGCCGGTTTTGGCGCTTGACGATATTTTTTCTGAGCTTGACTGGGAGCATAGGGAGGCGGTTTTGTCTGTAATCGGGAAACAGCAGACGATAATTACGGCGGCAGAGCCTGAATCGCTTCCTAAAGAGATTTTCAAAAAGGCAAAGGTTGTGGAGTTGCGGTAATATTATGTAGATGATTAAATTATTGTTATTTCTCATCAGTATTCTTGTTGTTTGGACGATTTTTTCTATTGCCTTTTTTGCTATTTGTTTTGAAGGAGGATCAAGTTGTCCTCAAAGCCCAATATTCATAAAGCCGGTTATTTGGATTATTTATTTTCCAGTAATTTTACTGGAATCGATTGGCTTATTATGGTAGATTTTTGAGATCTTTAGAAATCTCTTTAAAGAGTGTATTGTCTAAAAGACTTCACAATCTGCGGTTAATATGCGATAATTAAGTGGAAATGTATTCTCCGAAATTTACCATTTCGAACTCTATCCTTAAAAATATCGGGAGGATTGAGGCTTCCCGGGAAATTATTGAAAATGCTCCACTTGTGCCGGCTTATGAGGCAAAATTCAGACAAGAAGCTGTAATTCGAACGGTTCATCATGGAACTCACATCGAGGGCAATCAGCTCGATACGGGAGAAGTTAAAGCTGTCTTAGAGGGTGAAGAGGTAAGTGCTAGGGATAGGGACATTCAGGAAGTATTGAATTACCGTAGAGTTTTGGCCTATATCGATAGAAAATCGAAACAAATAGGCGAGAGAGATCTTCTTGCTATACATAAACTTACGGTAGATAAGGTTTTGAGACCGGAGCAGTCCGGTAAATACCGCACGACGCAGGTTCTAGTCAAAAATTCCAAGACAGGGGAAGTGAGTTTTAAACCACCGAGCCCAGATCAAGTCCGGAACTTGAGCAGGGCTTTTTTTGAATGGCTTTCTTCTGAAAAATCTATAGATGTACATCCGGTTTTGGCAGCAGGTGTAGCTCACTATGTTTTGGCGTATATCCACCCTTTTGTTGACGGCAACGGAAGAGCATCGAGGGCTCTTGCGACAATGGTTTTGTTTACGAGGGGATATGATATTAAAAAGTTTTTCTCGCTTGAGGAATATTTTGACCGTAATGCAAAAAGGTATTATGAGACTCTCCAGGCTGTTTCCGATCAAAAAGAGGAGCTTACCGACAAAGACCTGACAGTGTGGCTGGAATACTTTTGTGAAGGGCTTGCAGAGGAGCTGGACAGGGTAAAGGAAAGAGTTAGAAAATTGTCGTTGGATTCTAAATTGAAGGGAAGAACTGGCCAAATTGCACTCTCGGAACGCCAGTTAAAGCTGGTTGAATATAT
>JAUYIQ010000059.1 GCA_030688205.1 Candidatus Curtissbacteria bacterium | reverse complement strand
GTTATCTACTTTCCAAAGTCTTCTGATTAGACCAACTGTTCCTACGGAATAGATATCGTTTGGAGCCGGGTTTTCTATACGGGGATTTTTCTGGGCTACAAAAACTGCAAGCCTGTCTCCTGCCCATGCGCCGTCAAGACCAAGTTTGACCTTGGGACGCCCGACTGTGATCGGGACCATGGATGACGGGAAAACTACCGTATCACGAAGCGGAACAATAGGTAGTTCGCTTTTAAGTCTTGGTTTTTGAGGATCCAGAAAGATTGCCATAGGTTATATTCTACCATCAACAGGAAGCCTTTTGGCTTACTGAGATTAGCAATCAGAATACCATGAGTGCTAATGAGTGTCAATCCTTTAAATTGTAGGTTTTTGTTCTGAAGGAATTGCATCCGCTGACATTCTACTTTGCGCAGATATGACATCTTTTATGGCATTGAGTACCTTCATTGCGCTGGGTCCGGCGTTTTTTAATTTCTGTTTTCTGTTCATGAGATCACCTTTTGTATATATTCCATTTCTTAATAATATATTTGAAATTCTTATAATTCCGGGTTTTCTGTGTTGGTCTGGTAATAGCGTAAATATTGATTCTTCTCCGTATTGGCTAATTTGTCCCTCTCTTAAATCTTGCCAGCTCAAACCTGGCCTATATGGAAGTTGTCGGTCGAATTCGTGCATGTCATCAAACGTTCTGCCCAGATTGAAAAGGGCCTGATTGTAATCAATTGGCCTACGAGGAGTTTCATCTTTTGGTAAGACAGGGGGAACTAAGCAATCTTCAAGTATATCTCGACCTCTAAGCACTTCTGCATCTTTAATATCGATTTCAATAACTCCGTATCTTGTTGGTAATCTGACTTTACCTGAAAAGGAATTAGGATTTGCTTCTTTACTTGGAGAAATATCAGGGCTATCCATTTCTGATGAAATTATATCATTTAAATTTTACGAGCAGTCTCATTCCAACAAGAATTGTTATGACTGAAAGTAGTTGCGCAATTTTGAAGCTATCTATTGTTGCAGTATCTATTCGGAAGAATTCAACGAGGAAGCGTCCTGTGGAGTATAAAATTAAGTAAAGTGCGAAAACTTGACCGGGTCTTTTTCTTTTTGACAGTTTTAAGATCAAAAAGAAGAAAAGAAGATTGAGGATTGCTTCATAGAAAAATGTCGGGTGGAAGTGTGTTGATGTCAAAAACTGGGCCGGGCGATTTTCGGGATTTATGTAAACTCCCCATGACAAATTTGTTGGTGGACCGAAACCTTCCTGATTAATATAGTTCCCTATTCTACCTATAGCTTGACCAAGAAGAAGCGATGGGGCCGATAAATCCAAAAGTGCTAAAAGGTTAATTTTTTTTACTTTTGCAACTATCCAAAATCCAATAAAAGCGCCGGCAAGAGCACCCCAGATACCTAATCCACCACTTGAGATATAGATAATAGATTTTAGATCTTGGATGTAAACGTCCCAATAATCCATAACGTGATAGAGTCTTGCGCCAATAATCGAGAACAGCAGAGGAATAAGAAGAATCGGCTCATCGAGAAGTGACGGGGGAATTTTATAGAAAGGAGCTCTCCTTTTTGCAAGAAGCCAGCCTAAATATATTGATATTGCGATTATCAAACCGTAAAAGTGGAGGGTTAATGGACCTATGGATATAGATTCAGGTAACATTATGGTATGAGACGTGCTTTGTCATTCTATCACGGTAAACTCGCCGTAGAATTGCTGCTTGTGATAGCTCTTGTGGGGGTTTCTTTGTACTCCCTCATAAATTTATCCAGGTACGGACAGTTTTTCGGAAAAGCGGAATATAAAAAGATAGATCTTATTGAACTTTTGTCATACGGAAATGTCCGCAACGAAAAGAACGTATGTACTGAAGGATATTTTGTTAAGACAGATAAACTTTCGATACTTAAAGTGAGTCTTTCAGACGATCAGTTCACACGTTCGGCATGGATTAGGACAGAGGGTGAAATCATCAACCAGTATCCCGGTTCGGATAACAGGTATGTACGCACCGTTATTTGCGGTTTTTTTGAATCTAAGCGCGCGGGTGAGTTTGGAGACCCGCCTGTGTGGAATCACCAGATAACAGTTTCTTCATACGAAACGCTAGGTGATACACAACGCCTCGAGAAAAGTTTTTAGGAAATCGTCAATAATTTATTGTACAATTCGGCCGTGGCAAAGAGGATTAAGATATATACCAAAACCGGTGACAGTGGCACTACTTCTCTTTTTGGAGGCGAAAGGGTCGATAAAAATTCGGCGAGGATTAATGCTTATGGAACCATTGATGAGTTAAATTCGCTAATTGGTGTTGTTTTAGCAGACATAAACCGTCATTCTGGCTTGTCCAGAATCGATTCTGGAGTCGCTCCGCTCCCCAGAATGACAAGTGATTATGATGAAATCGCAGAAAAACTTTTGAGGGTTCAGGTAGAACTTTTTGCGCTTGGAGCGGGACTTGCTACTCCGAACAGTATGAAGGTAATAATTCCACGAGTCGATTCCAAAAATATTAAAAGATTGGAGAAAGAGATTGATTTTTGGAGTTCTAAACTTCCACAGCTTAGGAATTTTATTTTGCCAGGAGGAAATGTAATTGGTTCTCATTTGCATTTGGCAAGAACAGTTGCACGTCGTGCAGAACGGGCTGTTGTTGCTTTGGCGGGAATGGAGAAAATCAGCAAAAACGACATTATCTATATAAATCGTTTGTCCGATTGGTTTTTTATGCTGGCAAGGTATGCAAACATGATAGATGGTGATAAAGAAGTTATTTGGAAGGGGCGAGGTTAAATACCTGCTGATTTTTTTAACGCAGAAATTTCCTCAGGTGAAAGTTTTCTGAATTTTCCTGACTCGAGACCTTCTAAATTTATGGGGCCGATGGTAATACGTTTTAGCGCGATAATATGCAGATGAAGTTTTTCGGCCAATCTCCTGATTTGTCTTTTTCTTCCTTCGTAAAGTGTTATTTCTAAAACTGTTTTGTGATCATTTGACGATAACGTTTTTACTCTCGCTTCTTTTTTTCTGCCTTCTTCCAGCTCTATCCCCTTTTCTATTCTCCCTATGGTCGTATCGGCAACTTTTCCCAGGTAGACAACTTCGTAAACTTTTTCGACGTGGTATCTGGGATGAGTTAGGCGATTTGTAAGCTCACCGTCGTTAGTTAACAAAATAAGACCTGTCGATTCTTTGTCAAGTCTTCCTACCGGGTATATGCGCGATTTGGTTTTGACTTGCTCCAAAACTGTTTCTTTTTTGAGTTTATTTAAAATAATGTATTCAAATTCTTCTTCAGATTTGATTTGTTTGCCATTTACTTTTATTTCATCTTTTTGGGGATCTATTTGTTGGCCGAGTGTTGCCCTTTTAGCGTTAACCGTGACTTTGCCTGCTTCAATCAACTCGTCAACTTTGCGACGCGAAGCCACACCGGCATGTGCCAAAAACTTATTTATTCTCATTGAGGGAAATTATATAAGATCTAGCTGCATTTACTCCAACCGCAGGTTGGGTTAACGCAGGAACGGCAGCCTTCTTTATAAACAACCGGACTGGAACAATCAGGGCATGCAGTAAATTTATTCTCGATTATTTTTTCTTCTTGAGCTCTAGCCAGCAAGAGCGGGTCTATGGACATAACCCCTGTTTTGGGAATAGACATTTGGAAATTTACACCGTTGCCATTTGAAGAAGCAAGTTTATGGCCGGCACCATTGCCGTTGGTGTGACCGTTGCCGTTTGTGTGTCCATTGGCCGGAGCCGGTGGACTGGTGGGAATTAAGTTTTGTTGTTGTGGGATCATCTCTTCCACTGTTTGGTTAGCTTCCACTCCAATTGGCAGTTGGAGTTGTTTTGCATTGGCAATTTCTATCAGCGACTTGCCGACTGCATCGAATGCCGAGAGAACGCTTTCGGGACCAAGACCGTAAGGCGTACCACATGAGATTCCTATGAGATCCGATGCTACTTCATCAAGACTTGCGCCATATTTCAAAGCGCGCGATGCCAGTCTTCCGGTGACTTCTGCAGCGCCTGCGACATAGCCGCCGGTTTTACCAATTGTTACAAAAACTTCTACAGGGGAGCCGTCTGCATCCCGGAATACGGAGGTGTAAACGTGGCCAACATCCGCTTTTTTACGAACGCGCATTCCCCATGCCTCTGTCGGGGTCGGTCGTTTGTGGGGAACATCAATGCGTTTACCCGCCAGTTGATCGTAGTAAGATTTTCCTTTCTCAACTTCGAGAACTTGTTTGACACGGGAACCATCTCTGTAAATGGTTATCATATTGCAGCCAAGTTCATAACTTAACCAATATGCTTCACGAACATCGTTGACAGTGGCTTTATTGGGGAAGTTGATGGTTTTTGAAATCCCGTTATCGGTGTATTTCTGGAAAGCAGCAGCCATTCGAACATGGTCTTTTGGAGCAATATCGCCGGCAACAACAAAGGTTTTTTGCATGTCTTGGGGAATTTCGGAAAGTTCCTGCACAGAACCTTTGTTTTCCTCTACTTTTGCCAGTAAGTCATCATTTTCCAAATCTCTTTTTTCCAAAGCCTCCAGTAAGTAGGAGTTTGTGGTAAAAAGTCTTTTGCCCTCGATGGTGTTTTTGGCATAAGTTAGCGCAAAGTGTGGTTCGATGCCGCTGGAACAATCAGCAAGCAGTGATATTGTTCCTGTTGGCGCAATCGTTGTTCTGGCACCATTTCTGGGTTTGATGCTATTTGGCTTATCGTAAATTGAACCCTTAAAGGCAGGGAAGACACCTCTTGTTTTTGCAAGATCACAGCTTGCGTTATCCGATTCTTTTTGCACAAACTGCATGACTTTTTCTGCAAGTTCAAAACCTGCTTGCGTGTTGTAGCCTATTTCCAACTTCATTAGCATGTCTGCCCACCCCATGACTCCAAGACCAACTCTTCTGATCATGGAAGTCATTTCGTCGATTTCTTTGACCGGATATTCGTTCATATCCAGAACGTTGTCTAAAAAGTGAATAGCCGTGTGAACTGCCTCTTTTAATTCTGTCCAATTGACTGCCTCCAAGCTTTTTTCTATGTTTTCTTCGACCCTTCGACTTTGCTCAGGGTAAACAAACTTTGAGAGATTTATTGAACCCAGAGTACAAGCATCGTAAGGAAGAAGGGGTTGTTCGGCACAAGGATTTGTTGCTTCGATTAAACCAACTTTTGGTGTCGGATTTGCGCGGGAGTTGTTAACTCTGTCTATCAAAATCATCCCGGGATCACCATATTGCCATGCAAGTTTTGTAATCAGATCGAAAACTTTTTTGGCGTTAAGTTTGTCTGTGGCTTTTTGTGTATGAGGATTAACAAGATCGTAACCTTCGCCTTGGTGGGTTGCGCGGCAAAGTTCATATAGCTTCTGAACTCCTTCTTCTACTCTGACACTTTTGAGATCCAGGTCGCGGATTGCATATGCTTCTTTGATTTCTTCGATGATTTGATCTACATTCATTTCTCCCTCTACGAACTGGGCATCGTCTTTTACTTTTTCCATAAAGTCTTCCGTAACTGTTACGGAGATGTTGAAATTGGTTAGTGAAAATTCATCTATCTTGTGGACTGCAAAACGCAAAACGTCCGGGTGTGTGTAGTGAAGAATTCCCATATTGGCTCCCCTTCTTACTCCGCCTTGCCTGATCTGGCTGCAGACATCGTTGTATGCCTGCATGAAGGCAACCGGTCCTGTCGACTTACCTTTGCTGGTTCCAATGATGTCGTCTTTTGGTCTAAGCCTGGAGAATGAAAATCCTGTACCGCCTGCCATCTTGTGAATCATTGCCATATTGGACATTGTTTTTAGAATTGACTGCATATCATCTTCTACCGGCAGCACGAAACATGCGGAAAGAGATTGGCCGACTTTTGCAGAGTTAACCATTGTCGGTGTGTTTGGGATAAATTTCTGGGCTGCCATAAGTTTGTAAAACTCGCGGGCAGATGCCATATGAGATTTTTTGGTTTTTTGGTAGATCGTGTCTGCTGCCGAAATGTAATAAGCAATTCTCCAGAACATGTCTTTCGGGCTTTCCGTGGGTTCACCCTTTTCGTTACGGAATGCATAGCGGGTTTTGGCAATGTAGGCTGCGTTCTCGCTTAGGGTGGGTTCTATAAGATCCGGGGGTGGAGCCGGAATTTTCCTGCCAAGTTCTCTCGCCTTTTGGCGAACTTTATCTCTTGTGTTTACTTTAATTTCGCGGCCGTTGATTTTCATTTTTTGTTTTTAGTTCTTTTGATAGTTTTGACAGTTCTTTTTCAAAATCTGCCAAATCGGTAAATTGTCTATATACGGAAGCAAAACGAATATAGGCAACCTCGTCTAATTTTTTAAGTTTTTTAATAACTAAATCGCCTATTTTCTTGCTCGAAATTTCTTTTGTTGCGTTTTTCCTAAGCTCAGCTTCAATCTCATCCAGAATTCTTTCAATTTCTCCTGCTGAAACAGGCCTTTTTTCGCAAGCTTTGATTATACCGCTTCTTAGCTTTATTCGGTCGAAAGGTTCTCTTTTCCCTTCTTTTTTGATTATTAGAAGATCAAGCGTTTCGACTCTTTCAAAAGTTGTGAATCGGCGACTACATTTTTGGCACTCTCGTCTACGTCTGGTAGTCTTGCCACCGTCACCTTCACGTTTATCTATAACCCGCGAAAAATCATTAGAACAAAACGGACAAATCACTTGTTCAATATCAGTCTTTTTTTACTTATACTGCCCTTATTTGAAATTCGCTTTTGACTGCAGACTTGTGTTTCACAAACTTGTCAAAAGCACAATATATTGTGGTCTAATTCCAGATTAGACACTAGATATAGACCTTGTCAATACCCAAAAATTATATGAGCCTTTTTATATTCTACTCCGAAGAAAACCCGAATTCAACCCCTACGAGGGTGAAGTTAATTGACGAAACCGAGGAGGTCTTTTGACTCCTGAGACATTTTAATGGGAGTCCAGGGCGGTTCGAATGTGAGTTCTATTGAAACATCAGATATACCTTTAAGTTTTTTGAGCTTTGAAGTAATGTCCTGAACAAAGTAGGAATCCAGGGGGCAACCCGGAGTAGTCAAGGTCATTAAAACATTGATTCTGGCACTTTCGATGTCTATGCTGTAAACCAAGCCTAAATCTATGATATTTATTCCAAGCTCGGGATCAATGCATTCTCGAAGTTTATCTAAAACTTGATCTTGGGAGACCATCTAGCACTAGCTTATCTGAATCTATTGTTAAAGTCAAACAAGCTATGATCCCATTGACTAAGTATGTTTCTGGGTCTATTCTAGCCTTAGAGGGGGTGATTTTGTGGAACAGAGAAAGTTAGTAGGCTTCTTGGGGTACTGGGTAGCAAATGCATTTGTTCTTGTTGTTGCAGCTGCTATTTTCAAAGGAAACGTAGTTTTAGGCAATAAAGATATAAGTGGACCGTTTGCTGCTGTTGTGGTGGGGCTTATCGTTGTCCTCTTAACATATATTGTTGAGCCAATTATCGCCAAAAGCAACATTAAGAGAAGTTTAAAGTCACTGAAGCTAAAAGAGGAAAACCTGAACGGCCTTATATATTTTGTTGTGAATGTAGTTATCGTTTGGGTTCTTAAATTATTCGCTTCAGTTCTGGGCATGGGTATTTCCAGTGTCCTTTATGCCGTTTTAGTGGGAGGGCTTTTAACTTTAGGCCAGTGGGCTGTTTACAAAACAGTTCCCCGCAAGTAATTACTTAATCGTGGGCAGTAGCAACTCGTAGAGTTTTTCGCCTGCAATTTCGTGAACGATTTCATTAGGATGAGGATCAAATTTGCTGGCTATTAGTGTTTTTCCGTCTTTGTCTTTCAGATCCTGTAATAAATCATAAAACTGGGCACCATTATCTCTGAAGTATTTACCCATCATCTCATGAATATATGTTGGGTAGTCGGGCCCTAGCAATATATTGGAGGGGAACATAATAACTACAACTTTCGAGTTTTGCTCCTTCATTTTTTCCAAAAGTGTTTTTATATCCTGATAATGTTGATTCAATACCGGTTCATTCTTATATTGAGCAATGTCTGCAATTCTAAGCGCCTGGAATGTTTTTTGATATTTTGATGAAAGCCGCCAGTACATGAAATCAAAAAAGTATGAGCGATCGGAAATAAAGGCGACAAGCTTACTTTTTTTGCTACTATTTTCTATAATTGGCGTGCCTGAACTTTTAAAACCCGGTTGTACATCATTTACAAAATATTCCCAAACTATAATATCGAAGTTGTATTGTTTCATTTCGTCGTAGACTAAAATTTCCGAACTTGTGTCATAACCGGGTCTGCCTAAGTTGTAAACTTCGACTTTTTTGCCGGTTTCTCTTAATTTCGCCTCCAGAATATTTGAAAATCGATTTGTGATGTTTTCGATTCCGCCGCCCGCGGCAATTGAATCACCCAGAACACCGATTCTTGTTACTCCTTCTTGTTTTTCCTGTTCAAAATTTCTATCTCTTGAAAATTCATTGTTTAAAACAACATGTCTTGCATCCCATTTTTTGCTAACTTTTAAAAATCCGAGACCGTCGGAAACGTCATATCTATATCGAAAGTAAGATTCAAAGGCGGTGAATGTAAAAATAATTGCGAAAATTGTAAACGCAAAGGCCGTTAGAATTTTTTTTCTTTTTTCAGAAATTTTTTGCTTTTGTATTTTGAATGCTGAATAAATCAAAAATACAAAAGAAACCACAACCAGAATTAAATACATTGAGAAATCGCGGGTGAAATAAAAAAGATGACCAAAAAACGGACTGGAGAGCTCTAAGTTTTTCAAAAACATTAATGATAAGATTATCACATGCAGGGAACACAAACTACTAAAAAACGGGAGATCCGAGAGCAACTGCTTGACAAAAGATTAGAATTGTCAAGGACGGAAGTTAGACAAAAAAGTTTGTCGATTTTGGAAAAAGTTCTTGAATTGGAAGCAATCAAGAATGTAGGTATCGTTTGCGCCTATGTTGCAATAAAAAATGAGGTTGAAACCGGCAAAATCATAGATTTATTAATATCTTTGGGTAAACGAGTTTTCTTGCCGAAATTTGATTCCCGGGTTGGGTATGTATTTTGTGAATTTAGGAGGTGGGATAATCTAGAAGAAGGGCCGGCCGGCATACCACAGCCGACAAGCGGGAAATATATCAAGCCTTATGAAATTAACGTTGCAATTGTCCCCGGAATTGCATTCGACAGAAAAGGTGTAAGACTTGGATACGGGAAAGGCGTTTACGATAAACTTTTATCCGATTCAGATGCGATTAAAATCGGTCTTGCTTATGATTTTCAGATAACGGATAGTTTGCCAAAAGAAGCGCATGACCTTGCGATGGACATGGTAATTACGGAAAATGAAACGATTAATTCTATTTGATTATTACAGCATTTGGGAGAGAACGGCCGGGGCCGACTTTGTAGCCGCCGTCATAAAGAGCAACTGAGCCTCCGCCATCCAGGTTGAGTGCATCGATTGCACCAAGAGATTTAAAAATATTGGCAAGATCCATGTAGCTGGCACTTCTGGCAACAACAAGAAAAAGCTTTCCGCCGCCGTAGCCGATTCCGCTTCTGGTCCCTTTGCCGCCGTCACTAACTAAAACATTTCCACCGGAAAGAAGGGGTGGATAATTAACAATGCCGCCGGTTATGTCTGATGGTGCTCCAGCGCAGGATGCACAGGCATGAAACTGGGCTGATCCCGAACGGAATACCATCATTCCCCTGCCATTCCAGAATAATTTATCGGCGTTTATCCATTTTTTATTCCGGTTGTTCCAGACAGGAAAATCAAAGGTGTTTACTTTCCCTGCACACGAAGAGTAATCGGGAGGACAAAAGTATGTCCCGTTCATGCCGGCTCTTCCACCATTTGTTGAAATGTAATCCGCTAGAGATTTTGTGGCGCAATCACTTGCACAATCACCGTCAATAGCTGTGTCGGTAACGACTGTCGTTGATCCTAAATCATAGGTTAAAACTGTGTAAGAACCTGTATTTGTTGTTTGACCTGTTGAGGATGCAGGTTTTGGACTGGGAGACACTGACGGTTTAGGCGATGGTGCGGCTGATGGCGTCGGGGTTGCTTGCACTGCTTGCTCCGACGAAGGAGGAGACGAAGGAAGTGGCGTAGGAGTAAGTGTTGGCGATGGTAAAATTTCCGCACTTGGTGAAACTTGAGCTTCGGGCTCGTTTGTGATTTGGCTTTTGACGGTATTCAGAAGAATCGAGCCAAGGCTTAGAATTGAAACGATAATAGCTAGGAGTATCGGCAATAGAGCAGGCATTTACTATTCCAGTATATCAAAGCTAGCAGTAGTGGATGATTTCTGTTTACACTGATCCGGCGAAGCCGGAGAAGTGAACTTTTGATTGGTATGAGCAAGTTAAATTTCCTGAATTAGTTTATAAAAAATCAGAGTTATTGCTACAATTAATACGATGTTCTCCCAAAAAAAATTTTACGCTTTCTTATTAATTATTTTATCACTATTTTTCGTTGCGCAATTTACTAACCTAAGAAAGCACACTCAGTCATTCAGGTTTGGTGACGAGTCAGAGCATCTTACGCCTGGGTGGATGATGGCAAACCACGGAAGTAAACTATATACGGATATTTCAACGAACCATCAACCAATACCAATAATTGCTTCTTTTTTATTTTTCAAAACTGTGGACCCTCCAAATCTTTTTATGCTTATTGAAAGAGTAAGGCAATTCATGCTGGTTATATCATTTATTGGTGCGTTTATTTTAGTTATTAAATTTCGCATGTTAGGTTTGGTTTCAGTACTACTTACAGAAACCGTGACATTTTGGCTGTTCGGTTATCATCTGCTCGCAGAAAGCATCGCTCTTTATCCAACTATGTTTATTATGGGTAACACTGCAGAAGTTATTTTTTGGAAAAAACAGCAAAATAAACAATTGTTTAAAAAAATTGAGCCAATAATCTTTGGACTATGTATTTTCTTAATCGCGTTCAGTCTGTTGCCCTCTGTTCCATTTCTTGCACTTGCTTCTATCGTTTATTTATATCACGCAAAGCCCGAAGACAGAAAACTAGTTTTATTGTCTGTGTTGGTTCCAACAATATTAATGTTTGTCTTTATAGATTTTAAAGGTTGGTTTCATAACACAGTTCTAGATAATATTAGATACTTTCTTCCTTATGAAGCGGGAACGCAGGGTTTCAGATCACATTTCGCAATATTAATCTATCCATTCCAGAGTTTACTTAATCATTCTGGCCCTGTCGCAAAATACTACTTGTTTTTAATAGTTTTATCCGCAATTTCAATATGTGCAATTTTAACAAGCAACAAAAAGAAACCATTTATTCTAAAGGTAGCATTTTTATACACATTATTAATGCTCTTGAATCTCAGAATTCCTAAAATAGATGTGGGTTTTTATACTGCATTCCATGTGTTACCTCATCTAGGGGCTTTTACAATAATATCTGTAATCCTCTTAAAGCTAGCAATTGAAAAAATTGGGAATAAACCTAAGAAAAAGATTGTCTTTATGGCTTTAAGTGGGACGTTGATTGCAGTAGCATTATTTTTCAACACTGCATGGTGGAGAGAAAGTAAGGATAAAAATGAAGAACATTTTATCCAATACGGTGATATACAATCGTTATCAACAGCATTCAAAACTCTTAAACAAGAAGGCGACAAGCTTCTTGCTGGTGAACTTGAAGGTCTATTTAATATTACCTCTGATCTGCCTCTCGCTGGAAAACAGAATGCATATTTAAATTGGTCCTATAAATCGGAAGAATCAAAAAGGAACTTAATTGAGTTAATGATGTATAATCCTCCAACCTTTGTCTACTTTCCAGAAGGAGGACTTTATTTTAGGCTGTTAGAACCATATTTAGTTCGTGAGTACACAAGGATTCAAAGATACGACGGTGGTCTTACTAATGGTTACATCAAAACCTCAGAAATTCACAAGCGCACAGCAAAACAGTGGAGGGATTTCGAGAATGGGTTCTATAAAATTCCCAAAGAAGCTAATTTATAACTATTCAAAGTTAGAAAGATACTCTCACCGCTTCGTTCTACCATTTTCTAGATTATAAAAATTGAGGCTATAAAATTTTGCTGCGGGATTAGGATTTATGATCTGCAAATGCAGATCCATTGTATTTCTACACTACTATTGAAATCGTCGTTTCAATAGTGTTCCGAAATAGTGAACTTAAAGAAGCTTAAATCAACAATCCCAGCAAATTTTGGTAACCTTCGGTCACAAAAATTTGCTGCGGGATTAGGATTTGAACCTAAATAAACGGCTTCAGAGGCCGTTGTCCTACCGTTAGACGATCCCGCAATGCATATTATTTTATCATTTCTTAGCTTCGAAAACAGCTTCGAGGGCAGCTTATAGGGCGTCTTGAATTCTTTTTAAAACTTCCTCTTTAGATAAAACTGCAAGTGATTGATAAATAGGTGGGGTATTATCCGCAAAAACTGAAAGCCTTAAGGTGTTTTTGAAATCTCCCGCCTGTAGATTTTTTTCTTCGATCCATTTGTCCAGAAGTTGACTAATAGACTCTTCATCCCAGTCGGTTATCGATTCAATTGCCTGTTTTGCGTTTTCGACTTTTGATTTTTCAGGAGCTTTCTCTTTGCCTTTCTCAAAGAAAATCGCGGAATATTTATCGAAGTCTGTAAGTGTTGTTATCCTGTCCCGAACAAGACTTATGATTTTCGTTAACCTGTCGTCGTCTAAAGTTTTGGCTTTTTTTGAAAACTGTTTGATTTTTTCTTTTAAGTTTTTGACGGGTAAGGTTTGCAGATATTTTTTATTAAACCAGTTTAATTTTTCTAAATTAAAAACGGGGTTGGTTGTGTTTATGCGGTCTATCGAAAAAATTTCAGTCAATTCCTGGAGGGAAAACAATTCTTTTTCCTTATCCCCTGTTTTGCCTCTGGCAACCTCCGGTGGGGCAGACCATCCGAGAAGAGCCATAAAATTGATTAGTGCTTCCGGTAAATATCCTTCGTCGCGATAGTCGAGAACGGATTTTGCTCCGTGCCTTTTTGAAAGCTTTGATTTATCCGGACCGACTATTACAGGCAAGTGGCCGAATTTGGGCGGTTTCCAGCCTAAGGCATCAAAAATCATTAAATGCTTCGGTGTTGAAGAAATCCATTCGTCACCACGAAGAACGTCTGAAATTTCCATTAAATGATCATCGACGACAACACCCAAGTGATAAGTTGGGAAGCCGTCTGATTTCATAATTACGAAATCTTCGATAACATCTGATTTAAAAGAAATTTCACCGTGAATTAAATCCTGCCAACTCCAAGTTTTTCCTTTTTCGACTTTAAACCTTATTGCTCCTTCATCTTCGTATGCCAATCCTTTTTCAATAAGTTCGTCTGCATATTTTTTGTAAAGCTCTTTTCTTTCGGATTGAACGTATGGACTGAAATTTCCTCCTTTTTCGGGACCTTCGTCCCACAAGAGACCTAAAAACTCAAGAATTTCCAGAATTTTGTCTTGCGCCCCGGCGACTTGTCGCTTGCGATCCGTGTCTTCTATCCTTACAACGAACTTGCCATTGTTCTTTCTGGCATACAACCAATTGAAAAGTACAGTCCTGGTATTCCCTATGTGGGGAATGCCTGTTGGTGACGGGGCTATTCTAACGCGGACTTGTGACATGTTAAAATTGTATCATGTCATCTTTAACCGAGGCTGCAATTTTTTCCAAAAAAGCTTCTATTTGGGTTGTTGTTGCAATTGCAGCTGTAATTTTTTTAATGATTTTTTTTGGGATAGCGGGTAATATTAAAAATGCTCTTTTCCCTCCCCCGCCTCTCCCGGCAACAGTCGCTTTTGGAAAGTTGCCTAAAATGGACATTTCGGAAGGCTACAAGCCAACAGTTGGTATCACATACTCTCTGGAAACAATAAGCGGTGACCTCCCAACATTGGCAGCTTACGCTAAAGTGTTTGCAATTGCGCCAAGCGTTCTTTCTTTCGGTGCCATTGAAGATATTAAGGCAAAAGCTGCAAGTGCCGGATTTGATGGTGAACCGTCAGAATCTGAGGGCGGAAAAGTAGAATTCGTTGATCTTCAAAATAGCAGTCGAATATTAACAATAGATAAAACCACGGGAAACTTTAGTTTGAGATCCAACTTTGCCAGCGACCAAAATATTATTACCTCAAGACCGGCAAGTCTTGAGGATGCAGTTAAAACTGCGCGAGAATTTTTTGAAAACTTCGGCATTTCTGTTTCTGAGTTTCCTGAAGATAAAATCCGGACCCAGTTTATAAGAATAGACGGAAACAGTCTTACTGTGGTGTCAAGTCTTTCCGCCGCCAATTTGGTGAGGGTTGATTTTTTCCGAGGCGACATCGATAAACTGCCGGTGCTTTGGCCCAAGGACAAATCCGAACTTGCAACCGTTTTGGTTTCTGAAAGAACAGTTGTATCTGCAGATTTGAATTTGCTGCCTGTTAGGAAAAACAGTTTTGCTACTTATCCACTAAAAGGTACTGCAAAAGCGTTTGAGGAGTTGAAAGCAGGTCGTGGCGCTTTTGTGAAACCTCTTACGACAACCAATGTCGTAATTTCGGATGTAAGGCTCGGATATATCGAAAGCTCCACCAATCAACAATATTTGGAACCGGTTTATCTTTTTTACAGCTTAGACGAGCAAGTTGGGTATGTGGGCGCCGTTGATGAGAAGTGGCTTAAATAAGAATTTATTAAGGTTTTATCCATGTGTGATTGGCAAAGGTCCATTCGATAAGGTTTTTTGATTCTGTAAATCTGTCCAGTGATCCCAAAATAACTATTAAAACTGTATTTCCATCCCGTGTTGTTTTGGTTATCAGAATTTCTTGAGCAAGTGTTGTTTGTCCTGTTTTAATTCCTTCAACGCCATCGACACTTCCTAATAATTTGTTAATGTTTTCCAAG
This sequence comes from Candidatus Curtissbacteria bacterium, assembly GCA_030688205.1. Taxonomy (GTDB): domain Bacteria; phylum Patescibacteriota; class Microgenomatia; order Curtissbacterales; family GWA2-41-24; genus 2-01-FULL-41-11. Next base: position 21,842 of record JAUYIQ010000059.1, on the reverse strand, counting down.
TAATAAGTTTTTGTGCCACTTGTGTCTGTTACCACAGTACTTTTGGTTGCAACAATTTTTGAAATAAGCGGATTTGCGACAGCAACTCTCGCTAATTTTGCTAAATCTTTTGCGGTTGAGTATTGCATGGGATCATCAAATCCTTCGGGGTTGGCAAAGTGAGTATTTTTCATTTCTATCTCCAGCGCTTTTTGGTTCATTTGTAAAACGAAGTTTTCCGCGGACGATGCACATGAATATGAAAGTACAGATGCCGCATCGTTTCCGGAGTTTATTAAAAGACCATACAAAAGAGACTGCATTGTTAACGTATCTCCTGTTGTCAGGCCCATTTGTGTGGGTTCAGGATGATATGCCTGCACAGTAATAATTTGGTCGGGTGTGCATTTTTCCAAAGCCACAAGAGCAGTCATTAATTTTGTTGTCGATGCCGGCAGTTGCCGGATACTTGCGTTCTTTTCGAAAAGAGTAACTCCGGTTTTTACATCAAGTACAACAGCTGCTTTTGATGTGATTGGCGCAACGTCTGTGAAATTTTGAACTCTGACCGGATATGGATAAATTTTTGGGATGTCTTCTTTTTTTATATATTTTTGTACTTCTGGGGGTACATTTTTGCTGTTTTGTAAAAAAATGAAGATTGCTATTGCAGTGAGAATTAATAAAACTACAGCAACGCGAACAAATTTCACGATATTTTAAGCTTTAGCTCTTTGAGGATTTTGGGGTCTGCTGCACTTGGAGCATTCATAACTGCGGTTTGACCGGAACCTGTCATTGGAAAAGCCATAACTTCTCTGGTGTTCTCTTCGCCAGTTGCTACCATTAGAAGTCTTTCAATTCCGGGTGCTATTCCACCGTGAGGAGGAACTCCATAAGTGAAGGCTTCCAACATGTGGTTGAACTGTTCTTTTTGTTCGGTAGAAAAACCAATTAGATTAAAAATCTTTTCCTGGATTTCTCTCTGATGTATTCTGATACTGCCTCCACCAACTTCGTAACCGTTACATACTAAATCGTGCTGCAGACCTCTTACTTTTGCCGGATTAGAATCCAACAGTGGTATATCGTCGGGATGTGGAGCAGTAAACATATGGTGGGACGGTGCAAATTTCGCCGACCCGGAGCCGTAATAGAAATCCTCTTTTGTTTGCTCGGTGAAAAGCGGGAAATCGACAACAAATGCAAAAGCCAAAACATTTGGATCTTTGTCTTTCCGCAAGTCGAATTTGTCTACTCCATATTTTTCCAGAGCATCTTTGTGACTGATTCTTGGAAAAGGATATTCTAAAACTTTCTTTTTGAATACTTTTTCAGTAATCTGACGAAAAAGTTCTTCTGTTAATTTTAAAATGTCTTCCTGCTCGACAAAAGACATCTCTATATCAAGTTGAGAGAATTCGCCATATGCTCTATCTGCTCTCGGATCTTCATCTCTAAAACATCTTGCAATTTGAAAATATCTATCAAGACCGGCGACCATAAGCAGTTGCTTGTATTGCTGTGGAGATTGGGGTAATGCATAAAAGTTCCCCGGTTGAAGACGAGATGGAACTAAAAAGTCCCGTGCGCCTTCCGGAGTAGTTTTGGTGAGAATTGGTGTTTCAATTTCCGTAAATCCATTGCTTGCTAAAAATTGTCTCATAAAAGATAGCATTTGAAACCTAAGTTTCAAATTTGTCTGCAGCCTTTGTCTTCTAAGATCGAGGTAGCGGTATTTAAGACGGAGCTTCTCATCGATATCATAACCATCACCTTCTATAGGAATAGGCAGAGTTTGCGCAACGCTAATTACTTCCAAGGATTCAATCTCAAGCTCGATTTCCCCGGTTGGAATATTTTTGTTGATAAGATTTTCGGGTCGTTTTTTTACTACACCTTCGATTTTTACAACATATTCGTGGCCGACTTCGTATTGTTTTTTGGCTACTGTTTGGATTATGCCGGAAATGTCCCGAAGATCGTAAAAAGAGATTTTGCCATGATCCCTAATAGTATTAATCCAACCCATCAGGGTTACTTTTTTGCCGATATGTTCGTTGCAATCTGCAGCAAGTGTGCGATTCATAGAGCCTATTCTAAACTAAACTCCCTATTTCTGTCATCTCTTTTTATTGTATTTGGTGGTTTGCAACTTTCAGGTCTTTTACTTTTAGCTGGATGCTGCCGTCGCCTGCATAGCGATCAACAGCCAGTGTGTAGGCAAGGTCGACTTTGTGTCCGGGACGCAGTTGGGTACGTAGTTCGCCCAGGTTGAAACCGATTGCGCTGATACCGTCTACTTGGAGTTTGAGGTGTTTGTTTTGGAGTCCTACTCCTCTCACGTCTTCAACTGTCATATTTTTTGTAACAAAAAGAGGCAGGGGGTTGGCGATTCCGAATGGTTCGAATACTTCTATGGTTTTTAGATTTTCCATATTTATGTCCCCTGATTCCAACTCACATTCTGCTTCCAGCTTCCTTTCCAAAATTTCCTCGGTAATAATTGTTTTTGCGTATTTGGTGATACTGTTTTTAAAAATTTCTATTTGCTCCGTTTCTATGGTGAAACCGGCAGCCATCGGGTGACCGCCTGCATCTACTAAGTATTGGCTTGATGCTCTTATTGCTTCTATTATGTTAAAACCCGGAATAGAGCGGGCGGAACCTTTAGAAAACTTCACACCGCGGGAAATTACAATCATCGGCCGCCAGAAAGATTCGACTAGTTGGGAGGCAACTAAGCCGATCACCCCTTCATGCCAAGTATCGTGTTCTATAACTCCTATTAAAACTTCTGGGTCGACTAAAGACCTGGCATGTTCTATGGCTTTTGTTGTTAAATCTTGTCTTCTGGTATTTGTTTTTGAGAGAAGTTGGGCAAGAGTGTCTGCTTTCTTTTGACTTTTTGTACAGAGAAGTCTAAGGGAGTCCAGTCCATGTTCGATTCTGCCCATCGCATTTATTCTTGGTGCTATTATGTGACCGATTTCATAAGTTCCAACCGGCCATGTGATGTTTGCTGCTGTTATTAGCGCTTTTAATCCTGGCCTTTTTGTTTTGACGATTTGCAGAAGACCCATTTTTACTATTGATCTGTTTGCACCAATTAAAGGAACCAGATCGGCAATCGTTGCAATTGCTGCCAGTTCAAGTTTTTCTAAAAACTTATCTTTGTAAGTGGGATCCAGCTGAGAAACTATTTCCCAACAGAGGCGCCAGGCGACACCGGCTCCGCAAAGGTCAGTAGTATGAACAAGTGCATAGGGATGGGGTTGTTTTACCGGAAGAATATGGTGGTCTGTGATAACAACATCAATTCCCAATTTTGTGGCGTACTGGACCTGCTCGAGGGCAGTAACACCTTGGTCTACTGTTATAATCAGTGTGATTTTTTGTTCTTCTTTGAGCTTTAATATCCCTTGTTTTGAAAGTCCGTAGCCCTCAGTGAGTCTGTGAGGAACATAGGGCATAACTTTTGCACCTAAATCGTAAAGCGTCTCCCACATAATTGCCGCTGCATTTAGACCGTCGGCATCGTAATCGCAATATATGGCTATTTTCTCTTTGTTTTTGATAGCTGAAATAACTCTGTTTAGCCCTTTTTCCAAATGGGTAGGTGTAACTTTTAAAATTTGCTCGAGTGTCGGGTTTAGGAAATCATTAAGTTTTTTGGCAGTATCCAGCCCTCTGTTTTTAGCAAGTATAGTAAGCAGCCATTTTACATTTTTTTTATCAGGAGCTTTTGATTTTATCTTCCATTCGTATCCGACCATAGACGTCTAGTATAATTTAAGCATGATAAATAGGAAAGTTAAGGAGATTAGTGAGATTTTGAAGAAAATTAATGAGGCCGGGTTTGAGGTCGCTGTTGTTGGCGGAGCTGTGCGAGATATTATTGCGGGCAATCAAGTGTCGGATTGGGACGTTACAACTAATGCCAGGCCTGAAGAAGTTCAGAAAATTTTTCCTAAATCTTTTTATAACAATTCGTTCGGCACGGTGACTATCCCGTTGGGACCTGCCCAAAATATAGAGGTGACAACTTATAGAACTGAGTCGAGCTATACAGATAAGCGTCACCCAAGTCATGTCGAATGGGGTTCCTCACTCGAGGAAGATTTGACTCGCAGAGACTTTACAATCAACGCAATTTCCTTACCTTTTAATAAAGGTGAATTCGACACGAAATTTATTGACCCATATAGGGGAGAAGAAGATTTTAAGAAAAAAATTATTAAAGCAGTAGGAAATGCTAACGCGCGATTTAACGAGGATGCTTTAAGGATGATGAGGGCCATAAGATTTGCAACAACTTTGGGTTTTGAAATTGAGCCAAAAACGGTAGCTGCGATAAAGAAAAATGCAAAATCAATTAATAAAATATCGGGTGAACGAATAAGAGACGAGTTGTTTAAAATAATAGACTCAGAAGATGCGGCTAGTGGAATATTACTATTAAGAGAAGTCGGGCTTCTTAAAGAGATTCTGCCCGAGCTTGATGGGTGTTTTGATGTTAGTCAAATAAGCCCGAAACGTCATCATATCTTCGATGTAGGTACCCACAATGTAATGAGTCTCGCAAATTGCCCAAGCAGGGATACAATTGTTAGATTTGCGACACTTCTTCACGACGTTGGGAAAGCAAAAGTTGCGAATGTTACAGAAGAAGGTATTCGAACTTTTTATAATCATGAAGTTGTCGGAGGAAGGATAGCTCTAAAAATTGCAGACAGACTTCATCTTTCCAAAGATCAAAAAGAGCAGTTATTTTTGTTGGTTCGTTGGCATCAGTTCACCGTTTCCGAAAACCAGACGGATAAAGCGCTGAGACGCTTTATCAAAAATATCGGGATAGGTAATATCGAGAATATGATGGATCTGAGGGTTGGGGACAGGTTGGGTGGTGGCTTGCAGCAACCAGAAAGCTGGAGACTTAAACTTTTTAGACAAAGACTAAAAGAGGTTTTGAAAAAACCATTTACGGTTCGCGATCTTGCGGTTGGTGGTAGTGACGTGATGAAAGTTTTGGGAATTGGTCCCGGGCCAAAAGTTGGAGAAATACTAAATAAGCTTTTTGATGAAGTTGCCGACGAAAAGGGTAAGAATACCAGAGAATATTTGCTTAAACGGATTAAGACTTTTTAGGTCTCGCAACTTGCTTATTCCAAACAACAAGTAGTGGTGACGCGTTGAAAATTGATGAGTAAGTTCCGGAGATTACCCCAATTAAAAGAGCCAGAATGAAAGTTTTTGTTGATTCTCCTCCGAAAAGATAGAGTGCCAAAAGTACGAAAAGTACTGTAAGAGAGGTGTTGAGTGAACGAGCAAGAGTTTGGTTGATGGAATGATTAACAACTTCTTCCAAAGAGAAATCATCGTACTTTCTTAAGTTCTCACGAATTCTGTCAAAGACTACTATTGTGTCGTGGACAGAAAATCCTATTACTGTTAGAAGTGCCGTTATAAAGAGAGAGTCTACTTCTATGCCAAAAAAATGCCCCAGAATTGCGAAAACTCCGACGACGACTATAACGTCATGGACAAGAGCAACGATTGTGCAGACTCCAAATGCCAGCGGGGAAGCAGGCTTGGCAACTTTCCTGAATGCCCAAGTTACATAGGTGACTATTGCAAGAATGGAAATGCCGACTGCTGTTGCCGCTTTTTTAGTAAGTTCTTTTGAGATAACCGGGCCTACAGTTTCCAGGCGTGCATCCTCAACTTCACCGTATGATTCTTTTAGTTTATTGCGAACTTCGCTTATTTTTACCTCGTCACTAGCTTTCATTCGAACAATGACAGACTGTTCGGAAGTGTTTGCTGTCGAGGAGACTTCGGTCCCAAGTTCGCTTATCAGATTTTTAACTTCTGCAGCTGATATTGGTTTTGACTGTTCTTGCGCATCCGTGAATTTTATTTCCCATAGAGTTCCTCCGGCAAAGTCAATGCCTAGTCGAAGTCCCCACACGGAGAGTGCATAAATCCCGGGGATTATGATAAGAAGAGATATTGCAAAAAAGATGTTTCGATACTTGATTATGTTCATGAAATTTTCCTCACCCAGAAAATTCTGAGCAGTGTACGTGATACTGTTATTGCAGAAAACATCGAGATAAGAATACCGATCGCAAGTGTTAGTGCGAATCCCCTAATAGAACCGGTTCCAAAATTGAAAAGAATGACTGTTGTTATCAGTGAAGAAACATTGGAGTCGCGGATTGATGTCCAGGCCCTGTTAAAACCGGCATAAAGTGCTTCGTGTTTTGGTTTCCCCCACTTCATTTCTTCTTTTATTCTTTCGAAAATAAGTATGTTGGCATCTACTGCCATTCCAATCGAAAGAACAAAGCCGGCAATTCCGGCAAGAGTTAAAGTAACTGGAATTAATTTGAATACTGCTAAAGTTATTAGCGAATAGATAAGTAGTGAGACAACTGCAAAGATACCCAAGGTTTCGTAGTAAAAAACCATGAAGATTGCGACAGAAGTTAAACCAATAATGGTAGCTGTGATACTTTTATGAATCGCGTCCACACCTATTGTCGGACCAATTCTGCTCTGGCTTTCAATTTTTAGGGGTGCAGGAAGAGCACCGGCGTTGAGTTCGATTGCTAATTGTCTTGCACCTTGTGATGAGAAATTTCCTTCAATTATGCCACGTCCTTCAGAAATTACGGTATTTACAACGGGCGCAGATATCATATCCTCATCCAGAAAAATAGCTACTTGCCTGCCAACATTATTTCTGGTAATTTCTTCAAATTTTTTGGCTCCCTCATCGTTAAATTCGATTGCAACTACGTACCCCGGTTTTTGGGAATCCTGGCTTGCCTGAGCTTGAGTTCTTTTTAACTGCGCACCGGTCAGTCCTGACGATTCAAAATAGTCAGGGAAAGCTCCAAGAGTTGCTTCGGGTGGAGCGTCTGCTTTTATCGTTCTGAATTCCAGATGGGCTGTTTTTTTGACTATTGCCACTGCTTTATCAATGTCCGTGATTCCTGGAATTTCTATAAGCAATCTATATTGGTCGTTTGTTTTGGCAGTTTGGACTTGGGGCTCTGCAACACCAAGAGAGTTTATTCTGTTTTCAACAATGTTTTTGGCTGATTCTAAAGCATCATCTCTGTTGCCTGCTTCTATTTGGGACATGTCTGCCGACATTGTCAACTGAACTCCACCAGCAAGATCCAAGCCAAGCTTTGGTTCAAGGTCCCGTTTGATGAAGTTTTTAAGCGGTTCGGGGTGTACAAAGTATAAGTTTTTAAAAGAAAGTCGAGGCAGATCGACATAGAGCGCCAAAAGTGTAAGCGCGATAATTAGAAAAAGCGTTTTTCTCGGGCTTTTCGACATTACCCAAGATTATATATCAGGAGAATGATTTTTGGATATTACTCGCTTTGTCTTCTTGCTTTTTTAGTGATTATTTTTTGGAATTTTAAGGCATTCTCTTCATCCAATGGCTCTTCGATTGGCTCTTCTTCAATTTTAGAATCATCGACATTAATCAAATGACCAAACTTCTCTAATAATTGTCGGGCGTTATCACTTAACTTTGGTTGTTCTTGTTCATCCGTGGCTGTTGTTACAGAAGCTATATGAGAGTCTTGAGCCTCTTTGTATGCCAGATCCTCCTCTAAGAAAACAGCTAAGAGACAAGCAGCTAAATACTTTCCTGGTCCACTTATTAAATAACTCGCAAGTATGTTTTTTGGTTTATTTCCTACACCCATTTCCTCGAGCGCATTCTTAATTAAATCAACGTCTTCCTCGCTGACAGGCATGGGCATTGGAGTTTGTGGTCTTTGAAACCAATGATATTGTCTTTGCATGTGTTGTTCGAAAAATTCCTGCCCAGCATTCGTTAGAATACTTAATACTGTCGTGTCATGCTGTTTAAGAATTTCGGCTACTTTAAGTTGTTCTTCATTGCGAGTCGTCCATAATTCAATATGGGCTCCTTTTGCCATAATAAAAAGATTTTGGTCGCCACCTATTTCGTCTTGATATCGTTTCAAAAATCTTCGAACAGCTCTTTTTAGTTTTGGATCTGTTAACCTTCTCTGAGCATATTCTTCTACTGATTCCGTAATAATTTCTATCAATTTTGGTACCTTAGGAATCGATTGCTCTTGAGTTTGGTCTTGTATAGCATATGCAAAAATACCTCTAAACATAGCCACCGAAAGATCGGAAACAATTCTACGCTGGGCAGGTGAAGGATTAGTAATAGTTAATGGTCTGAAAATATCTTTCGAAAATATAAACTGCTCTTTCTTACCAAGAGTTCCTCTGGTTAAGGGAGGAGGGTTAAGGATGCCTTCTTCTGGCAATCCTGATTCCAAGTAACTTCTAACAAATAGGCTTGAGGCTTTGATAGTTTCAAGTTGAACTTGCGAAATTTCACTTTGAGTCGCGAATTGAACTAATCCGGACATTCTTAGATCCAGATTAAAACCAAAATTTCTCAGAACTGTTTCCGTTTCCTTGAGAGTAACCCATATAACAGGTGTTCTTACCCACCTTTCACTTTCTGGTGAAACAGAAGTCCGTTCTGCCATTTGGAAATTATAACCAACCTATAGTAGATAGGTCAAGAGGTTTAAAGTTTTACCATTTCGTCTTCGTCGCCTATGAGCATGACGCGGGGCTTGGAAAGGACACCCATCACAAATGGATCTCTTCGGCTTTTTCTGAAGGCGAATTCTTCTTCAGTCATTGGGGTAAAGTTTATTTCGCGACTTCTTCTTGTTTCTTCGTCCCTCACTATAGCTCCAAGTTCAGACAAAAGTATTGCACCTACAACAAATAGGTCTACGTCTGTTGTTGTATAGGGCTTACCTCTTACAAAAGAACCCGAAAGCATTGCGTATTTAACCTTACCAATTTTAACCTTATTTTTGATTATATTTCCTCCAAGACCTACTGTCTTGTTTATAATTGAAAGAAGTTCAAAGTAAAAAAGATGGTCTTTTTTGGCTGAGTAGTATCTTCTGTTTGCTCTCCATTGTGAACTAAGGAGCCCGGTTTTTTCCAGCCTTGCTAACTCGCGTCTGACCGCATTAATTTCTTCTTCGACACGTCTTACAATATCCCTGACATGATAAACCTGATCAGGATTGCTCAGAAATAGTTCGAGAATTTTTACTCTAACTTTTGAGATCAATATATCTATCAACATAAAGGGGGCAGACTGCGGCAGTTAGATTAGTATTCTACTACGTTTCCTACAGGAATGGTTTGAATCCAGATTAATCCCCTGTTAAATTCTATTTCCTTGCCCTTCGCGTCTACGTACTTCGTTCTTGAAGTCCGGCTTTCTTTTATCCATTTTCCTTCAACTGCTTTCCCGTCTGCGAAAAACAACGCTTTTCCAGATCCCTTTGTTCCATATAACAGATGGCCGTCAGGATATCCATCGTTTGCATCTCTTTCTGTTTGGAATTGAACAACTAAATTTTTTGCGAACATATTTTCATTTGTCAGGTCATCGATCTGGGCGGTTGCTCCGTGATATTTTTTATAAGTATTTGTGGTTTTGTCATACTGCCATGTTGAGGTGTAATCCGGCTGGTTAGCCCAAAATGGTACACTGATTGGTTTTTGGTCTCCTCTTGCTTCAAGTGCCGTATCGTCTTTGAACTTCCAGCTTGTGAAGTTTTTGTCCCATCTGACACCTTTATCGTCTTCGGGTCCATAGTTTCTTTTTTCTGCAGCTTCCCATAATTTTTTAGTGGTTGAATGGACGTTGTGCGGAGCAAACTTTTCAGTACCACGCCAATAGGTTGGGAAGCCTAAACCGAATTGATCCATGTCATAGATTCCATAATCTTTAATCTGCCCGAGAGCATCTGCCGGGCCATCTGTATTTGCTCCACCAACATGGGCATAAAGTGCATCATATTCTGAAAGCCAGTCTAGAAAGTAAGTTCTGGCACTTCTTATCGGTGATATGTCACCGGCATCCTGACAAAGGTACATGACAAGCTGTCTGGTAATTCCGCCTTCTGCAACTGCTTCGTAAATGACGTCTGCTCTTGTTAGTCCTCTTAGCGGTCTGGAATCTATATGGTCTTCAACCATCACACCAAGGGGTCTTCTCTTTTGCCAAGCTTCTTCTCGGACTTTGGTGTACATGGCACCGTTTAGAGGACATGGTCTGTCTTTCGTACCTTCTTCAGAACCGGATGTAATGTCTGTAAGGTTCCCAAACGGAGTTGAGATGCTAACGGGGCCTGTAAGAACTTTATTAAAAATCATATAAGAAATCCCTGCCGAAGCAGCGTACAAAACGATGCTTCCTATTATTAGAGTTAAGATTTTGTTACTTAACAAGAAACTTAGTTTATTTTTCAACTTTACTTTTAGGTCGAGTCAAACTCGACGGGCAGCTTTTTCTACTACCTCTTTCTCCTCCTTTGAGAATTGATGACTATCTGCTTTGCCTGCTGTAACATTTTTCGCATAAACTCTTGTTCCACTTCTTGTGTGAAGCGATGATATAACAATACCATTATTTTCCCCGTCTAAAAAGGCTGCAACAAAGCTTTGGTCTCCGCCGGTATCTTCAAACGGATTAAACCGCATTAATGCATGTTTTTGAATATTTAACCTGTTTGCCATTTCAAGTTTTGCAACTTCTTCAGCTTGCTGGGCCATTCTTTTTTCAGAAAGATCAACTTTTTTGAACAAAAGGTCAAGAATTTGCTCAAGATTTAAATTTTGGGTGCCGTGGGTAATTTTTTTATAACCCGCTACAGCCTTAAACAGGTAAATATTTAAAAGTGCTAGCCAGATAATGACTATGGTCAGAAGAATATTTGTTGAGGATAATTGCATTTTGGAATATCTTGGACCGAGTCTGGTTCGGTTTGGACAAATCTAGTACCCACTTTTTTACCATGCGTTTCCAATTCTTGTCAATGACCGATGCAAACAGTAAGATTACTCTTGTGCCATTTAAAACAAGAAGGCGAAAACAAACAGCAAGCGAAAGACGGTTTACTTTCGTCGAGAGCAAGGTTGTATATGATGAACCAACGCCAGCTGTTAGTCAGTCTAAGGTTGTAACCGTATCTAGTAAAAGGATTGATGAGACAGTCAATACACGAGGCGATTTGTTTAGGATAGTAATAGCTGCTTCTGTCATTATTGTCGTGCAGGTTGTTCTGAGCTTGACACTTCGCTAATCTCTATGTTATTGTTGAGGCTAATTGAGGCTAAACAGCCTTAACTTATGGCTAGCATTAGGCTAGTATCTTCCCTGCTTGAAGGAGGTGATTTATAGATGGCTACAACAATGTACTGTGTTAAATGCCGCGCAAAGAGAGATGATCCCAATGCAGAAAAAGTTACCATGAAGAATGGTAAACCAGCAATGAAAGGCAAGTGTCCGGTTTGCGGCACTGCAATGTTTAAAATTGGTGGCTAAGACAGTTGTTTTTTCGAAAAACCCCCGAGAACACTTCTATATGTGGTTTTAGGGGTTTTTTCTGGTGAAAATAGATCCCCACGGTCTAAAGGCCGTGGTTCTCTTTTCCTCACTTCAAAATTCGCTTCATCCTAAGTATTAATTCTGGGATTTTTCGCTCGGAATTAACCTGCGGCAAGAAGGCCCAAGGTAATTTGAGGCACGTTGTATAGAATTTTGAAGAGTGCTGGCGGGTATTTGTAAAGTTTTGCGTACTCCTGATTAATTTTGTCTCCCAAAGATTCTTTTTTGAATTCCCAAATGATTTTTGTTGTTTGATTTGTTTCCTTTTTTGTAAACAATGATAGTTTTTCGTAACCTAATTCCTGATTGGCATTTAAATTCGCCTTTTGAGGATCTTGGGCAGAATCAAGGGACTGTTTATCTGAAATTACTGCGGGTAGAACTTTGTTAAAAATACTCGGGTCTCCATTTTCCGGCATTTCTAAAATCACTTGAATTGTGTTTTTTCCTTTTGTAAATGATGGATCATATTTGAGCCTGATACTTGTGACTTCGCCCTGCGGGGTTTCCATCTCCCAAAAATATTCCGTTTTGTCTAGGGTTTGTTGCGGAGGCGGTATTCCTTCAGGGATATATACTATTTTGGAAAAATAGTTTTTCAGATCGCGATTTATTACCTCAGTAGTAGGCTTGATAGTTTTGAAGCTTATAAAAATGCTTGTGATAATTAGCAAAACTAATAGAGCAAAAATCGTGACAAATGAAACAATTACTATTTTCTTCACAATTTAATTCTAACACTTGGGTATCATCAGACAACTTCCTCTTTTTCCGCATCTGCTTTTGTTTTATGAATAGTGCCGTTGGGATGATGTGGTGGCGAGTAAACAGTAAAAAGTTTCAGATCACGATCTGTAGTATTTTTAAAGTTATGCATTGTACCGGCCGGGACGAAAACTACATCGTTTAGGTCAATATTTCGCACTTCCCCGCTTAATATTGCTTCACCTTCACCTTCAACAAAAAAGAGAATTTGGTCAGTATCCGGGTGAACTTCTTCACCGATATCTCCGCTTGCGGGAATGCTCATTGCTACAATCTGGCTGTGAGTACCCGTATGTAAAACTTTTCGGAAATTTGTATTTTCGCTTGTCAGTTTTTTAATGTCTTCTGCAAACATATATTTATTCACCTCCTTTATGTTAAAAGTGTACCACCGTCAACAACTATCTGGCTTCCGGTCATGTAAGAAGACATATCGGATGCTAAAAAAAGCGCCACTTTCCCTATTTCGTCAGTGTCACCGAGTCTGTGCATAGGAATTTTTGAAAGAAAACTTTCAAGAAGATTTTTATTGGATTTCTGCAGTTTCTCTACGCCCGGGGTAAGAACACCTCCCGGAGCAATAGCATTTACCCAGATTTTGTGGGGGGCAAGTTCAAGGGCAACATTCTTGGTGAAACCCCAGACACCATGCTTTGACGCATCGTAGTGAGCAAGACCAACTGATGACGGGTGCAGAGCGTCTATTGAAGTGATGTTGATAATTCTTCCGCCATTACCTTGCTTAATCATTTGCTCTGCCGCGTATTTTGTACACAAAAATACGCTTTTTAAATTCACCGCAAGAACTTTTTCAAAGTCGGCAAGTGTCATCTTCATGACCGAAATCGATGGGTATATGCCCGCATTATTCACTAAAATTTCTATGGAACCGTAAGTCTGAATTGTCCGCTCGACCATTCGTTTCACGTCTTCTTGGATAGCGACATCAACTTGAATGGCTGTTGCTTTCCACCCGTTTCCTTTCAGCTTATTTGCCGTCTCGGTAGTTTCCTCTTCTCCCAAGCTTGCAACCATAACATTTGCTCCAGCCTCTGCCAGTCGATACGCAATGCCAAAGCCAATCCCAACAGCACCGGTTATGATTGCAGTTTTTCCCGATAAATCAAGCAACTTCTCCACAGGCATTTTTAACATTCATCCATTATATATTTTTATTTGGCTATTTTCTTGCTGTGTAGAAAAACTTCGTTTAAGGGAATATTAAGTTCGGTAACAAATTCTCTTGTGACTATTTTGTTAAGCGGATAAGTTAGGTGTTTTTTAATTTTTGGGATAATGTCTTTGTGTCCGCCGACTATCACAAATTTAACGGGATGTTTTTTGACAAACTCTCTGGTTTCTTGTGCTATAAACTTAAGGTGCCTGTGCAGGTGGTCTTCGATATGCCTCATTATTTTATCTTGCTGATCCCAAGTATTATCTCCATGTTTTACTCTTTGTGGTACTTCGGCATTAAATACATCTTTGTGTTCTTGAATCCGACCAAGATGAACTGTAAAAAGCCTTGCTTTTTTTCTATCTGCTAAAAGAACTAAATATGGTTTGTACTTGCCGAGCACTTCGATTATCGGATTGGTATAAGGGGAATTTGAAACTATGCATAGTGGAGGAAGGTAGAATTCAAATTCCAATGTTTCCCATAAATTATTGCCTGCTGTGAAAAATACAATGCTTCGTCTACCTCGGCTATCGTAAGAAGTATTAAGGAAATCATCTATTCTAGCCAGATCCTTCTTGAAAGTTTTTTGTCCTTCCTCTTTTAAGTTTTGGTGTACTTGCGAGTGGAATATTGAGAGTAAAAAGGTTGAGGATGGAGACTTTCTTTGTGATATTCCTAAATAAACTGACAGGATTGGAAATTTAGAATTGAGAAATGTTTCGAGTTTTATTAATGTTTTTTCAACTTCGTTTTCCACGATCTTAGATAATTTTTCCCAGTTCAAGTTGCTGAAAAAAATTTTGATTGGCTAAAGTTTTGGTCAAAACCAAATTTTCCGCGCAGCGGGACAAAGGCAACCGGCTCTATATCGATAAACTTGATTGTGTTGCCAACTTTTTTGCCAACTTTTAATTGTTGTCCATAGAGGCTATCTCCAACAGGGATAATAATTTTCCCCCCAATTTTAAGCTGATCTACAAGCGGTTTGGGGATTTGATTACTTGCGGCTGTTACAATAATTGCATCATATGGCGCATATTCCGGAAGGCCTTGCGAGCCATCGCCAATTTCAGCATGAACATTGTCGCAGTGAAGGTCTTTGAGGGTTTTAGCCGCTTTATCCGCCAACCTTCCGATAATTTCAATTGTGTAAACCTTTTTGGCTAGATGTGAGAGAATTGCTGCCTGGAAGCCAGAACCGGTACCGACCTCCAAAACTTTTTCGCGGCCTTTTAATTCCAACGCTTGCGTCATTACGCCGACCAATGAAGGCTGACTGATTGTTTGACCTTCTCCGATTGGCAGAGGGATATCTAAGTAGGCATCTTTCTGATAATTTGCCGGGACAAACTTATGCCTTGGAACTTTTCTGAAAGCACTAATCACCCTTGAATCTGTGACCCCTAGAGGTTTAATGTAATTTTCAATGAGCTCTGTCAGTTGCTTTTTGTAGTTTTTTTGATTTTTCATTTTTACTGGCCAATATATTGACGGATGGAATCATGTCGAAAATATTGACTGTAGTTTGTAAAATGTTTGCCTTTATATTTACTTAATTCTTTAAACAGGCGCTCGAATGCGTTATTAACTTCTTCTTCAGGATATAGTCCAATAAAATGCGCGTATAAGTGTTTCTTGGGTAAAGAAAGTGAAACAGATCCATCAAAATAATTTCTCCTTTTGTTTCTTTTGATAAAAAGTTTAATCAACCCAAGATTAGGGCCGAGATTCGGCAAGCGATATTTTAACTTTTCGACATTCCTCTCAACAGCTTCCCAGAGAGAACTTGAAGCTTGATAATATTTTGTAGTTACACAAAGATTCATTTTAGTCGGTTTTAACGGCAATTTTTTTAGGTTGTGACTGGGGCATTTTTGCAAATGTTACCGTCATCACACCATTTTTGCTTTCAGCCTTTGGTTCTTTGTTAGAATCAATTTCTCCAGGAACTAATACGCGGTAAGAAAAAGAGCTTGATGCCTTGCGAAAGTACTTTTTCTTTTTCTCTTCCTCTGTTTTCTCGCCGGTGATGGTTAGTATCCCTCTGTTGAATGTTACATCTGCATTTTTAGGGTCTATACCGGGAACCGCTGCTTCAACATAAACATTTTTGCCGTCTTCGAAAATAGATAGTCCGCTAATTGTTGTGGTCGAAGGAATCAATTCTTCTTCTAATTCTTCAAACAAAGTTGGGAAACCCAATAAGGAACGTGGCATTAAGTAACCATTCATTTATACTCACCCCTCTCAAATGCGTTTGACGTGGTTTTGTTTGGATTGGAAGTTAGAAGTTGGAAAATTTGTCCAATTAATGATTTTTGAAATATGCCATTAATGAATCTTGTAGAAGAGTTCAATTTGGGTTCCAATAATGAAAGTGCTTCCCAGAAACCAAAGCTAGGCAGAAGTACTGTATTTCTAATTGAATAAATCCCTCTTGTCATATTGCACCGCGCAAAGACTAATACAAATAATTGCAACTTTCAGTATTTAAAATTACAAAAGGCCAGTGCGACGGATCACCTTACAATTGTGATTAGAATCACGGAAATTTATTCTTAGATAATTTATTTTTTGGGGATGGTTAAAAAGTTAAAAGAAGGAGAATATGAGCTTTTCGAAACAGATATTAGAACAAGATTTATAATATTAGACGGTCAAGGGAAATTTATTTGGTCATTTGCTAAAAATATTGGTGCAGTTTTAATTGGATCAAAGAAAAAGCATAAACCGGATAAAATCATCGCTTGTGGGTATTTTCGAGCTTTTGAGGTTGAAGACGAGCCGGGACTTACCGATTCAGTCCATCTTGAGCTTTGCGTAGGACAGGGCAAGTGGCAGGGTTATTTATTACCAAAAGGACTTCCTGAAAATGACGGTAAATATCGAATAATCCCGACAAATGAGGTTATCTCTAAAAGTACCTGCAATTGTTAATATCGATCTTCTTGGTTTAATAATTCTTTTTGTAGTTTTCTGATTTTTGGGATAAGGAATTTATGATTTTTTACTTCAATAATTTGTCTTTTTAGAAGATCTTCTATCTGGCGGCTAACAGATTCCCTATTTAATGCGACAGAGTCGGCTATGTCTTTGTGGGTAACAGGAACCTCAATTAAAATTCCATCCTTTGTCTTTAGTCCAAATCTTTCAGCTAAAAATAATAATCTGGCTATCACTCTGGAGGGTCCTCCATGGGTTTCCAGGTTGTCTAATCTATTTATAAAAACATTCAAAAGATCAGTCAGTCTTTGGGTGAGGGCAAAAGAAAAGTGAGGGTTTTTTGATAATTGTTCTAGAAAAACTTTCGCTTCAATTTTTCGGCATACTACCTCATCCATGGCTTCATAATAAGCGTCCTTATGGATTTTTTTTAAAACTAAAAGAAGAGGGAACAGTTCGTCTTTTTTATAGATAACGTGGAGTTTCTCTCTGCCTGATTCGGTTAGGTAATAAACGCGAACGTAGCCTTTTTCGATGTAATAAAGACCAGTAGGAATAATGTCGGGTCTTAATATAAGTTGGCCTTTTTTGAATCGATATTGCTTTCCCGTTAGGAAAAACTCATCAAAGCTAAGAATCTTTTTCTCAAACCTTTTCAAGCAAAACGATTTTAAACCTTTGGCTAGTAAAAGGGAAATACTCGCGAATGTTTTAGTTTATCGACCAACTTTTGAAAGAGCTGCATGTTGCTATTTAACTATCTGTTGGTCGATATTGGAGAGCCTCTGCGATATGATTGGATTTGATTTTGATAGATTCTTCGAGATCGGCGATGGTTCTGGCAATTTTGATTACTCGGTGAAATGCGCGGGCGGATAGGTTCAGTTTTGCAATCGCTTGTTTAAGAAGAAGGATTGATTGGTCGTCTAAATTACAAAATTGTTTTAGTTGCTTATTGTTCATCTCCGCATTTGACGTTATTTTTAGACCTTTAAATCTTTTAAGTTGATTGTCGCGGGCTTTTTGAACTCGTTTTTGAATGCTGGCTGATGATTCTGATTGAAACTTTCCTGTTAATTTACCAGGGGGGATCGCAGGGACAGTAATGTGAATATCTATTCGATCTAAAATTGGGCCGGAGATTCTTTTTTGATATGTGGTAATTGTTGAGGGACTACAAGTGCAGTTTCTGGTTTCGTCGCCAAAGTATCCGCATGGGCAAGGATTAGCTGCCGCAACGAGCGAGAACCTGCAGGGAAATTTTACGGAGCCTGCAGCTCTTGATATTGTAACTTCACCATCCTCAATTGGTTGGCGTAGTGCCTCTAGAACGTGTCTTGGAAATTCGGGAAACTCGTCCAGGAAAAGTACGCCTCGGTGTGCCAGTGATATTTCGCCGGGTCTTGGAGTATTTCCACCTCCGATTAAGCCAACATTGCTTGTTGTATGGTGCGGGCTGCGGAATGGACGGGATAAAATTATTGGGGTATCGCTTGAAAGAAGGTTTGCAACTGAATATATTTTTGTAACTTCCAGGCTTTCTTCAAAAGAAAGGTTCGGGAGAATTGTTGCAAAACTTCTTGCCATAAGTGTTTTACCTGCTCCGGGCGGGCCTTTCATCAAAACATTGTGGCTACCGGCTGCGGCAATTTCTAAAGCGCGTTTGGCACTTTCCTGTCCTTTGATGTTTTCAAAATCGTATTCCGGGTTCTGAATATTTGAATATTTTTGTTTCTTAAAGTTTGCCGGAGTTATTTGTTTTTGGGGGTTTGCGAAATGGTCGAAAAGTTGTTTTAGTGATTTGACAGGAAAAATTTTTATCTTGTTTACTGATTGGGCTTCTTCTAAATTTTCTTCGGGCAGAAAAATGCTGTGGAAATTTTTATCTCTTGCCAAAATTGCGCAGGGTAATATTCCCCATATCGGAAGCAATGATCCATCAAGTGAAAGTTCACCTAAAAAAATAGCGTCGGAAAAATCCAGCTGGGGCAATTGTCCTGAAGCAACCAGAATTCCAAGCGCTATCGGCAAATCGTATGCCGGGCCTTCTTTGGGGAGATCTGCTGGTGCCAAGTTTATGGTAATTCTCTTTGGCGGCATATCTGCGCCTGAGTTTTTAAGAGCAGCACGTACCCTTTCTTTCGACTCCTGAACTGCTTTGTCTGCAAGACCGACTATTGTGAAGGATGGGAGGCCCATTGCCGCAATATCTACTTCGACTGTTATCGGTACTGCGTCCAATCCGACAACAGCGGCAGATGTTATTTTAGCTAGCATTTTTTAAACTTTTGGGTAGGCGATAACGACCAAGCGTTTTTCATCGAAGTTTCCGTTGCAGGTATATATTGTAAGCTGGTCTTTTGGAGATAATATTGCGTCTATATCCTCAGGGGTTACTTTTCGTTTTTCCGAAATAATGTAAGTGTCTTTTTTTTCTTTTGTTTTAACACTGATTTCAGAACCAATAGTTACTTTTTCCAGATTTGCTAAAATATTAACCCTGTTGTGCCCATAAAGGATTACATTACCTTTCCCCGGTGTTTGTGAGGTCGACAGCCAGGAAACTCTGGTGTCGTAAAGCGTCCACTGGTTATCCACAATTTGGCCCGGTGAAACCGGGAGGTTAATGCTTACACTTGGAATTGTGATATATGTTGGCTGTGAAGACTCAGGCGATGAAGTCTGAGTAGCGTCTATAGTTCGGGCACTTTGGATACGCTTTTCCTTCTCTTCTCCTTGAAGATTTTTAATTATTTGTGAGGGATAAAACTTAATAGCAAGAAGCGCAACTATGGTTGCGCTCATTCCAAAGATAATTAACTGTATAAAGTAATCACTCTTCAGCTTTGCTCCTGGCAACTTTTAAACCAATTAGAAAAGCAAGAATCCCGACTCCGAAAGCAATAGCCCATTTGGCTATTTCCTTATTGTTACTGGTATTGCCAAGCGACGTTGTCTCTCCAAGTACAGCGGACTTGGTAGCACCTCCGGCTCCGGAGTCTGGCGATGCGCTGGGTGATGGGCTCACGGAAGAAGATGGACTCGCTGAGGGATCAGTTGAAGGAGACGGACTTGGAGATGTTGTCTGGGCAAAGGTTGTCGTAGCTATGGTAAGTAATAAGAATGTTGAGACAACTAAAGCAGTTGCCGATCTTTTAATATTCATGGCCTGTATTTAGATTAACACCCTAGAATATTTTGTGCAACTATTCTTTTCTTTCCTTAACCAGGAATCCGCGCATGGTTTTTGTTGCAAAGTAGAATGCAAAAAGAAAAAGTGCTGCCAACGTTTGATTGATAAGGAAGAAGAAAAAGTCTTCCGCTGAAGAAAAAGTCAAAACAGCATAATATTCAAAAACTATAAAACCAACCGAAGACGTTATAACGTCAACGGCGCTAAGCCATTTCTGCGCCGGATTTGTGAGACCCGCAACGAAGACGAGTGCCAGAATTGCAAAAATGGAAACGTAAATGGGTATGGGGATAAGACTTCTTAAAAGCGGCAAGCTTAGAAGTAGAATCGTGCCTGCGAGGAAAAAAAAGAATCTTACAATGTCGCCGTAATAGTGAGGAAAACGACCTATACCAAACACCTGTTTGAGAGAGGGCATAAATTTATCATATACCAATATGGGGCTTTTTGCTATTATATATGTAGATGGGTAGAAAAGATTTAATATTGTCTTTTGCGGCTGGGTTTGGAACTGCGATTTTTTTAATTCCCACGCTTCTTGTAACAAACGCCGGGGATAAAATACCATTTTTCCCTCTATCTCTTTTTGTACTGCCACTTATTATTGTTTGTGGCATGTTTGTTGCCAACTTAATCGGAAAATCATTTCCCATTATTTGGCAGGTTGCAAAGTTTGCTCTTGTTGGAGTTTTAAACACGGCCATTGATTTTGGGGCTTTAAACTTTTTGATCGCCAGAACAGGGGTTGTAAGCGGTCCTCTTATTATCTTGTTAAACGCGACTTCTTTTTCTTTAGCTGTCTTGAACAGCTTTTATTGGAATAAGGGATGGGTCTTTGGCGAGGGTAAAAAATCGAATTTCGTGACTTTTTTCGCAGTTACCCTGATTGGACTTGCGATAAATACCGGTGTAGTTTTTGCCCTGACAACATTCGTCCCTCCTATTTTGGTTAATTCGGATACGCTTTGGGCAAATTTTGCCAAGGTACTTGCGACAGGGCTATCGTTGATATGGAATTTTCTTGGATACCGACTTATAGTTTTTAAAAAGACTTCGTAATTTAGTTATCTAAAAATTTTCTTAATTTTTTTAGCGCTTCGGCACGGTGTGAAATCCGGTTTTTCAAAGAAGTGGGCATTTGAGAATAAGTCTTGTTGTATCCATCCGGGATAAAGACGAAATCGAATCCAAAACCATTTTTACCTCGTGATTTTGGAACAACCCTACCCCAAACCGTACCTTTAAAAATCTTTAAAGTTTTTCCATCGTATATTGCAACAGCATCTGTAACCTTAGTTCTTTTACTTCCTTTTACAAGCTGAACGGTTTTCTCTTCGCCCAAAGTTTTTAAGAAGTATTTTACAAAAGGTCCGGGTAAACCGCCCAGGCCTTCTATTTCCAAACTCACGTCTGTGACAAGTACCGGCTTTTTGATTCTGGCATAAGCCGCCTTTGCTTTTGCAGTAATTACTTCGTCAAGATCTAATGATTGAATTTCAGGGATGTCGATTGCCGATACTTGGTGATTGGTACCCAGAATATCATTGATTTCTGCAATTTTGCCGGCGTTTGAGGAAACGACCACGATATCAAAAAGATGGAATTTATTCATACTCGATGGTTGCCGGAGGTTTTTGGGTAATGTCGTAGACAACGCGGTTGACACCACGGACTTCGTTGACAATACGCGTGGAGATTTTTTCTAAAACATCGTAGGGAATTTTTGACCAGTCGGCAGTCATGAAATCTGTGGTGTCAACGGATCTTAAAGAAACGATGTAAGAATATGTTCTGCTGTCTCCCATCACTCCGACGGACTTAACAGGTAAAAGAGCGGCAAATGCTTGTCCTACCTTATTATATATATTATTTGATTTAAGCTCAGTAATAAAAATCTCGTCTACAAGTCGTAGAATTTGCAACCTTTCTTCCGTCACTTCTCCCACAATCCTTATTGCAAGGCCTGGCCCCGGAAAAGGATGGCGAAAAATAAATTCTTCATCAATTCCAAGCAGTAACCCAATTTTTCTGACTTCATCTTTGTAAAGTTCTGCTACAGGTTCCAAGATTTCTAACTTGAGCCCTTCAGGGAGGGTAACGTTGTGATGGCTTTTTATTTTATCCGCATGTTTTGTGGGCTGGGCCGATTCTATTCTGTCCGGATATATTGTTCCTTGACCCAAGAATTTAATCCGTCTGTCGCCGGACAGGCTGTTTCCGATTCTTTTGGCTTCTTTTTCCAATACTTTGAAATAAATTTTCGCGATTCTTTTTCTTTTTTCTTCGGG
>JAUYIQ010000022.1 GCA_030688205.1 Candidatus Curtissbacteria bacterium | reverse complement strand
GGATCAAAGCTTGACGGCAGCTCCCCGGCGCTTATCGCAGCCCTCCACGTCCTTCTTCGGTGTGTCGCACCAAGGCATCCATTAAACGCATATTATATTACTCTCACTCTGTACCAGATCGTCGAAACGACGATTAAGATGAGTACAAAGTATTTCTAACGTCAAAACTATTTTTCACTCATAACCAAAATTTGCTACGCAAATTTTGAAAAGGAAAAACAAAGTTGCAAATAATGATTTTATTTGCTTCAGCAAAAAAATCTGATAGCAACTTTTGTTTTGACGCACTTACATCAAATTCAGTTGTTAAGGTGCGTGCCTGCTTCGCAGGCTATCATGTGGACCCGAGCGGACTCGAACCGCTTACCTCCCCAGTGCAAGTGGGGTGTTCTACCAGGTGAACTACGGGCCCGCGTCGAAATGCAGGTCCAAGCTTGCACCGCGAATCCAGTATTTTAATTTTTAATCGTGAGAACTAATTTAAGGCGCCAAATAGCCCAAAATTGTTGTGGAAATAGATAATTTCAACATCAAAAAATTAGATCTCACTCTGAGTGATTAACACTGCCACGCAGTATATCAACCAAGTTCAACTTATGTCAACCTCAAAAGCGGCTAACACATCCCTTGACAATACATCACCCAATACTGATACTGGAATTAGACCGAAAATGCCCAAGCACCACAAGCTTTCAGTCATACTCCCCGCTTACAACAAAGATACGGAGGTCTTTAAAGTTGTTTCTTCCTATGTAGAGCTCCTAAAACATCAAGTTTATGATTGGGAAATTATTGTCGTAGACGATGCTTCATGCGATCACACCCTTCGTGAAGCAATTCGCAGCAAAAAATTTAATGGCAATACGCAAAGAATAAAAATCTTCTCTTACAACCTAAATCAAGGCAAAGGATTTGCTCTCTACTACGGATTCAAAAAAAGTTCAGGAGATGTCGTAGCTTTCGCTGATTCTGATTTGGATTTAAATCCCAATAATCTGCCTGTATTATTAAATCAGTTTGAATCCACAGACTCAGATATTGTCATCGGCTCAAAAAGACATCCCAAGTCCCAGGTTTCTTATCCTCTCTCGCGCCGTTTTATGAGCAAAACTTACCAAATTTTGGCCGGTATGCTTTTTAAGCTTAATCTTTCCGATACCCAAGTCGGTATTAAAGTTTTTAAAAGAGAAGTTTTAGCAGAAAGCTTACCTCGGGTTGTAGTTAAAAAATATGCATTCGATCTGGAACTTTTAGTAGTCGCGAGTATGCTTGGATACGATAAGATAACCGAAGCACCAATTAAATTAGATTACAATTTTTCATCTACAATAAATCTTGGATCAATTATGGCTATCCTCCAGGATACATTTGCAATTTTCTACAGAAAAAACTTTCTCAAATACTATCAAAAACCCCACTATTATCTCGAAAATAATGAGAATATAATAACTCCGATAAAAGCTTTTACCTAAACCCCTCTGCCCAGTAAGTATAAATGAGGATTCTCTGGCTTTCCTGGCGTGATATTAAAAACCCCCAAGCAGGTGGAGCGGAAAAAGTTGCAATCGAAATAGCAAGCCGGCTTGCAAAAGAAGGCAATAAGGTTACAATTTTCACTTCAAAATTCAAAAAAGCACCTGAAGGTGAAAGACTTCGGGGAGTATCAATTATTAGGAAAGGTAATCATCTAACCTGCCGTCTTTATACCTTCCTTTATTATTTAAAACACAAAGATTTTGATCTTATTATTGATGAAATAAACACAATCCCCTTTTTTAGTATTTTTTATGCTAAGAATAAATCTAGAGTTTTAATTCATCAACTTGCAAAGGAATATTGGTTTAGACATTTAGCTTTCCCTTTGAGTTTTTTCGGCTATATTCTTGAACCTTTGTGGCTAAAACTTTATAAAAATACTCCAACAATTGCCCTTTCAAATTCCACAAAAAAAGACTTAAGTAAGTTAGGGTTTAAAAATGTAACAACTTACACTCCGGGTATTGATTTTAAGCCACAATTCCCTCTTAAAAAACAGGATTTAATCCTCTTTATTGGAAGATTGACAAAAGCCAAGAGACCAAAGGATGCTATTTCTGCCTTCAAAATAATAAATGGGGTGTATCCGAAGATTAGATTTTCAATTGTTGGGAGAGGACACACGGCATATGTAAATTTATTGAAAAAAGAAATTGAAAAGCAGAAATTAAAAAGGGCTGTAAAATTTGAAGGTTTTGTTTCCGAGAAACAGAAAATATCTTTATTGAAAAAAGCTAAGATCGTTTTAATACCTTCCGTTAGAGAAGGCTGGTGTTTGGTAGCCACAGAGGCAAACGCTTTGGGTTGCATTCCGGTTGCTTACAACGTGCCCGGCCTCAAAGATGCGATTAAAAACGGCCAAAACGGTATCCTGGTAACTAATCCAAGAGAGCTTGCGCAAGCCGCAATAGATATTTTGAAAAATGAAAGAAAAAGAACAAAAATTGCCAAAGCCGGTTACCAGTCTAGTAAAAATTTTTCCTGGGACAAATGCTATCAGGATTTTTATCAATTTGTCTCCAAAAACCAAAAATCAAAAATTACCCCAAAAGACGGACTTTTTAGGTGGATACTGGCAATAACATTTACCGGAGCTTTAATTCGCCTGGCCTTTGCTCTGATTTTACCTCTGGGAGGTTATGACGAGACTTATGATATTTTTGTTGCGCAAAAACCTGTCTCCCAAATGCTTCGCGCCACTCTCAACTTTTATCCCCCTCTCTGGCATCTGATATTAAATTTCCTTGAAAAATTTACAACCGATTATATTCTTCTTCGCATCTTACCGGTAACCTTAGGCACTTTTTCAATTTTTCTTGCAGCTCATTTGGCAAAGAAAATTTTCAACTGCAAAATTGCAATTTTATCTGCTCTAATTTTTGCCCTCTCTCCGGCCCAAATCTATTACAGTGCAAGTCTAAGACTTTACTCATTAGCTATCTTTATCAGCCTTTTAATTTTCATCTCCTTTGTCAATTTTCTCAAAAACGACTCGAAAAAAAATAGGATGTCTCTCGTCTTCGCATCCGCAATTGGCAACCACACCTATTACCTCTTCCCGATTCTCTCCTTTTGCTTCATCCTCTACTCACTAATCCAAAAAAAGGTCCGCCAAACCAGACTAAGAACTCTTCTCCTCTGCTTTGTGATTTCAGGCACTCTCACTCTCCCTTTACTCTTTTATAGACAAACTCTTGAATCCGGTTCCCAAAACGCCCTTCCCTCCGTCTCGATTACCAAAATCCTTTCAATTCCGATTACCTATTCCTTTCCCCTTAGTCTCGCACAGCTAACCAACCTTTATCCCTATTGGGACTTGAACTTAACGAATCTTTTATTGCTCTTATTCTCTGCTTCATCAATTGTAATTCTTCTAATGTTTCTCAAAATCAAAGAAAAGTATCTTGTCCTGACAATTCCCCTAATTTTTGCGCCGGTTATTACCGTAATTTTCTCTTCTGCAATAGCCTCGATTTTTAGCCTTAGAGGATTGATCATTTTTTCTATCCCCTTCTACATATTGCTTGCTCAAATTATTTCCAAATCACAAAAATTTACTTTTCTATATTTCTGCCTTGCCGCCGTTTCGGTCCTTGCCGCATTTACCTTCTTCACCGGAAAACCAATTCCGCCGGAAAAAACATTCATTCAAAAAAACTTAAAACCGGGAGACTTGTTGATACACACGGAATTTACAACCTACATTTATTTTTCCTATCTTTTCCCTCAGTTTGAGCACAGAGCAGCAATCGACTCTCTCTATGTCAATAGCACTAATAAGAATTTATTAAACTATTACCCTCAAGATCCTCAAGCGCTTATTTCAAAAGAATTCTGGCTTCTGGAAATCCCTTCAGACATTCACAAAGAAAAAGTTCATCAATTTAAACAAGAAATTCAAGAAACTCATAAGCAGATATCATCAACAAAGTTCCGAGATTTTGAAATTTACAGATATGAACCCTAGTCTGGTCTCCATAATTGTCGCTACAAAAAATGAGCAGAAGAATATAAAAAGATGTCTTTCAAGCTGCCAAAAACAAGCTTATAAAAAAATGGAAATAATTGTGGTTGACAACTTTTCCGAAGACAAAACTGTAGAAATTGCCAAAAAGTTTACACGAAAGATTTTTCTCAAGGGTCCGGAACGCTCTGCACAAAGAAATTTGGGTGCCCAAAAAGCCAAAGGCGAATTCCTGCTTTTTGTAGATGCTGACATGCAGCTTACCAAAAATTTGATCATGGATTGTCTTTCATATAAATCTGGAGTCGTTTCCATTCCCGAAAAGATCCCACACCTTGCTTTCTGGTCAAAATGCCGCGATTTTGAAAAATCGCTTTACGCAAACGATAACCTTATTTCAGCGCCTCGTTTCTTTAAAAAAAATCTTTTTGTTAAACTTAAAGGCTATAACAAAAATCTTTATGCGGCAGAAGACTGGGACCTCTCTCAAAGACTTAAAAAACTGGACATTACTCCCGCCCATTGTCAAAGCTTTTTGATTCACCACGAAGGTCCTCTCTCATTGCCCGAGTTGATGAAGAAAAAATTCTACTATGGCCGAAACCTTAAACATTATGTCAAAAAATATCCAAAAAACTCTCTCTCCTATATCCTTAGACCCACGTTTTTTAAAAATTACAAAAAAATCATCCTGCACCCTTTTCTCTCCATGGGTATGTTTACTTTGAAAACATTGGAATATATAAGTGCTGCAAGCGGTTTTATCTGGGGATATTTAAGATAAATTTGTAAGTAGAAAAAACTTATGTCAAAATCTTTGAAATAACAATGAGGCAGCCGCAAAAATCAAAATTTGGGGAGGTTGTCTTCAGGCAAAAACTTGTCGATCAGCACCTCGGAAAAAATAAATCCTTTCCGGGACAACCGGATCAAAAACAAATATTGGACGTATTAAAAGAACGGGTCGACTCTTCAAGAAAAATATTCAAAAACTTGCAAAAGCGCAATCTTACCCTTTCCCCTTTTCTGGAAATAGGTGCCGAAAAATGCCAGCGTGCCTCTTTGTTGTCATCCGGATTTAAAAGCCCCGGATTTGCCCTTGATATTTCCTTTGAAAGCTTGAAAAGTGCCGCCTATTTCGCCAAAAAACTCAAACTCAATAAACTGCCCGTTCTTATTTGCGCCGATGCCGAAAATTTACCCTTTGCCGACAACTCTCTCCCCTTTGTTTTCGCCTTCGAAACACTTCATCACTTCCCCGATCCACGGAAAACTCTTGAAGAAATGAAAAGGGTAACTGCGAACAACGGCTATGTCTTTTTCAGTGAGGAACCTGTAAAGCAAACAGTAAATCTTCCTGTTTGGCGTCGGGATTTCAATTTGACCAAATATGAAAAAATCCTGAAAAAACTTTTTATTCTTCCCTTTTTATCAACTTTGGGCGCAAGTGAAACAAGATACGGGATTCTTGAAAATGTATTCCCTGTCTCCACCTGGCAATCTTGCTTAAAAATGTTCGAGGAAATAGAAACTATTTATGAACCTGTCTTTTTTGGACCCAAATCAAAAGTCGGCAGAAATAATCAGTTTATCAACCCCTTAACTCGCTTCCTCATCGGTCTCCAAGGTGGCGGCATCACCGCCCTCGCAAAAATCAAAAAACCTCAAAATCCTCCAACTGTCAAAAACGTCTATGACCTCCTGGCTTGCCCCAAATGCCGCAAAAAGCTTTCAAGAAACATCTCAACTTTTAACTGTAAATCCTGCAAACAAACTTATCCAATAAAAGATAAGGTAATTTTCCTGCTAAATCCTGTCCTTAGAAAAAAACTTTATCCCAATATCTGAAAAATGGAAAAGTTTCCGTTTGTTTCTGTAATCATTCCCACCTTCAACAGAAGACCTCTTCTTAAAAAGACCTTAACATCCCTAAAATCTGTCAACTATCCCAAAACCAAAATGGAAATAATTGTTGTTGACAACGGCAGCAGCGACGGCACTTTCCAAGTGGTCAAAAAATACTTTCCCAATGTTAAACTTTTTTCATTTCCTCAAAATAAAGGCATTCCGGCCGCCTTAAATCTTGCAATTAAAAAATCAAAAGGAAAATATATTTTTCAAACCAACGACGATGTAATTTTTGCCAAAGACTGCCTCAAAATACTAATCATTGCCGCACAAAGCGACCAAAAAGTTGGCATTGCGGGCGGAAGGCTCTATTTTTCTGACCGCCCCAAAACTCCAATGATAAATCATCTGAAAGTCAACCTTTTTATTGGCTATCACTCCTTCCGTAAAACACCTTCGGATAAAATTTCCGAAGTTGACGTTGTCACCGGAGCCTCAATGCTAATCAAAAGAAAAGTAATTGAAAAAATTGGCCTTACCGATGAAAAATTTGGTCCGTACGGAGCTGAAGATTATGAATTCTGTTTCCGCACAAAAGCTGCCGGCTTTAAAGTAATATTTTGTCCCGAATCAGTAGTTTGGGTTAAGGAATTTAGAACCAACGATAAAAAGATCAATTACCAAAGGCTTTTTGATCACTACAAAGGCAAATTCCGTTTTATGTTGCTCTATGCAAACCCTCTCCAAAATCTTGTCTTCTTCCCCACCCAGCTGTTATTTGCTCCCATTTTCTGTTATCTTCAGTCCCGCAAAAAAATTGTCTTTCCGATACTCCATGCACTTTTATGGAACCTTAAAAACTTAAACCAAACACTTCATACAAGAAACAAAATTGTAATGTTAAAAAATAAACATGTCATCTCTTAAAAGTAAAATTCCTGTCATCTTAATCCTCGCAATTGCCGTCCTTGGTCAGATTCCGCTAATTTCACTTCTCACATCACCTCCTGCCGGATACACCTCGCTTGGAGGTTCTCCGCTGCTTTCACCTTCCGATATTAATGTTTATTTGGGAGCAATGAAAGAAGGTCAACTCGGACATTGGCTCTATACAAATAATTACACGACAATCGACCACGCCAAAATCCTTGTTTTTTCACTTTACATTCTTTTGGGTCATGTTAGCAAATGGACCGGAGTCGCCCCCTCCATAGTTTTTATTTTGGCCCAGTTTTTTTCCGCAATCCTCCTTTTGAACTCAATCTGGCTTCTTGGATCCTCATTTTTTTCGAGAAAGAAACAAAGACTTCTCTATTTTTTTGTGGCTCTTTTTGTGACTGGTTACGGATGGATGATTCTTCTTTTAATTAACGCGGTTCCTTTTTTAAATTTTGCCAAAAGTATTTGCTCTGGACGTTGTTTTTCTATTGACCTTTGGACTCATGATGCCACCGTTTTCCCTTTACTCTCCACGGTCCCACACATTACTTTGACTGCAGCCTTGATGGTCTTCTCCGTCCTTGCTGCTGCAAATTATTTGCGCTCCCATGATAAAAAATCAGCCTTTTTTTTAATCCTTTTGCCAACATTAATTGGGTTGCTTTCTGCTTACCATCTTCTAATAATTTTTGCCTTCAATTCTTTGATAATAATCACCAATCTTAAAAAGCTTAAAAAATATAGGGCTTTAATATTTTCAACAATTCTTGTACTAGCTAGGGTTCTATATCTTTCATTTGGGCTAAACGCTCATGCCAGTTTCTCCAATTGGATCAAGGCGAGCCATGTTTATTCACCTCCTTTTCCATCATTTCTAATAGGATGGGGGGGTCTTTTCTTAGCCGGCTATTTTGGCCTTTCTCGACTACCAAAAACAAAACTATCCTCTCTTGTTAAAATGATTTCCAGCCTGGCA
The DNA here is from genome assembly GCA_030688205.1 of Candidatus Curtissbacteria bacterium. Taxonomy (GTDB): domain Bacteria; phylum Patescibacteriota; class Microgenomatia; order Curtissbacterales; family GWA2-41-24; genus 2-01-FULL-41-11. The sequence continues at coordinate 15,715 of JAUYIQ010000022.1, read as the reverse complement.
CTTGTTTTTGCAATCTTTCCATCCTCTATCGCACGCAATTTTGTTTTAACAACGCCGATTTTTCTGGCAATCTTTGCTACCTTTGGACTTGCTTCGCTTTCCTTTAAAAAAAACTTTTCAAAAATAATCGTTATTTTGACAATTTTGGCGACCATCGATTCTTTTTTCATTTACACCAGTGCCTTTTCCATTAATAAACAATTAAAAAATGATCCTTCCTTTGGCCTGTTCTTTCTTGCAAATCCCGAAAAAGAAGGCCTGGATTGGCTTGGGGCAAACTCGAAGGAGGATGAGGGAGTAATCACGACATATAGGCTTGGGGACATAATTCCCGCCTACACCGGCAACAAAGTTTTTTGGGGGCACTGGTCCTTAAGCGGAAGAAGTGAAAATCAATACCGATACGGATGGGTAATCGAAGCAAAAAATCAGGATGAGGTTTTGGGTTTTTTGAGAAGCAATAATCTTAACTGGCTTATTACTCCAGCAAATATTAATCTTCACCAACGATATTTAAAACAGGAGTTTTCAAATTCTGTTTTAAGTATTTACAAAATTGAGACCCCGCAATAATTGCTTCTGCAATCCCTGCTTCGCAATTGTACGTATACCTCGTTTTCAGTTTTTAGACATCTAATTTCCCTTGTGCTATGATTTGGGAAATTCTTCTCTGATTTTTCTAAAATGTCTAACAAATTATGGTTAGAAATTGTTGTTCCTGTTTTTAATGAGGAAAAGGTTCTTGCTAAAAATATAAATACTCTTACAAGTTACTGTAAAGAGAATTTTTCTAAAAAAAACTACCAAATAATAATTGCAGACAACGGTTCTTACGACGCAACGGCAAAAATTGGTCAGAAACTGGCAAAAAGTTTAAATATTAAGTACCTAAGAATCGCGAAAAAAGGCAGAGGAGGCGCTCTTGTGGACTGCTGGTCAAAATCAAAGTCAGAAATTATTAGCTATATGGATGTGGATTTATCGTCAAATTTAAATTATTTTCCCAAATTAATTTCTGCAGTCGAAAAGGGGGCAGATTTGGCAATAGGTTCAAGACTTGTTACTGGGTCTAAAGTAAAAGGACGAACTTTTTTGCGTGAAGCAATGTCACGAACTTATAACACAGTTGTACGTCTTGCATTTTTTGTGAGCTTCCACGACGCACAATGTGGATTTAAAGTACTTAAGCGTAACGTTTTTATGAAAATCTTACCTGTTATTAAAAATCGTAATTGGTTTTTTGACTCGGAACTTTTAATTATCGCCGAAAAGGCGGGCTTTAAGCTTAAAGAAATACCAATTGTTTGGCACGACAACCCAAGCTCTACTGTGAAAGTTGCAAAAACTGCAACTGAAGATCTGAACGGACTTGTTAAACTATTTATTAAACGGCCATGGCAGTTGCTTAAATAATGAATTTTCCCTTCAAATATCGAAGGCAAAATAAAAGCGGGATGCAAGAGTTGCAGTTAATTCTAGAACTCGTGGGCTAATTAACCCCTTTTAAAAATGGTACAATCACTCTGGAAAAATATTAAATAACCTCAGTATCTGCCCCGGAATATGAGTTTAACTTCATTTTTGTCTTTTTTTTGGAATATTATCAGACATACCGCTTGGATATCGGCAACCGACTCTCCTGTCTCAAAAAGGGATTTGCTCTTGACCTATCTCAGCCTCAAATTACAATACGTCTTTCTGGAAAAAATTCCCAAAAGGAAGAAGAAGAACGTAAAAATCTTTGGGCTCAGACTTGCTTGTGCCGACTTGCACACCGTAATCAGGCTGTATGAAGAGATTTTTATAGGCAACATTTACTTTTTCAAGACAAAAAACAAAAAACCGAAAATCATAGACTGCGGAGGCCATATCGGTATGTCTGTTGCCTACTTCAAACTCATTTATCCCCACTCCAAAATCGTTACTTTTGAACCCGAAAAACAAACATTTGAAATTTTGAAAAAGAATGTGGAGCAAAACAAATTTAAAGATGTGCGGGTTATAAACCGTGCTCTTTACGCAAGACAAGGAAATATCACTTTGTATTTTAAAGATAATGATCCGGCATCAGGAACGGGCGGTCTCGCTCCCCGTAAAAATTACTCGGCCCAAAAAGTTCCGGCAGTCACTCTTTCCAAATACATCCGTTCAAACCTGGATTATTTAAAAATGGACATTGAAGGAGCGGAGACAAATGTTATTGGCCAACTTTCCAAAGCAAAAAAACTCAAATTTGTAAAAAAATTGACCTTGGAATATCATCATCATTTAATACCCGACGAGAATAAACTCTCAAAACTCTTAACAATACTTGAAAAAAATAATTTTGGTTATCTTATTAATGCCTATTTCCCGTCCAACTTGAATCAGGAAAAGATTCAGGACGTCATAATATACGCATACCAAAAATAAAATGATAGTTCTTGGAGTTAACGAAGCACATAACAGCTCGGCAGTCCTGGCAATTGACGGCAAAATTGTGGCTGCCGCCCAGGAAGAACGTTTTGTAAGAGTAAAAAACCAATTTGGAATTCCTTACAATGCCATCAAGTTCTGTCTCGATTTTGCCAAAATTTCTCCCGAAAATATAGATCTTGTGGTTTTCTCCGGCGGCATTCCGCAGTTTATCACCACATATAAAAAAAGTTCCACCCAATCAAACGGTACTGTTTTAAACCTGCTCAAGTTAGGCAAGTACTCCTACATCTATTTTATGAAAACCCTCATGGAGCTTGAATACCGCTTCCACTCATTAAGAGGCGTTCATAACTTTACTCTGGAAAAATATTACCGGCTAACTCAAAAGATCTTTTTCCCCAAAACCGCCAAAATTCTTGAGAAAAAAATAGGGATTCCTGCAAACCGTCATCTTTATTTGGACCACCATACTGCCCACACATATGCTGCCCTCTACTCTTCACCTTTCCCAAGCCAAAATAAAGATGCTCTCATCATAACCTGCGACGGAGGCGGTGACGGAATATCCTCAACCGTCTCAACCTGCATAAAAGGAAAAGTCAAAAGAATAGCCCTCACCAACCAGGACAACTCACTGGGATGTCTCTATGGAGTTATAACCGACGTTATGGGGATGGATCCGCTTGAACATGAGTATAAAGTCATGGGACTTGCCCCATACGCCGAAGAACAAGGCACAAAAAGAATCTATGACTTTCTAAAAACCGTCATTTCCTTTGACGAGACAACTCTTTCTTTCAAAACAGTTGTCTCCTCGGATAACTTAAACCGTTACGTAAGAAGGCACCTACCGCGCTACCGCTTTGATCATTTGGCGGGAGCAATCCAAAGACTGACCGAAGAACTAATCTGCGATCTTGTCCAAACGGCAATTGAAAAAACGTCAATTACAAACATACTCTTTGGAGGAGGTGTTGCTCAAAACGTTAAAGTGAACCAAAAAATCGCTGCGCTTCCCAAAGTCAAAGGCTTTTTTGCCATGCCCTCCGGGGGCGATGAATCAAATGCAATCGGGGCGGCTTATTGGGGATGCAGAAAAATGGATAAGGAAACAAAATTACAACCTCTTCAAGATCTTTATCTCGGGCCCTCTTTTGACAGCATCGAGATTAAAAAAGCAATCGCACAAAGTCACTTGGGAAAAAAATACCAAGTCAAAACCCTCAAAAATCCAAATTTAACGGTAGCTCAACTGCTTGTCAGGGGAGAAATAGTAGCAAGACTTTCCGGCCGGATGGAATTTGGGGCCAGAGCTCTCGGCAACCGTTCAATTTTGGCAGATCCCTCTCTTTCACGGGCTGTTAAAATCATTAACCGTTCGATTAAATCAAGGGATTTCTGGATGCCCTTTGCGCCTTCCATTTTAGATACGCAGTCGCCAAAATATCTTCAAAATCCAAAAAACTTAAATGCTCCGTTTATGACCATAACTTTTGATATCCGGCAAAATACCCGCCAAGACTTCCTTGCTGCTATTCATCCTTTCGATAACACTTCGAGGGCACAAATTGTCACAGTCTCCCAAAATCCGCAGTATTACGACCTCTTAAAAGACTTTAAAAAAATTACCGGAAGAGGTGCAATCCTAAACACCTCTTTCAATATCCACGGAGAACCCATCGTCTGTTCCCCGCAAGATGCAATCTCAACTTTAAAAAGAAGCGGTTTAAAATATTTAGTCATGGAATCTTATCTGATAGAAAAACTTTAATGCAAAAACGGCAAATATCTATCATCGTCCCTGTCCGCAACAACGTTGAGCTGACCTTAAAATACCTCACGTCTTTAAAGAAGCAATCCATTCGTGAAGCGCTTGAAATAATTATTGTGGATAACGAAAGCACCGATGGGACCCCCGAAAAAATCCGCGCAAAATTTCCGGGTATTAAAATCCTTACCCAAAAACAGAACCTAAACTTTTCTCAATCGGTAAACACCGGTGCCAAAGCCTCCAAAGGAAAATTCCTTTTTATCACCAACAATGACGTGACTTTTGAACCTGTTTTTTTTCAAAAACTGCTCCAATTTGCAAAAAGCGACCCGCAAATTGGGGTTTGCGGTGGCAAAATCATAACTCAAATTGGGGGCAGAAATTATCAGGACAGTCCTGCCAAATTCTCAATCGTAACTTCTGCAATCTCCAGGTTAAAAAATTACCAAAAAACCCAGGAAGTTGACTGGATTTCAGGCGCAGGGCTTCTGGTTAAAAAGTATGTCTTCGACTTATTAGAGGGTTTTGACGAAAACTTTCCTTTCTATTTCGAAGACCTCGACTTCTGTCTCAGGATAAAACTCCTGGGCCTCAAAATAATCTACTTTCCAGAAACCAAAATGTATCACTTGCACGGATCAACAGTAAAAATCAAAACCCCGAAATGGAAAAACGATGTCTGGTACGAAAGCAAAATTTATTTTATCCGCAAGCATTTCCCGTACTGGTCCAAACCTATTGCCCTTTTCGGACAAATTGCATTCTGCCTATATCTCTTGATTGCAAAAAGAGACAATCGTCTAAATTCACTTTATAAAGTCCTGAAAAACGCCAAAAAAATCAAAACCGTTCTACCTCCTCTTAAAAAGCGCCAAAATATTTCCAAAAACCAAATACTTTCCTATTACAAACAGGGAAAAGTATTTACCGCCCGCAACTCAGCACCTCTTCAGCAAGTCGTCCTTAAAGATTTTTACGATCTCTTAAAAAAAAGTACAAAAGTCGGCAGCTGGCATGTCTTGGAATTCGGGGTTGGCCACGGCTGGAACTTGCCCCAAATGACCAAATATTTCGGCAAAATAACAGGTGTTGACATTGCTCCTTCGGCCATCATGGAATCAAAAGAATACGGCTTTCAAAACACTAGCCTTAAAATCCTCAAAGGAGAAACTTTACCATTCAAAAATAATTCTTTTGACCTTATAGTTGCGACAGAAGTCCTGGAACATGTTGCCGATTTGGAAAAAACCGTCAGCGAACTAAAAAGGGTTGTCAAAAAAGGAGGCTACATTTTGGTATCCGTTCCCGTTTATCTGAATCTTCGGGGCATCAGCAAAAAAGTCATGGAGTCAATGCTGGGGGTAGGAACATGGGAACCGGCACGATCTCATCCGGGAGGGTTCGAAAGGTTTTTAACTCCCGGAAAAATCCTTGCTCAATTTAATGACTGCAAAATTGTGGCCACTCAAGGTTCACACTACGGAATTGCCTGGTCACCTCCAATGATTCCCCTCTATCCCGCTTCCCTTTCGCCTTTTTTCGACTACACTTTAGGAAAATTCCCGCCTTTCAAAAAGTTTGGAATGGCTTTCTTTTTCCTTGCTCAGAAAAATTAGACGTGCATCTTGCAATCGTTACAAAATCGGCATCGACAAAATCAGGGGCAAAGGTTCCTTTTGATCTCGCTCCTTATCTTGCAAAACAAATGCAGGTAACTGTTTTTGCCGCAAAACATGGCGTCCAAAAAGATCTCTTCAAAATCCTCGCGAAAGATAAAATCGATTTAGTCCTTTATTCAAACCCGTTTGACCTTTACCAAAAACTGAAAAAAGCAAACTGTCAGGTCATCTCATCCCACGCGACCTTTTTCTATCTCTTATCCTCTAAATTAACAGGGATACCGATAGTCAAAACTTATCATGGAACCCAGTTTGATGCTTATCTGGAAAAATTCGTGCCTCAAACCCGCTTGAGTTTTATCGATAACCTGATCAACACGTTCTTCAACAAATTACTTTGGCTTGACCAGAAAATTCAACTCGTACTTTCCGATCAAGTAATCAGTATTTCTATCGCTTGCCAAAAAGAACTAAAGGATTTATATAAAACAAAGTCAAAACTTATTTACAACGGAATCAACCTTATAGACCGCTCAAAGCCGACAAGTCACGGCCTCAAACCTAAAAATGCTCCCATCTTAATCCTCTCTGTTTCCAGAATTACCTCCTACAAGGGTTTTCATCTCTTGATTGGCTGCGTTAAAAAAATCAGAGATCAGGGTTATAATATCAAATTAACAATTACAGGAACCGGCGAAAAAAAATCTTACCTTTCTTACCTGAAAAGAAAATTGGACAAAAATGACCAAATCCTTACCAGCTTAAACGACAAAGACCTTGCCAAGCTCTATAAAAATTGTGACATATACGCCACTTGCGATCGCTACTTATTCTTCGGTTTGCCTATTGCTGAAGCAGCCTCTTTTGCCAAACCTGCAATTGCCCTTGACTCTTTTGCAGCCAAAGAGCTTATTATCAATGGCAGAACCGGTTATGTTGCCAAAAACATGGATCAATTTTCAAAGTTTTTAAAACTTCTCCTTTCCAATCAAAAAAGAAGGGCTCAATTCGGCACAGCTGCTTTAAAGCATGTTCAGGAAAAATTTGACATCGAAAATACCTCAAAAAAGTATATCTCTGTATTGGAAAAAATTGCCGTCTGAAAATGATTCCAAAACTCAAAATTGTCGCTTTGGAAATCTCCCACTCTCAGGGAAAAGTTATTTCCGGAGGAGATAAACTTTTGGAAGAAATGTCACCGTATCTTTCACCAAACATTTCCCTAGAAATAGTTATCCCCAAAATCGCCTCCTGGCACTGGAAAGGAAAAAAGGTAAAAATTGTCAGCCTCAAACAAAACGTTTTTGACAGGCATCAAAACCTTTACAGTCTTACAATTACTTATTTTATAAGAATAATAACAACGCTCTTCTTCCTGCTTTCACAAAAAGAAAAATATCTTCTTTACTCCTCAACAAATATATTTCCCGATGTCCTTCCGGCCGCCTTCACCAAAATAATTAAGCCCCAAATTTATTGGTTTGCCCGTATCCATCATTTAATCTCTCCGCCTCAAAATCGCCCGGGCAATTTCCTCGTCAACACTTTCTCTTTTCTTACTCAGGAAATCTGCCTGCTTTTTCTCAAAAGAGCCGACAAAATAGCAGTCCTCAACAACAAGCTAATGCACCCTCTTCTAAGAAAGGGTTTTAAAAAGTCAAAACTTTTTGTTTCACCCGCAGGAATTAACCCCAAAATTTGGCAATTCAAAAAAATAACCAAACGTTATGATGCAGTCTTTTTAGGCCGCCTGGAGCCGTCAAAAGGCATAAACGACATAATTCCTCTCTGGCACTCAGTTTGTCAAAAACTGCCTCAAGCAAAACTTATTGTCGCTGGTCCCGGACAGAAAAGAACAATCCAAAAATTAAAAAAGGGAGTACAAAGAGCAGGAATTGAAACCAACGTCAAAATTAATGATCCCCTGCCTCAAAACAAAATCAGAAGCATATTTTTGAGCTCTAAAGTGTTCCTTTTTCTGGATCATGAAGCCGGATTCGGTATTGCCCCTCTAGAGGCAATGTCCTGTGGTCTGCCTGTTGTGGGCTATGACATTGGAATTTTGGGACAAACTTTCAAAAAAGGCTTTATAAAAGTAAAACCTTATGACATAAACTTGTTTGCCGAATCTGTAACGAATCTTCTCTCTAGTCCTCAAAAGCTTAAATTATTGGCTCTGGAAGCCAGGAAAGAATCAACTAACCACTCGTGGCTTCTGGTTGCAAAGTCATTCCAGAAACATCTCCCGCTCATCCAAACCCAATGATGAATAATGTCGCACAAAGCCTTTTCAACGGAAAAAATATCGGGCCTACCTTAACCGGTAAACCCAGCCCAACTATCTTTTTCCTCAAAAGCGGAGAGGGAGGAAATCCGAACATCAAACAACCTTGAATCGACAGATCCGCAAACCCTGCATTTGTAAACGATTCTCTCCAGAATCTTTCATCCTGAACATTTATATGAGTAGGATCATACGGCAAAATCCTTTGCGACAAAACCGAACCGTTTGGGGTAGTTGCCAACAAAACACCTTCCGGCTTCAGCACCCTGCGCGCTTCACCTATTACAAAACCAGAATTTTCAACGTGCTCGAGTAAATCAAACGCGCAAACCGCATCAAAAAATTTATCGGGATAAGGCCATTTTCTTTTACTAACATCTAATCGGATCAAAGAAGCTTTTGTATTTTTCCGGGCTATTCTTACCGCAAATTCCGAATGTTCAATCCCATACGTTTTCATCCCCTCACTATCGCAATAACCCAAAAATTCTCCCAAACCGCATCCAACGTCCAGAATTCTGACAATCCTTGCTTTTTTTGACTTTAAAAACCCAAGATCCCACTTCAAAATTTCTCTTCTCTCGGGATTGTCTATCTTCTGTATCTCCTCGAAATACTCTCTCCCGTACTCACTCCTAAACCTCTTTATCCCACCACTCATAACTTAATCTAATAATTTTACGGTAAATCCTTTTAATCGGCCAAAGAGTAAACATTCTGCCCGTAATAATCATTTCCAAAAGAATCAAAATCGAAAGAGCCGATATTCCCCACCAAATCCGCCATATAATTTGACCGCGATAAGATAAAATTACTTTTCCTTCGTTAATTTTTGAGTCAAAGGGAATATAAATATAACCTGGTGATGTGGGTCCGACTTTGTAAATGGAAACTCCTTTCCCGTCCATTTTGGCTTGCCATCCGGGAAAATTCTCCTCTTTAAAAAGAACTGCTTTTGCTCCCGAAAAAGTTATTTCTCTTTTTTCCGGAGAAATCCAATTTAAATTGAAGTCCGGTGTGTCTTTTTGGGATAAATCAACTATTTGCGAAAGAATATTTGTGAGAAAAGTTGCTTCCTCATTGTTGTAAGTGAAAATTGAATGGTAAGGAAGATTAAAACCCGTCCAAATAAGATTACCTTTTCCGACCTGAGTCTGAGCGGATACAACTTTCCCGTTATTTTTCAAAATGATATTTGCCGGGGATTTTACTTCTGTCGGATAGGAAACCATCCAAGGAGCGTCATTATAGACAAGCGGAGAAAAATTGGAGAAATTTACATCTTTTGATACTTTTTCATCGGCATCGCTTGTTAACCAGTCTTTTCCAATGTCTCTTCTCTCGGTTCTGACAAAAGGGAAAAAATCCGGCAGATTGCCTCCTTCCGATTCTTTTACTTCCGTGCCCGTCTCTATATAAACATTTCCCCCATCCTGGAGGTATTTCCTTATCAATCCCCAAGCCTTTGAATTCTTTTTGTAATCATATCGGTACAAAATCAGAGCGTTGAATTTTTTCAATTCATTTAAATTATGATCATCGATATATTTCGATTTTGTCGCAACTATTACTTTTTGACTGTTTAAATTTTTCATTCCCAAAAATCGGTAAATAGTATCATATGCGGAGCTATCACCTATTAAAAGAATTGCGGAGGCGTTGGCGGGAGCCAGAATGGGACTGACTAACTCGTCGCGGACTTTGTAAAAATTCATTACCTGGTACTGCGCCAGCTCGCTATAACCGTCTGTAACCGGATTCCACTCCGGCCGAGGTAAGAGAACTTTTTCATTCTTTTCGACAAGTTCTTTGGAAATCGCCTCCTGAGCCAGATTGTTACTCACTACCATATTCCAATTTCCCCCCAAATAATAAACGGCATTCCAGTCCAAAAGAAATTTATAATTTTCAAAAAGAAGATCTTTTGGCAGATTCCAGTCGACAGAAAGAGATGAACTTTGATCTTTTGAAGATGGGCCAAGGGCACTATCAAGCCAAAAAAGGCCCCACCTCTCCGTATTGGTGATGGGTGGGTCAATATATCCGCGAGCCAGAGGCATATCAAAAAGGCTGTTCCACCACATATTAAAAGTTGCGTCTATCGCGTAGAGTCTCTTATTCTTATCATTCCAGATATCAATATTTCCAGGAACCAATTTTTTCGCAAGATCTACACGCTCCCGGTCCGTAATTTCACGACTTAAAAAATTAGGATGCGTACTGGATTGAATTGAGGCCAAATCAATTGTGTCAATAGCATTTTTAACTAAGACCGGAGGAATTGAAAAGTAAATGATGGACAAAAGGACAACGTCGACAATTACCCCCAAAGTCGCCAATTGGGGAATTTTTACCAACCAATTTTTTAGAAATGACTGTATTTCCCCGGCAAAAATCGCGACCGCCGACCCAAGAATAACAGGGGTTGCCCACAAAGCCTTGTACCAGGCTCCAAAGAAAAAGTCGATCCTCCTTGAGAAAAGGAAAAGCAAAATCAGATAATAAGCCAGAAAAAACACAAAGGGGGAAACATTGGAAAGGCTCTGGTTTTTTCTCTTTCCTAGGATAAAAAACAAAAACCATATTACAAAAAGAAAGATAAGGGCAAACCAAACGTATTGTTGATTTCCTGAAAAAACAAAAGAGATACTCTTAGTCGGGTCAACTGAGCCTGGAGCTCTAGAAACGCCCGTCTCAATGCCGCCGGCTGCCTGCCCAATTCCTAAAAGAGCAGCGATTATTTTAAAAACAGAAAAAAAGCCGGAAAACATTGTAGATACGATTGCCCAAGGTATACCCGGTAAAGCGACCAGGAAGGCCAAGGAAAAATATATGAATAGATTTTTAAGACCACTGCTAAACCGTGGAACTTTATAGAAAAGAAGGATCAAGCTAACAAATGGGATTATGGCAATTAAAAATCCTTGGGGATGGCCCAAAATTCCAATCCCCGTGACAAAAGCCGCCGAATATAACCAGCGAGGATTTTGAGAATTTAAGAACTTAACAGCCAAATATGCTGCCAATGGCAAAAAGGCTTGGGTTGTCCAAAACGGAATGCCGCCCGCCCAAACAAGAGAAAGATAAATATTAATTGAAAGCAAGCTGCAAACTGTAAGAAATAATGCCAGGGTTCTACTTTTTGAAAGCTCAAAATATAAGAAATAAGAAGCAAAAGCAAAAACTATAAACCCCAGCATTGCAAAATGCATGACGGCACCGAAAAGTCCGTAAAATTTAACCAACGGAGCCATGGCTAAGAAATATAATGAGGGATAATCGAGATAGGCAGGATATCCGCCAAACCAAGTATATTTCCATGCCATTGGTCTTATGAACTCCTCCCATTTCAAGATGTAATTTACATAGAATGCCGAAAGGTGAATGTCAGTTCCCCTAATTGGATTTTTTGTTAAGTACCATTCGGCGATAGGTTTTATAACAGTAAAAATTATGGAAAGGGCAGCAAAATGAAGACCTAAAGAGATTAAACCGGCTGTGGCTTTTCGAAGAAATCTTATCATTGCAATATTCAGATAATTATAATCTTAACATTTTTACCCTGCCGGCAAATCACTTTTATAATATAATCTGCCAGTTTAAATTCCTTGAAATAAATACTTCTTCGTGAGAAGATACTTGAGTGAATAGAGGAGCCTGCGGATTTTCCCGTATTTCGATCTTGTTTTTAACAGCAGTAATTGGAACCGGCGTTTTTGTTTACAAAATAAAATCAAAACAGACAGTCACTACTACCAAAGAAGTTGCCTCAACAACAGCTTCTCCATTGGCTTCATCTTCAGAAACCGTGGAGAAAATCTTTACTAATTTTGATTACACTGTAAAGTATCCGGAAGGATTCACGATCAGCGAAAGACCTGATAAAGGAGTTCCGGGACAAAATGCCCTATATCTAAAAAATGATCAATTGCTGGGAAAAGCTTATATCACGATTGAAACTTGGGTAAATACCCTGAGTAACGACATGAAGCAGTTTCTCTATCTTTTTACTAACGCCGCCGTAAAACCGGAAGATACAACACCTTATAAAATCAGTGATCTCAACGGGATAAATTATATCCTTAGCGGGAATAGAATAATACTGATACAAAAAGACGATAAAGTTTTCGTTTTCGGCCTTAAGGATGCTTACGATACACAAGGCAAAGTTATTGGTAAAAAGTATGAGGACACTTTTTACCAAATTCTCTCTACATTTAAATTTACCGAAACTCAAACCGCCCAATGGAAAGCTTATACTCATCCCCAGCTAAAATTTTCCCTCAAATATCCGGACGATATAGTTCCAATTCGAGAAAGTCCGGATGGCGTTACTTTTGTCAGAAAAAATGAGGGGAATCCTGACAGGTCGAGCTTTACAATCAGCTTACTGATCGCCCTGAGCAAGGATACTACCGCGCAGGACGCGTTAAAGACGGACATGTGTGAAGGATGCAGTAGCACAACAGAAAAAGCTCGAATAAATAATGGTGTCGGTTTGCAGGGAATAACCGGTTTTGCATCCCTAGAGAATTACTATTTGATGGATATTTCAGGGAAGGGTCCGGTATTAAGATTGTATTTATCCCCTAACAACAAATACTCCGATTACGATACCTTCAAAAAGGTCCTTTCCACCTTCAGATTCTCTGACTAATCGTATTTCTTTCAAGCTAATAATTGTTAAAATTCAGGCGACCGCTTGAAAAATGATTTAAAGAGTTAATTATCTCAACATTTTTATAACAAACTGGAATGCCCGGGTCGAATCAAAAACAGAGACCCATTGATTCCATACAAATCTAAGATTTTCTCGTCGGAATATAAAAAGCAAACCAAGATAAATCAGCAAGCTTAAAGAAACAACCAGAAATAAACTAAAAAGACCCGTAACCGTAACAAGAAAATAAACAGGGATAACCGCGGTCATTGATAATAAAAGATAAACAAAAAGACTTCTCCAATAACTAACTTTAATTACTTTTTTTACTTTAAAAATAGTAGGGATCAAAAAAGCCGTGGACAGAATCCAGGCCAGAGGTTGGGCCCAAAATCCCAGTTTTGGAATTAAAATCAATGCAAAAATCCAGAATGCCGCCCCGGAAAACAAAGTAATGTTGCGCACATACTTTACGTATCCCATACCCAAAAGGGCAGTCGTGCAGAGAAATATGCTTGATTGCAAAGCACCCAGAACTACAAAAAGCCTTAAAGCCCCTACAGCCGGCAGCCATTGCCTGGAATAAACAATTTCGGTTAATTCGGGAGCAAAAACAAAAATCAGGGTGCATAAAGGGAAAGTTACCATTGCCAAAAAATCAAAAGCTCTCTCCAGCACCCTCGCAAAAAGTCTCTTATCTTTCTGTACCCTTGAAAAGACCGGTAGGGCTACTCTGCCTATCAGCTCGGACATCGACCATGGTATTAAGCCTACGCCTCCCGCCCATGTCAAATAACCTACGTAAGTTGACCCCAATACAGCACCAATATATACAGGCGCAACAGATCCGGAGATCGAGTAAGTTAAATGGTAAATCTGAAAATTTAGTGCAAACGGCAAAAACTGCTTTATTTTGCTAAACGAAAACTTAAGACTCAAGAAGTTATTAACGGAAACAAAAAACGCAAAGGCGGCGAAAATTTTTCCCGTCAAATAGCCTGCAAATAAACTAAAAACGCCAAATCCGGAAAAAGCCAGGATTATCGAAACTGTTTGCGTCAAAAAAATTTCCAAAATCTCTATTGCCGCCAGCCGGCTATATTTAAATTGCCTTTCCAAAATTGCGCAAGGAACACTTCTGATATTTATTGCCAAAACGGCCACTGAAATAAGTCTTATCAAAAATGCTCCATCGGAAATATCCTTATAGAAAGCTGCGATAACAGGAGCAAATATAAAAATTAAGAGGACAATTAAAATTGATGCCAAATTTATACCCCAAAAAATTGTGGAAGCCTCCCTGTCTGACAATTTACTTTTTTTCTGGATAATTGCTCCGGACAATCCCTGGCTTGGAAGAAACGCTAAAAATTCAATTAGAAATACGAGTATTGCAAAATCCCCGAAAGCTTTTGGAAACAATACTCTGGCCAAAATAATCGTCGAAAAAGTTCCAATCAGTTGGAAAAAAATTTTTCTGAGGATTAATTGCCAAAAACCGTTACTTGCTTGCCTTTTTAAAATTTCTGCTGTCCAAACTGCTTCCATTCTCCCTCTTTTAACTATTTTTGATTGTTGCATCACCTACAATATTAATCAATGTTTAGAAACCCCTCTTGTCATCCAGCACGAAAGCACAGGTGACAAATGGAATTAAAAGACAAGAAGTAACTTAAAAATAAAAAGGCTATTGTTTTGAAAAAAACTAGCGGCCCCTGAAAATTCTGGTTATCAAAAAAACTAATGACAGAACAGAAATTATGCTAAAAATCCAAAACCTAAGTTCTCCCCGATAACTAAATATCACTGAATCCGGAATTTCCCCTTTTTCAAAAGGCACATACATAAAACCCGGGCTAACAGGACCGGTCCTGTAAATTTTAAGCTTATCGCCCGAGTTTGATACTGCCCTCCAGTCCCCGAAATCCTGTTCTTTAAACAGAACTGCCCGGGCGCCCCCTACCGTAACCTCCCTGCGCTCAGGAGAAATCCACCTGTATTCTACCTTGGGAACAACCTTCTCTGAAATATCTACCATGGAAGACAATAGATTAACAAAAAAGTTTGCTTCTTCCTCGTTATAATCTCGAATTATGTGATATGGCAGATTAAAGCCGGTCCATATCAATTTTCCCGAACCAACGTCGGAAGCAGCCGACACAATTATGTCATTGTTTTTTAAAATAACACGGGCATCGGGATTTAAGTCTTTTTCATCACGAGGATGAGAAACATTCCATGCTTCACCGTCAAAATCCAAGGGAGAAAAGGAATTAAAATCAACATTTTCGCCTAATTTCGCATCCATTACCTCCGCATCCCACAAAACACCAATATCATCCCGCAAAGTTCTTTTTATTGGAAAAAAATCAGGCAGTGAATCACTCTTCGACTCATATCCCTCAGGCCCGGTATCAACATAAACCCGCCCTCCCTCTTTGAGATATTTTTCGACAAGTTCCCAGGCTTTTGACCTATTGTGATAATCGTACCTGTACAGCAAAACTGCATCGAACTTTTTCAAATCCGTCAATCTGTACTCGTCAATGTATTTAGAATTGTTGGCAACCACTATTTTTTTACTGTTTAAGTTTCTCATTCCTAAAAATCGGTAGATAGTATCATACGCACTCAAATCTCCTATATGTAAAATGGCAGAAGCATTACTGGGAACGAGAATTGGAGAGGTGAACTCTTCTTTAATTTTAAGATAACTTATATCTCCAACGTCTTCTCTTTTCTCGAAATAAACACCGTCTATAACATTCGCAGCATATGGTCTCACAAAATAATAAATAGCATTCCAGTCCAGCAAAAATTTAGCGGTTTGATCAACTATCTTTGGCAAAACGACAGATTCTGTCACAAAAATAGATTCCAGCCAGCCGAATCCCCACTTTTCAAATTGCCCAAGAGGGCTTTCCACTAGTCCTCCGGCAAGAGGTATATCTGTGGTTAGCGAC
>JAUYIQ010000012.1 GCA_030688205.1 Candidatus Curtissbacteria bacterium | reverse complement strand
TCAAGATAAAGAAGTCATATATCACGAGGTAATTACTGGCGTTGATCTTAAATATACCGTTACCGACGATCTTTTAGTCGAAGAATTTATTATTAAGAACTTAGATGCGGCTAAAAATTTTGGCGATAAGATAGAACAATCCGTCAAAACGGTTGATGTCAAGGTTGTTTCTCCCGATCCAACGTTGTTTGGCTTTTATACCGATGATGGTAAGGAATTTTTTGCACTTTCCCAGCCATTTTTAAAGGATAGTAAGGGGGAAGTCAGCAATGATGTTAATTTTAAATTGGAAAAGGAGGTTGTCGGGCATAAATTAACCAAGACCCTGGGCGAGTCTGTCCAATCTTGGCTTGCAGACCCGGCAAGAGCTTATCCCGTTTCCATTGACCCGTCTATCATTTTCCAGGGAACAAGTACAACCATTACCGAAACCGAGGTCCAGTTTGGAGGTTTGCAGCGAAAGTTAGTTTATGCCTCAAGTAATTGGTATGCCTTTTACAATGACGGGACGGATGTTCTTTACAAGAAATCCTCAAATGGAACAAGCTGGGGTAGTAACGTTGATGTTGATACTGCTGATGCGGATAACTACAACCCTTCGGTCTGGCTTGAGGGTACCACAATTTATGCCGCCTGGATTGATGATTCAGGTGACGCTGTTGAAGTAAACACAATAAATACTGCAAGTTCTGATGCTCTGGGAACCAAATGTACTTCAGCCGACCAGGGAACAATCGATACCGCAAGCTTTACAGTTTCCATTTCCGTTGCCGACAACGGCACGGTCTATCTTGCCTATTCCGATACCTCAACGGATACTGAAGCGGCAGTTTTAAAACTGACATTTTCCGGCTGTACGTTTACCGATATTACCGGTGAATCAGGAACTTTGGCTTTTGATGCTGTAGCCAATTCTACCTGTACCGCTTGCTCAAGTTTAACGTATAGTCATACCACCTCAGGTTCAAACCGTTTGCTATTGGTATTTGTGGGTTTTGATGACTTCCCGGCTAATATCACCGATGTAACATATGGGGGTGTTAGCCTTACCTTCGTTGATGGCCAAACTGTAGGTGGCAGAAGAATTGAGCTTTGGCGTTTGATTGCACCCGCGACCGGGGCAAATGATGTGGTAGCGTCTTTTTCTGCTAATACAGCCATACTTGCAGGTTCAATGAGTTATGCTGGTGTCAATCAAACGACTCCTTTGGGAACTGCAGCTAAGGCTTCTGGTGTCAGCACCTCAGCTTCCGTTGATGTTTCCAGCGGTACTGGTGAAATTGTTGCCGATGGCGTGTTGGGAGTTTTTGCCCAACCACAATCATTCACAGTTGGCGGCGGTCAGACCGAACGTTGGAATCAGGAGCAAGGCGATATGGATCAGGCAGGCAGTACCGAACCGGGAGCTACCACTGTTACTATGAGCTGGACTGCTTCTTGCTCGTGTGACTGGACGATAGTTGGCGTTTCAGTCAAGCGGTTGTCGTATTCCGGTCTTACTACCGAGAGCGCTGCTAACCGCTTTTATTTACCTTCGACCGGTGCTGCTGCCGTAAGCCCCGGCTACGACTCGGCCTGGGAGGACACGACCATCGCCGCCCGCCTTGCCGCGGTGACGACCAAGATCGCCTCGGCGATGAGCACGGTGGCCTTTACTGACGCTGACTCCACCAGCAGGGACATTCTCTTCCGCCAGTATGTGAGCGCTCCGCTTGCCGCCGGCCAGACCATCACCGGGGCGCAGGCGCTGAAGTTCCAGATTCGCGCTTTACAGCCGATCTCTGCTGACGGTATGTGTACGACCATCGGAATCAGGGTTATCGCCGCCGATGGCTCCACCGTCCAGAAGACCGTCCTGACGGTCACGAGGGACAACACCGTGGTAGCCACCTCGCTGACCAACCGTCAGTTCACGGCGACTAGCGCGGCGACCGACTATACGACTGTCGCGGGCGACCGCCTTGTTATCGAGGTTGGCACCGGTGGCGACCCGATAATTACCAGCCACACAACCAGCCTTCGCATCGGCGATGCCTCGGGGAGCGACCTGCCCGAGAACGACACTACGACCACGGACAACAACCCCTGGGTGGGGTTCACTGACAACATTGCTTTTGCGCCGTCAACGGGCGCCAGGCCTGTTCTGGTTACCATTGGCAACAATCTGCATATGGTTTATCAGGACGGCAATCTTTCGGCTTCAGTTTTTGACGGCACCAGTTGGACAACCAGCAATACGACGATTGCCTCAGTTACTGACAATATCTACTCGGTTACGACAGACGGCACAAATTTATGGGCTTTGACAGTTTCCGGAACGACAGCTACTAACTTTTATAAATTCAACGGGAGTACCTGGGGCAAGAGCAGTATTGACATTGATACCGACGTTGCCAGCGGGGATGCCAATACAACTTCTGATGCTGCGGTTTCAATCTATTGCCCGGCCCAAAACGATTGTAAGCTGGCATATTTTGACAAAACGGACGGTGACATTACTTTTGTTGATTGCAACGGAGCAGATTGCGATGCACCAACGATTAATGATGTTGATACAGACGTCGGATCAACCGCCCGGGTTGATTTGGATTGCCCGACTGCGGCTGATTGCAAAATTGCTTACTTTGACTCAACCGATGGTGACATCACTTTTGCCGATTGTGCCAACGTAGCCTGTTCGAGCCTTGACAGTACTGCTTTTGACATTGATACCGACGTTGGTACTTCAGCCTCGGTTTCAATCAGTTGCGGAGCGGGAGCGGGAGATTGCAAGGTAGTTTACTTTGACGACACTGATGATGATGTTACTTTCGTCGATTGTGATGCGGTTGATTGTTCGACTAACGGCGGCCAGCAAGACATTGACGCTGATGTTGGAAGCGGTTTTGTTTCAGTTTCAGCCGTTGACTGTTTGGCTGGCGCCTCATTTGATTGCAAAATAGTCTATTTTGATAACGGGACTGATGTTGGTGGAACCGGAGACATTACTTTTGCCGATTGCGCTACGGCTAATTGTGCAACCAGAGATGCGATTTCCGACATTGATACTGACGTTGGCAGTTATGGCAAGCCGGCTCTTGACTGCCCGACTGCTGCCGATTGCAAAGTCGTTTACTTTGACTCAACAGATGGTGATGTTACTTTTGCCGATTGCGCCAATGCAGCCTGCAGTTCGTTTGACGGCGGCGGCCCGTTCGACATTGACACTGATGTTGGAACCGCCCAATATGAAGGCTTTGTCGATATCCATTGCCCGGCGGCCGATGACTGTAAAGTTTCTTATGCCGATACCACAGATCGGGATATTAATTTCGTGGATTGTAATGACGCTGCCTGTTCCGCTCCAACCATCAACGATCTTAAGAATGCAACGCATGCTAATATGCGGCCTTCAATTTTTTGTCCAAGTGATGGCACGCCGACTCAAGCCCAGGATTGCAAAGTCTTTTTCTTCGACGATTGGGATAAGGACGTGACCTTTATTGATTGCACCGATGCAGCCTGTTCAAATACTTTGGATCAGCCATTCTCCGGCGAAACCAATCTAACCAGTGCTTCCTTAACTTATGATTCAACCAATTCCGATTTGATCGCTTATGTCATCAAAGACAGCGCGGAACAGGTTTACGCTGATTCTTCTGATGCAACAACCATTGACTGGACAGGCAGCGGCGCCAATTTTAACTTCGTGGGCAATGACTTAGGCCATATTTCCTCTCCGGCAACTGCAGCCGGTACGGCCCAATCCGGAGTGGTGGTAAGACGCGGCAAGGCTTTTGAATTTAGCAATCATACTCATATTCAAGCTGTAGATACCACCAATGATGTTGGCCGCTATACTTCTATTTATTGCGTAGCGACTGACGATTGCAAGATTGCTTATTACGACCAGTCCGGAGGCGATTTGGAATTTTATGACTGTGATAATGCTAAATGTACGACCGGTACGGCTACTTCGATTGATACTGCTAATAATACCGGTCACAGCCCTTCTTTGGCCTGTGTTTCCTCAACTGACTGCAAGATTTCATATTACGATACCACCGCAGGCGATTTGATTTTTCGGGATTGTGATAATTCGGCCTGCTCAACCGGAACTACGACTACAATTGACGGCTGTGTCGGCTGCACGGTCAATGGTGATGTCGGTAATGGCAGTGCCTTAGATTTGGGCTCTGATGGTTTTGCGAGGATTTCCTATTATGACACGACCACTGACGACTTAAGATTCATCCAATGCACCAATGCCACTTGTTCTGCCAGAAACAATAATGCGCCTGATACGACAATCACTGTGAGTGCCTTTCCAGACAGCTTTAATATTGGTATAAAATTAGACTCTTCCGGTAATGCCCAGATTGCTTATTTTAGTAATGGTAGTCCCCAGGCTTTAAAATTTGTTCACTGTACCAACGCTGCTTGTTCAACAACCGATACCATCCAAACCATTGATGGGACAGGATCAGCTGGCTTGGATGGAATTAGTTTAGCAATTGGTAGCGACGGCTTTTCAAGAATTGCTTATTATGACTTTTTTAGTTCCGGTGACTTTTTAAAGTTTGTCAGATGCACCAATGTTTCCTGTTCGACCAATAGCGGCTTGACCAGGATTGAACGGGTTAGCAGCGGGGCTGACATTAGGCTTTTTGCATCGCTTAGGCTTGACGCTGCCGATATCCCCAGAATTAGCTATTATTACGATAACCAGGATGCCAGTACTTCAGGAACGGTTGGCGACTTAAAATTTTTAGTTTGCGGCAATACCGATTGTACATCAGGAAACAACTTCCAGACTCTTGATTCGGCCAATAACACCGGTCAATATTCGTCAATGTTTTGTCTTTCGGTTACCGATTGCAAGATTTCATATTATCAAGTAACTAATGGTGATTTAAGATTTATTGATTGTGAGACGGCAACTTGCTCCGGCGGATCAAAATCAACTGTTGCCGGTGGTGGCTCAACCGAAGAGGTTGAAGCCCAATTCGGCGGTTTGCAAAGGAAGCTAGTTTATTCCGGGATTGCTTTTGATAATGCCTCCAGTTCTAATGCAATTACAAACAGCTTAAGTTTTAACCATACGGTCACTACTAACGGAGCCAATAGAATACTGACCGTCGGTGTAGCCGCTGAACTTTCGGGGGGTGCAACCATAACAGGGGTTACCTATAGTAGCACCTCATTATCACTTGTTCAGGGGGTAAGCTTCGGTAATAGCAGACGAGTTGAACTTTGGAGACTGGTTAATCCGCCAACCGGAACAAATAGTGTAGTTGTTTCACTATCTGCTTCCAAGGGAGTAACTGCAGGCGCTATGAGCTTTACTGGAGTTAATCAACTGACACCCTTTGGAACAGTTGCCACTAATACGTCAACCAGCAATGCTGTAACAGTTGACGTTACAAGCGCGAAAGGTGAAATGGTTATAGATGCGGTTGGTGTGGAGTCTGTAGCGGTTTCTTCAGTGGGAGCAGGTCAAACACAGCGTTATAACGTACAGCAGGGTGTTGAGGCTACTGGTGCTGGTAGTACAGAGGAGGGAGCTGGTACGGTAACAATGTCGTGGGGTTTGGCTGCCACTGCCAACTGGGGAACAATCGGAGTGCCGCTAAAACCTGTCGGCGGAGCTTTTTATGCTTTTTATACCAATGGCGTTAGCGGAGATACCTGTTCCTCAACCAACGGTTGTCAAATTTACTATCAAAAGTCAACCGATGGGGGAACAACTTGGCTATCATCTCAAACAGTTGATACGACAGACACCGACAATTACAATCCCTCCGTTTGGTTAGAGGGTAATACCATTTACGTTGCCTGGATTGACGACTCTTCCGATGCGATTGAGGTTAATACCATCAATACCGCCAATGATACTTTAGGAACAAAATGTACTTCAGCCGATCAGGGGTCAATAGACACGACCAGTTTTACGGTTTCAGTTGCCGTTGCCGATAACGGAACTGTTTATGTGGCTTATTCTGATACCTCAACCGATACTGAGGTCGCTGTTTTTAAGCTGACCTTTTCCGGCTGTACGTTTACTGATATTACTGGCGAAAGTGGCAGTGCTAGCCGTTTTTATTTACCTTCGACTGGTGCTGCTGCCATCAGTCCCGCCTACGACGCAGCTTGGGAAAATGTGTCTATCGCTGCCCGCCTTGCCGCCGTGACGACCAAGATCGCCTCGGCGATGAGCACGGTGGCGTTTGACGACTCTGATAACGCCGACAAGGACATCCTCTTCCGCCAGTACGTGGGCGCCGCCCTCACCCCCGGCCAGACCATCACCGGCGGGCAGGCGCTGAAGTTTCAGATTCGCGGCTTTAAGGCGTTCGTGGCGGACGGCATGCGTACTGCCCTGGGCGTCAGGATCGTTAACACCGATGGTTCCATCGTCCGGAAGACCGTCCTGGCTGTTACACGGGACAACGTAACTCTGTCAACGGCCGCCCTGACGAACCGTCAGTTCACGGCGACGAGCGCGGCGGGCAACTACACGACCGTCGCGGGCGACCGCCTGGTCATCGAGGTGGGCACGGGCGGCGACCCGTTTGCCGCTGCCCACGACTCTAGCCTTCGCATTGGCGACGCCTCCGGCACTGACCTGCCGGAGAACGACACGTCGACCACGGACAACAACCCCTGGGTCGAGCTTGCGGATAGCCTTACTTTTACGAGCGCGAGCGGCCTGACAGCCGGCGACCGGCCTGTTCTGGTTACCATTGGCAACAATCTGCATATGGTTTATCAGGACGGCGATCTTTCGGCTTCAGTTTTTGACGGCAGCAGTTGGACAACCAGTAATGCGACGATTGCTTCGGTAACCGATAATGTTTATTCCGTCACCACTGACAATACTAATTTATGGGTGTTGACAGTTTCCGGAACGACTGCTACTAACTTCTATAAATTCAACGGAAGCACTTGGAGTTCGCTAACTGCTCCTTGGCCAAGCGGCGAGACTGAGCTTGAGTCGGTTTCAATTACCTACGACTTAGAAAACGGCGATTTATATGCCCATACAATTAAGGATAGTTCTGACCAAGCCTACTTTAAGACAACTGATGAGACAATGATTACTTCAACTCCATCAGATATTGACACTGATGTGGGTAGTGCAGCTTATGCTTCAATCTACTGCCTCTCCGCCAGCGATTGCAAAGTGGCCTATTTTGACAGAACTGACCAAGATGTCACCTTCGCCGATTGCAACGATGCCGCATGTAGCGCGCCAACTATCACAGACATCGACACTGCTGTTGGGCTTGCTGATGCTCTACCATCAATCTACTGCCCCGCAGGCGATGACTGTAAAATAATCTATTTTGATCTCGCTGATACGGATTTGACTTTCGCCGATTGCAACGATGCCACTTGTTCAGCGCCAACCATTACTGATATTGATACCACCGTTAATTCTAATTACCGCCCATCAATCTACTGCCCTGCAGCCGATGACTGTAAAGTAGCCTATCATGACGATGTTGACCAAGATGTCACCTTCGCCGATTGCAACGATGCCACTTGTTCAGCGCCAACCTTGACCGATGTCGATACCGATGTTGGTACTTTTGCTACGACTTCGATCTATTGCCCATCAGCGATTGATTGCAAAGTGGTCTATTTTGACGGGAACGAAGAAGATGTCTCCTTCGCCGATTGTAACGATGCCACTTGTTCAGCGCCGACAATTAACGACATCGACACCGATGTTGGCAGCGCAGCTAATGCTTCGATCTACTGCCCGCAAGCTACCGATTGCAAAGTCGCTTATTTTGATACAACCGACCAGGATATCACCTTCGCCGATTGTAACGATGCCACCTGTTCAGCGCCGACAATTAACGACATCGACACCGATGTTGTCGGTAATTTCTGGGCTCAAGCTTCGATCTATTGCCCATCAGCGATTGATTGCAAAGTGGTCTATTTTGACGGGAACGAAGAAGATGTCTCCTTCGCCGATTGTAACGATGCCACCTGTTCAGCGCCAACTATCACAGACATTGATACTGCCGTTGGCGGTGGTATTGATAGCTCGGTACCTGGTGTCTATTGCCTCTCCGCCAGCGATTGCAAAGTGGCCTATTTCGACGGCACCGATGGGGATATTACCTTCGCCGATTGCAACAGTGCGGCTTGTCTCTTGGGCTGGGGTGCTTCGACTTCTTACGCTTTTACGGCAGGCGATTTGGGCCACATCTCGTCCACTATGACCGGTTACGGAACCAGCCAGATTGGGGTAGTCTTACGTCAGGGAACAAATTTTGAGTTTGCACCAGTGCCGGAGAGGACACTTTACCTACTTTTGGCAACACCACTGGCATATGGGTTGATGTCGAGGTTGAAAAAGAAAAAGAACCTGGTACAACGCCTATGAAAAATTTAAGGAAGCTTGTTGTTGTCATTGCCTTGCTGTTGCTGATAATTGCAGCTGCGGTGTGGTTTTTTTATTTAAGAAATCGCAAGCCGGCACCATTTTCCGTTGAGCCGGTTGAGCCGGTGGTTGAGCCGGTGCAACAACCGCAGGGTGCTTCTTCAGAAGGGCTACGCGGCAATGATCCTCACAAAGGATTGGATCTTCGTCAATTCAAAAATATTGTGGCTTTGCCGAACTATTTATATCGCAACGAGGGGCAAATAGACATTCAAAAGGGGACTGTCAGCTTTAAATTAGCAGCACAACCGTGGGCAAAAAACACCGATCTTATTTTATTTTTAGGCAATTTTAATCTGGAGAATCACAATAATGCTTTGCAAATTTTAATTAAAGAGGGAAAAGATGTGCATTTTAATATTTTTGACTCAGGCGGTATAGATGACCACAGGGAAGCAGATGTAGAACTGGACGCAAATTTCTTAGAGTCTGCTCACGGTATTAGCGTTTCCTGGGATTTAAATGATGGAAAAGGTAGTAAAAAGATATATATTGATGGGGTTTTGAAAGCCACTACTCTCGTTTCTGTTGACGTCAGAAAAAATGAAACCGGTTATACTTTTATGGGGCCGGTAAAAGATATGGTAAGCTCTGATAATTTTTAATCATGATTGCGCCTAAATTTAGAACAATTTCTGTTTCCCGCAATACCTTTGTGACCCTTTTTCTAATTCTGGTTCTAATTTTGATGTTTTTTCCCCTAATGGCGACTTTCAATGACATTTTGACGAGGATTGTAATTAACCTTAAAGGCTACTACTTGATTCGCGAGTATGTTGTACCTTTTGAAGTGAGGCTGACGGCAGTGATTTTGGCGCTTTTGGGAGTTGAGGTGGCGGTGACCCGTGAATATGTTGTTTTGGGGAATAATCAACCTTTTATTGCCGAGATTATCTGGAACTGCATTGGCTGGCAATCAATTCTTTTCTTTGCCATCACGGCATTCATTGGTTTGCAGGGAAATAAATATACGAATTTATCCAAATTCAAGGCCTTTTTAATCGGCGCTCTGGGGACTTTTTGGGTCAATATTTTAAGAATTGTGCTGGTTATTTTTGTGGCTTACAACTTTGGTCAACTGCCGGCGACGATTGTTCACGACTATGGTTCACTTTTAGCTGTGATTGGCTGGCTGTTTTTCTTCTGGTGGTTTGCTTATGGTTTTGTGTTAGAGGAAAAATCGCTGTAGGCCTACAGTGTTAGAGAGGACCGTATCGGAAATTGGTGTCTGATTCTACAAATTATAGTAAATTATAAAAAGATATATATTGATTAAGTAAGCACATGTTCATCTTATTTGTGCTAATCAGTGATTATTACAGAGTCTTGTTATGAGATTATATCTGTGAAATATTTAGTCAATAAGTTGTGAAAAAATCTAGATAGATCTAGAGGAATCTTCAATTTTTTTCTCATTAGCCACCAAGAGGCTGTAAAAGAGGTTTTAAAGCGTTTTTTGAGTACATTACTCCTTGGGATATGACCAATTTTGCTAATTCAGCTAATAGGCTGCGAGATAAACAGGTCTTACGTTTAGCCCATTAGGACAAGCCATTAATAATTATCATCCTATAATTAATTATATTAATCTTATAGTAGTATGTTTTGTTACTTATAGTTGCATAAAAATTAATGCTCTTTTAGCCTCATTTTTACTATATAGGCCTATTGTTTTAATAGCCCCAGAAAAATTTGACTATGATACCCGATAAAGGTAACACTTTAATTGTGGCATATTTTTCTTCCGAGGCTAAATTAACATTAATAAAAAAAGCCCGGTCCGGCGGAAAAATAGCCAGATTGTGCCGTGAGGCTGGAATCTCCCGAAAAACTTTTTATAAATGGCTTGCTATATATAAGGATGCTGCACCGCATTTGCTTGCTAGTAAGCTTAGAGATAAAAGATTCAAATGCGACCGAAGGTCGATTAAAGCCCTAAACATTCGAGACAAGTCACTTCTTGTTAATAAGGTACTTGCGGGTCACGGAAGCATAGCAGAACTTTGCAGGGAAGCCGGTATTTCCAGAAAAACTTGTTACAAGTGGCTTAAAAGATATAAAGCGGAAGGTAAAGGTGGCCTTGCCAGTAAGCGTCTAAAGGGAAGTTTGCATTATAACGCCCTTTCAAAAGATCAAGAAAGATTGGTGATTGATGAGGTTTTTGCCAATCCCAACCTGTCTGTTAAGAGTCTCCACGAGAGGTTAAGGGGCAGTGTCGGGCATCACGGGATTCAAAATCTACTGTCGCGTGAGAACCTCAATACGCTTGCCCGCAGGTTGCTGCATGTTGGAGCCTTTTTTGTTGAGCCTTTTGTCCAAGTCGCTCCGCTGTATCAGCCCGAAATGCCTGTATACAGGTGGCGGGATTTGTTTGCGCCTTTTGCTTCTGTCCCGAAGCTAATAGTAACTGACCCTCGCCGCGGTTTGTCTGCTTTGTCCATTTTGTCTCTTCCTTTTCTTGTAACCTTCTTCTTTTTCAGAATGGTTTCTTCGGCTTCAGCTGGTACATCTGTGGTTGGCTTAGCTTTTGCTTCTATTGCTCTTTTCTTTGGACTATTTTTCTTTATCTTCAGCATGAAGTACTACATAAGTATTTTTATGGTTTTGCGAGTGGCACAAAGTGGAGGTAGGGCATGAGTATAAAAAAGTTTATTGAGAATGTTATTTCGCCAAACAGAGATAAGTCTCAGCCTAACCATCTTCTGATGAACATGGAGAAGGTTCAGATTATTGAACCCAAACCATTTGTTTCCATCCACGTTGCTCTTTATAACGAGAAGCGGGTTGTTGAAAGGCTGATTCGTGCATGTACGTCGCAGAACTGGTTTGTAGACAGCTTACAGCTGAATGCAGTAAGCGGTAAGCAGTTTGCTAATTACGAGGTAATTATTGCCGACGATTCCAATGATGAGACGACTGAGATAGCAAAAAAGACGCTTTTGGATGGTGGGTGGACGATTCAGGTTCCGGGTACCGGGTATCAGGTGCCAGAAATTGGTAAACAGGAATCTGAAACCCGAAATCTGGAACCTGAACTTGAATACTTCATCTTTACAAAGACTAACGCTCCGACAGTTAAGCTTATTCACCGCTTTTCGCGTTCAGGTTACAAAGGGGCAGCTTTGCACAAGGCGCTTGAGAGAAGTTCCGGAAGAGCGTGGTACATCGTGGTTATGGATGCAGACTTCGTGCCTTATCCTGATACCGTCGAGCAGTTTGTGAAGACGTTTCAAGTTCTAAATGCTGATGGCTTACAGCAAACAGCAGACAGTAATGAGCAGTTAGCGGTAAGCGGTAAGCGGTCTGCAGTAAGCAACATCGTTGCCGTTCAGGGTTACCAGTGGCACGTACTGAATAAATCCCAGACGTGGGTTACAAGGGGAGTGCGTACGGAATATGCGGGTTCTTACGTTATTGAGCGCTCGAGCGAGCAGATTTATGGAGGTTTGAAGCAAATTGCCGGAAGCGTATATGCGATTCGTGCAGATGTACTTCGGAAATTCGGCTGGGGAACTTCCATCACCGAAGATTTTGAACTTACACTTCGTCTCTATGAGGCAGGGTATAAGGTTCTGTTTACTCCTTATATTCAGGCGCCTGCCGAAGCAGTGGCAACCGTTAAGCGTTTAATCCGCCAGCGTATGCGCTGGGCAGAAGGTTCTTCCTACAACGTCAAGGTTATGTTTCCCCGGATTATGAAATCTCCCAATATGACACTGAGTGAGAAGATGGAGTTTATTTATTTTGCTTTTTACTATCTGCAGGCGGCTTTCTTTGTTGTCGGTACATTTGCGTGGTTCATTTCCGAAGCTTTGATGGGAGCCCGCCTGCCGTTCTGGACTGCAGCTTTTGGCTGGTCACTGGTATTTACCAACCTTTTTGCGCTTCCTCTGATGAATATAGTCGGGCTTTTTCTTGAGGAGTCAGACGAACGTGACTATGCCGGAATAGTATCTTTTATATTAATCTCATATATAGTCGTGCCGTTTCAGGCTTATGCTGCTATCAAAGGTTTCCTGGAGCCTCATGAAGGTCCTTGGTTCAGAACGCCAAAGTCCGGAATAGTTACAGACGTTGCTGAAAGGACAGGATTCGGAAAGTTTTTCGGCCGTCTGGTCGGTGGCTCGCCGATTCCGCCCTTCGATGCTCAGGGTAAACCGATTTCAGCCGATTATGCCGACTCGGCTAAATCAGCTTTTAATCAGTTGAATCCGCGTACCTTCGCTTTTGCCTCTGCATACAGGCCGCTTGTGGGGAGGGAGATAGAGGGTCGCAGAAGGCATTTCCGGTTTGTCTCAAAATCGGTTCTGGCGGGGCTTTTGACAGTTGTGATTTTGCTAAATTATCTGGCATTTTTTGTGCCGAATGCCAGTGCTGCTGCAGGGAGTCGGAAAGTCGAGCAGCAGATTAATATAGTTGATGAGGAAGCTGCGGCGGGGACAGCACCGGTAGGAATTGTATGTGTAGATACCTCCAAATTTTCCGGCGGCACCTATTATTTTGAAGTAGTGGCTACAAATTCCGCCGGGTCTGACCAAACCGTAACTTTTTCCAAAGGCGGTAACGGTGGGTCGCCGGCCTGCGGTTCGGGAAGTGCCGATACAAGTACTACTATTACCATCACAGCCAGTACAACAACAGCTACAAGATTTAGGACTTCGGCCATCGGCAGTTACCCAACAGGTGAGGTTTTTGTTTCATCTGTCGGTGCAAATGTGGCTGTGAGAGCAGCGAGAGTGATAATTTTGCAATCTGCAACAAGCTTTACTAATACCCAGACACAAATTGAGGTGGGAGACCAAAATACCAAAACTGATACCAGTTACATAGTTTTGGACGATCAAAAAGATTATTGCTTTGATACCACTGCTACTTCCACAACCTGCAGTGCGGCTTCGTCTTCACTTTTGGTCTCCGGCACCTACAGTTTATTTTGAAGCTACAATATCAAACAGTAATGCAGGGTCAACTGCTTACGCTGTTCTTGCATTCTCCTCGTGCAGTACGCTAATAGATAGCGAAGTATCAACCACAAATTCCACATACACGCGTGTAAGGAGTAATTCGTTTACGCCGACTGCGGGGAGAAATTATTTTGTTTGCATTAAAGCTTCTGCCAATACCGCCAAAATTGCCAATGCCAAAATTATTTTGGAGCAGAGTTCGGCCTCGGGCGTTTCAAAACTGGAAACGACGCAGGTGTATAACAACACTTATATACAAACTACAGATACAAGTTATGCCCGCATAAATTACAATAACCTTTTTGACCCTGCAAACTTTACCCCACGCACAGTTTCTTATTATTTTGAGATATACGGTGATTCAGATTTTCTTGATGCTTGGATAAAAGTGAAGGACGAGACGACTCCTGCTGATATCACTAATGGGGAAATCAACATTCCCGGAGCGTCCACGGATGCCCGGAGGAGAAGTTCAGCTCTTTCCATGCCGACAACCTCGAAAACCCTTGATGTTGAACATAAAGCTCTAACTGGAAACACCGCAAAAACCAATGTTGCCTGGCTGGTTATTCAAATAGACATGACTTTAAGTCTCGAGCAGCAGATAAATATGATTGATCAGGAGTACACGACAGCGAGTACGACTCTGGCGCCCACAGATTATTCATTGGGGATTATCCATTGGGATGACGATAAGTTTTCCAATATCTCAACCGTTACTTTCGAGGCTTTGATTTGTAATACGGGGTATACTTCCGGAAAAGATCAGATAGCCGTTACAACTACGGCTACCCTTATGGAAATAACTTCTAGTCCCGACGTAGAAGTAGCTTCTGTTACTTACCTTATCAATAACTGTGGTTATGCCCTTCAGACAGTTGACGTTACCGCAGATGCCCAGTTTTTGGATGATAAGGATTATACAGTTCAGATAAAAACCGATAATGCTTCGGGTACAGCCCAGATAAAGGCAGCCAGGCTGAAAGTTGTGCAGTCGTCAGGCGGTTGGATAACAGATACCCAGACGCAAGTTGAGGTGGGGAATAACCAAACGGCTTTTACAAATACTACTTACTCTGCTTTGACCCATTACAAAATCTACCAGTATAACGACAGCGTTTTTACCCCTTCGCCCGTTACTTCTCCGGGTGATGTAGAATTCCAGGCAACCTTAAAAATTGCCAGTGCGGGGGATACTGTCCATGCGGAACTTTACAATAATACCAACAGCACGAGTGTTGCAGAAGTTTCCCATACTGGCGATACGACCTGGACCCTGAAGACGGGGACTAACGTTGACGGGGACGCCGACTGGGATACGACCAATGATGACAACTATATTGTAAGGGTTAAATGTACCGATGGTAACGGAGGAGGGTGTTCCGGAAGTATTTCCAACGCAAAAATAGTTTTGAACCAGTCTGATGGGACAAACGGGGTGACGGATTTGGAGACAGTGCAACAATATGCTAATAGTAATGTTTCGTGTGCATGTGCCGGGATATATGGTGATGATGTTTATGATAATACTTTTGTCCCCGCTAATTTCGGGGGGACTAAGGCTTACTTTTTTGAATCTACGATAAAAACTTCTGCCGGTACCGGGTATTCACGACTTAAAAATGATACTGATTCATCTGCAATTACAGGCTCGGAAGTTTCGACAGCCAGTACGACTTATGTTCGGCAAAGAAGCGGTGATATTACAGCAAATATGCCGGCTTCTTCAAAAAGAATGGATTCGCAGAAAAACGTAACAAGTCCTAATACCGTTAATCTTGCTTCCGCCTGGCTGATTATTCAGATTTCCAGTATGCCCGTGCCGGAGGCTCTACTTTTTGCCGCGCCGGCCTTGATATTTGTGCCGAAGCTGGTTGAATGGATAAAGCAACGCAGACTGAAGAACAAAGAAAAGATTGTTATGGTGTTACCAGTATGAAAACATCTGTTTTCAGCAATATCTTCATCTTCGCTGCGGTTATTTTGTTGATTTTTCCCGCTGTGATGACGTTGTCTGAGGCGATGACGAAGGTGATTGAGCATTTATACCTTTATAAAATCATCCAAAATTACGTGGTGCCTTATGAGACGAAACTTGTTTGGGGATTCTTGAATTTGATTGGTATTGACATGACTATAACAAAGACAGGGTTAATATCTCAAAACGCATCAATTTATATCTCCTGGAACTGTTTGGGCTGGCAGTCGGTAGTGCTTCTTATTTTGACTTTTGCGACCGGACTTTCGGGAAAATTTACGCCAATTTCCCGGATCGAAACGGTTTTGATCGGTTTGTTGGGCACATTTTTAATTAACATTTTTAGGATCATTATTGTGGTTTTGTTTGCTCTTTCGTTTGGTAAGAGCGGGGCCTACGTTTTCCATAATTACCTGGCGACTCTCGTTGCGATACTTTGGTTTTTGGCCTTCTGGTGGTTTGCATATACGTTTGTTCTAGAGGAAAAGAGGAAGGAATGAATGAAGGGTTGTTTTAAGGTTCTTCTTCCAGTAAGCTTTTGTTATATTCCCAAGTTTCAAAATGCATTCTTTCGATTATCTCGGGTGAGAATTTTTCCGTGGCAAGTTTTGTGTCGAGATAAGGCCCGTTAGGCCCAACGCTTATTACTTCTCTTTTCTCCAGATATTCGAGATTTTCGGGATTCCGCCAGAAAGAAGGAGAGAAAGGGAAGAAAAGAACGTTCCATAGGCTTCTGCTGAGGTAAACCTGTGAGTAGAAAAAGGCGTTATTTGTGGTAGTACCCGGTCTATTTTTTTCTCTGGCGGAAAGAAGAAGAAAACCTTTTATGCTGTGGTTGGTTAGCTTTGCAAAGTCACCTTCCTGCCGGTTTATCAGAAGGTAACGATTGATAAACTCTGCCTTTTGGGAGGTTAGGCTTTCGTCTGTCATGATTTTGGCTGCGTATGCGTAATATGAAGACAAGATTTCCAGATTTTTCCAGGACGGGGGTTGGGTTGAGAAAAATTCCTGTTCAAAGATACGTGCATTTTGGAAAAACTGCTCCTGATCTTTTGGGACTTTAGATAAATCGAATTTTTCAAAAAGTTTAGTTTTGATATTTTCGCGGAAAAAGTTTAGGGTTGTGGCTTGTGCCTGATAAGTTGAATCACGGCAGACATATAAATTATCTTCCTTTTGGTTTGTGTACTCGAGATCGGTTTGAAAATCCGCTTCGAAGCTTTCTTTTGCTACTTTTCTATAAAAATTATTATTTGCCAATTTGATCCTGAAATTAGATATTGTGCCCAAATCCTGCCTTTCAATTATTTCGAATTGACTCGTAAGAAAGTAAAAAAGGTGGGTTTTTTTTGTAAAATTTTCTCCCCAGCCGAAGCAGGAGGTAGGCACTGCATAGGGACCTTTTAGATTAGAGTATCTTTTGGCTGGAAGGCCGGGGAAAAGCGACGGAAGAGGCAGGGGTTTTTCGTAATCTTCGGAAATTAACCGGGTAGTTTGTGGTTGTTGAATTAGTGAAAAGGGTCTTTTGCAGTTCAGGGCTTTTTCAAGACAGTTTTGCCTATTTTTTACTTCTAAAATCAGAAAATCTGAATTTTGAATTAGTTTTTCCAGATCGGAAAAAATCACCTTTTTGGTAGTGGTACTGTTTATCGCCACATAATTAGTTCCCGGAATTTTTTCTTCATTCGTTTTGATTGTATTTACAAATTGACCGGCTTCATTTTTGTAGGCTTCGGCTGTTAGGTTATAGACAGAAAGCAGATTTTGGGCAGTTTTATCTGTAGGGTTTGTCAAAAATTCATTTTCAGCAGGGTAAACATCAGGGATTTTTTGTAAAAAGGATAAAGGGAAAAATTGTTCGTTTTTGCCAATTGCCGCGTTGTACTGGTCTTGGGCATATTTTAAAATTTCAATTGTTTTTTTAAATCCTTCAAGGTCAAAATATGGGGCAGTGAAAAGGGGATCTTCGAGTGTCATTTGATAGAAGAAGACGAAGGAGCGGGCTTTTTGGCGTTCGTTCGGGTTGTTTATCTTTTGGCCGTTCAAGCTAATTTCCCCTTTGTTAAAACTGTATTTTTGGTTATCCAGGATGAAATTAAGGGTAAGGTCTGCGATATCATTTGGGTTCATTAAAATCTTTTCTTTATCCTGTGGGTCCTGACTGACAGGAGTCTTAAAGTATTTTTGCCAGAATTTGTGCTCCGGGGAGACAAGGAAGAAAAGAAGAAGGGCGAAAAGGAGAAACAGGATAATTTTAATGTGAAGTTTCATGAAGTTAAAACTTTCTTTCGAATTGTATTATACTGTGATTCGAATTTAAACGAGTGCTTAAGATGCTGATTTTGCTTCCTGTTTTTGCTTTCTTCCTAATTTTTCTTGCGATTTCCGGCAAATTCAAAGGTTTGCTTTGGCGGGAAAGATTATTGGTATCAATCGTACTTTTCTCCCTGCTTTTAGTCGTAATTACCGAAGTGTTGAGTTTTTTTCATCTTTTGACCCCGGAAGCTATTGGTTTTTGCTGGAGTTTTATGACTTTGGCGACTGCTTTTTCTGTCAAAAAATCTTTTAAAGAAGTAAATATTCTACCCAATTTAGGAAACTTGACAATCCTTTGGGAAAAAAACACTGATGCCAAAATTTCGATAATAGGGTTACTAATTGTAGCTGTTTCAACCTTTATTTTGTCACTGACATCTGCCCCAAATAATATCGACGCTGCCAGCCTTTGGCTTGCCCGCCCCATGCATTGGCTTCAGAACGCAAGCCTTGCGTATTATCCAACCCATATAACATGGCAGCTTTACCAGCCGCCACTGGCGAGTTTTGCGTTTTTGCACGCTCTTGCTCTTGCGGGCAGCGATATTTATTCAAATCTTGTCCAGTGGCTTTTTGCCATAGGAAGTTTTATTTCGGTTACGCTAATTGCATATCGCTTAAGAGCTGATTTAAAAACGCAGATTCTTGCCGGTTTTATAGCTCTTTCTGTTCCAATTGGCATACTTCAGGCATCGTCGACGGGGGAAGATTATATTCTTGCTTTCTTTTTTGGGACTTTTGTTTATTTTGGGATCGCGTTTTTTAAAACAGAGAGAAATATTTTTCTTTTCGTTTCTGCAATATCTCTAGGTCTTGCATTTTTAACCAAGCATACTGCTTATGTATATTTTCTGCCTTTTATGCTTTGGTTTTTTGCGGGTTATCTATTACGGTTTGGGTATCGAAAAGCCGTATTTTACGTTTTGGCTACACTGGTAATTGCATTTTCTGTCAATACAGGTTTTTTTTGGCGGAACTATACTTTTTCGGGCTTGCCAATTTTCAGTCTCAGAGATGACTATGTTAACCGTCCGGTTGGGCCAAAGTCTTTTGTTTTAGGTTCGGTTAAAAATATCAGTGTGCATTTATCTACACCTATAAAGCCAATAAATAAGATTGTTTATGATTCGGTTGGTAAATTACATCAATTTGCGGGAGTTTCTTTGGATAGTCCAAATTTCAACTGGTTAGGCAGGGAGTTTGTGATTTTCAAGATCAGCGCAAATGAATACAAAGCCCCAAATACGATACATTTTCTACTTTTGATTCTTTGTGTGATTTTGCTGATGAAAAAGAAGGGGTATAGGGATTTAAAATATTTTCTTTTGGCTTCGTTTTTTGCGTTTTTTCTCTTTAGCGCGGTTTTCCGGTGGCAAAGCAGTAGCTCGAGGTTTCATCTGCCTCTTTTTGTCCTCTGGTCGGTGCCAATTGCAATTTCGCTAGGTAAATTAAAGCCTTTGGCAGTAAATTTGCTTCTTGTGGTAATTCTGTCGACGTCTTTTTATTTTGTTTTGTTCAATATCGCCAAGCCCGTAATTTCCAATGAGCCTTTTTTCCAAAAAAGCAGAGAGCAGCAGTACTTTATTTTGAGGCCCCAGTTGTATGAACCGTATCGTCAAATAGCCCAGCTTATTCGCGATAATAACTACAAAAATGTCGGGCTATTTTTAGAGGAGCAAAGTTTCGATTTTGAATATCCCTTGTGGGCTATTATTGGGCATGAGAGACTTGGTGTTAGGATTGAACATGTTGACGTACAAAACCCGACAAAGGAGCTTTCAGACGGTTTTGCGCCCGACGTAGTAGTCTTCTTAAAACAAAACAGAAGCCTTGCCCAAAAATATATAGACTTAAAAATACCCGTGGTTGGTATTGAATAAAAAGGATTGTATAATCCAAAAAAATGGTAAAAAGAATACTTCTGGTTTTTGTTCTGGTAATACTCTTTCTGTTTATTGGTAAAACCGCAGGCAAGCTACCTAGAAGCGAAAATTTTAGTGCGTGTAGGGGTTGTAACGTAGTTTTGATATCGGTGGACACTTTAAGGCAGGACCACTTGAGTCTTTATGGATACGGGCGAAAGACATCGCCTAATCT
This sequence comes from Candidatus Curtissbacteria bacterium, assembly GCA_030688205.1. Lineage (GTDB taxonomy): Bacteria > Patescibacteriota > Microgenomatia > Curtissbacterales > GWA2-41-24 > 2-01-FULL-41-11. Next base: position 19,015 of record JAUYIQ010000012.1, on the reverse strand, counting down.
GGACGAATTTGCAAAAAATGCGAGAGTTTATCAAAACTTTTATTCCAGTGCCCCATGGACTCTTCCTTCCTTTGCATCATTATTCACGTCTGATTATCCGCAAAATATAAAGATGCAGATAGGAACTGATGTTTTAGCCGAAAAATATACGACAATTGCGGAAGTTCTAAACGAAAATGGATACGAAACTGTCGGTATCAACAGCGCTACATTCGTTTCAAAAGCAAGAGGCTTTTCCCAAGGTTTTGACAGCTTTCGTTCCTTTGAGCCAAAAGAAAATCATCAGGATATAGATTTGATAATACCGGAGGCAATGAAGTGGCTTGGGAACAACCGGAGTAAAAAATTCTTCATGTTCCTGCATACATTTCAAGTTCACGATCCTTACTGCCCCCCTGGCGAATTTGATCAGTTTGGAGGGGATTTGCCCAGTGCAACCAAATGTGTTGATGTTAATATGATTGCAAAAAATAATAGAGGTGAAAAAGTCCTTCCAATTGAAGAGCTGGAAAGATTTGTCAGTCTTTATGACGGCGAAATTCTTTTTACAGACTATATGCTTGGTGAACTTTTTAAAACTCTTGGGAAACTCAATCTAGACAAAAAAACGATTGTAATTGTTACTGCTGATCATGGAGAGGAATTCGGCGAAAGGGGTAATTGGGGAGTACATTCGTATAGCCTTTACAATGAACTGATAAGAGTACCGCTTATTATAAAAGCTCCGAATTTTGATCCGGGACGGGAGGAAAAACCTGCTTCTATTGTTGATATCGCACCCACAATTTTAGACCTTGTCGGTTTACAAAAATCGGTCGAGTTTAAAGGTACATCACTGCGGAATATTGGGCAAGACCACGTTGTTTATGCCCAAACGAGCAATGTTTCGACCGTAAACCGGTATCTGGATAGGATATACTCCGAAGTGCGTTCAATTCCACTTAAAATCAGGGGTGCGGAGGCGCCGATAACAAGGGAAAGTGTGATGCAAAACGGATGGAAGCTGATTGCCGATAACACAAACGGGAAAAAAGAACTTTATGATATGCGGTCGGACCCTTTGGAAAAAAACAACCTCGCCGGAAATAATTTAGAACAGGAAACAAAGCTTTTAGAGTTGATGTTGCGATTTAAAGAGGAAAATACAGATCAAAAGTCAACATTAGAAGAAGATATCAAAGGGATTTTCGATTACATTATAAGCGGTACTTAAGTCTCTGTTCAGCAAAATGGATAATTTGAGTAAGCGTGATTCCTGTTGCAATAAAAATTAAAATAACTGCCATCAGTTTGTCTATCGCAAACGTCGAGGAGAAAAGAGTCATTAGGTATCCAAGTCCGCTCCTTGCCCCGTAGAGTTCTGCGACTATTACTCCGGCAAGGGCTCTTCCCAAAGAAAGCCTAAGACCTGAAAGTATGTAGGGAAGACTGTGTGGAAGAGCTACGGTGCAAAAAATTTGAAAGTCTCCTGCCCCAAACGACTTTGCCACACGGACATGCTCGGGGTTGACATTTCTTATCCCTGTGCGAACGTTTATAACCATGGGGAAAAATGTCGCAAGGGCAACCACGACGATTTTTGTCGTCACACCTACACCGAACCAGACTATTAAAAGGGGGATAAGGGCAATAACCGGAGTGACATAAAAAATGGTAACAAAAGTATTTGCGAGATTATTAATTGTTTTATACCATCCGATTGCGATGCCCAAAATTATTCCCAGAGAAACACCGATTAGAAGGCCCAAGAAAAACTCGTACGCGCTTGTTGTGAGGTGTTTGTAAATAAAACCAGAAGAAAATAAGTTAATTAGTGAACTTAGTATCTTAGTTGGGTAGCTGGTGAAGAACGGATTGATAATTCCCGATGTTGCGAAAATTTGCCAGATGACAAGCAGAAAAAAGATGGCAAATAAGCCGGAAAAAGAAGAAAAACGCCTCATAGATGGCTGTAAGTATAGCATTTGAAGTACTCTTGTTTAATTATTTTTATTTTGATATAAACACTTATACAAATGAGGAAGTTGCTACCCGTTTTGCTCCTGCTTGTAATTGGTATATTAGCTATTTTTTTCTTACCAAAATTTGCGGAAAAAACAGTTGTTAATCCGACGTCTTCTCCTGTAAAACTAACAAAATTAAAGATAGGGATAATTGAGACAGTAAGTCTTCTGCCTTATTATGTCGCGAAAGAAAAAGGGTATTTTACCGAAGAAGGGCTGGAAGTTGAGGCAATTCCGATGCAGGGAGGTGCCGTTATTGCCCCCGCCGTTGCATCCGGAGACATTAACATAGGTTGGTCTATTACAGGTTCTATTATTCAGGCACATGACAGGGAATTTGATTTTAAAATGCTTGGAGGAGGTACTTTTAATAAACCTACTCCTGATTTTCAGCAATTCTTAGTCTCGGCTGATTCAGACATTAAGTCTCCCAAGGATTTGGAGGGCAGGAAGTTTGCTACAAATGACAAAAGCAAGACAGGCTTTCCAAGTTTGCTTCTGGAGGCTTGGGGAAAGAAAAACGGGGTAGATATCGACAAGATTATTTTTATGGAAATGCCGTTTCCTCAAATGGAAGCTGCATTAAAAAACAAACAAGTCGAAGCAGGAAATTTCGTTGAACCTTATGCGACTTTTGCGATTTCCCGAGGTGTAGCGAGGGTTCTGGACGATGCTCCCCTTAGCTCGATTGCAGATAGATTTATGGTTTCAGGGTGGTTTGCCAAAAAATCATGGATTGACCAAAATCTTCAGCTTATCAACTCGTTTAACAAAGCAATTGAAAAATCGACAAAATATGTAAACGAAAATCCCCAAGAGCTGCCCTCAATTATTTCCAAGAACGTAAAAATAGAGGTGGAAACGAGTAGCAAAATGATATTGCCTTTTTTTGATACGGTAATAAGAAGCAATGATCTGCAGCCTTTAATTGATGGTTTTGTCCAGTACGGGTACATTGAGAAAAACTTCCCGGAGCAGGAGATTGTTGACGCAAAGATCGAATAGCTGTTAAGCTGACAGCGTAAGGCATGCGTGAGTCGAAAGCTAAAAGTAAAAAACTTCTCTTTTTTGCAGTAATTATCCTGATATTAATTGGAGCGTTTGTCTATTCACTAAAAGGTAAAACAAATAGAAACGGAGTCTTGGGAAAAATTAGCAGGGTTGTATATCAAGTGCCGGAAACAATTGATTGCCAGGAAAAATTTGTTCAGAAAAGAGATGATTTTCTGGCAAATATGCTAAATGATAAAGTTTCGGTTGAAGACTGCATTTTTACAGGCTGCAGTCAGTTTTTCTTCTAAGTTGAGTTAGGTTTGTCTGCAATCATTTCAAAACTTTTCCTTTTAGTCTCAAGCGGGAGTTTTTCTACCAGAACAACTTTAAGCGGGGAAAATATTCCTTTTTCGACCAAATCTTCAAAAGTTAAAGTGGGTGAAACTTTTAAGTTTGTTTGAAGTTTTTTTGCCAGCTTCACTGCAAATGCCGAATTGCCCAGAAGCTTCCTGTTTTTAGGTAAAAGATGAGCTTCTACATAATAGACAAGTTTAGAATTTGTAGACTTTTCGTATATATAGACTTTAAAATCCAAAGAGACTTTTTTGTCTGTAGATAAAACCCTTTCAAATTCGTTTTTGACTAACCTTGTTCCTGCAACAGAAATATAGTCTGTGCCTGCTTTCCCCAATATTTCAAAAAGCGGTTTTTTATTTTTGCACCGGCATTGTTTTGTCAAAATTTTTATCACATCGCCTGTTTTGTATCGGATAGCTACAAATGCTTTTTTAGAAAGTGCTGTTAAAACCAGCTCGCCCGTTCGGTCCTGTTTAATATCACTTAAGGTTTGTGGGTTAATAACTTCCGGATAGATAAAGCGGGAAAAATGAAAAACAGAGGGGTTAGCATTAACTAAATTTCTGCATTGCCAGCCGACCATTTGGACTTCAGCAGAGCCGTAATTGAACCTAAAGACAGCTTTAGGGAAAAAACTTTTTAGAATTTTAAATTGTGTGAGAGAACAAAATTCACCGGAAAGGTGAATATCGCGAATTTTGTTTAAGTCGTAGCGCTCTGCCAGATAAGGAATGAAAAAATAAAGCGGTGTGGGACTCGTATAAAGCGCTTCGATTTTTGCACCTGCGGCAAGTTCTGCTGCTAGAATTAGGTTGGAAAAATCAACAAAAACCGTAAACAAATCAGAGGGCAGGGTATCGTTGACATACCTGTTGACTGTATTTGCTGATACTAAAAACATAAGCTTTTTTATACCTGCTTTTTTTAACTCCTTAAAATAATATTGTTCGATATCCTCCTTTTTTCTGAGAATAATAAGACTGCCTTTTTTGGAGGTGCCACTGGTGGTGGAAGCTCCTGACAGCTTATTTTCGGATATAAAAATCCTCTTTAGCGGTTCTGTTTCCAAAAGCTCGTTTCTTTCCAGAAAAGGAAGCTTTTTGAAGTCGCTGATTGTGCGGATTTTTAACGGATTGACGGCTGAATTTTGATATTTTTTCCTGTAAAAATCGGAGTAATGGTTATTATAGACAAACCGTAAAATGCTCCTGATATTTTTTATATCGTCCATAATATTTTAATTAACTTTTAATTTGGGGACTCTTTTCTTATCAATCTATTGAGTTGTTTTTCATAGTCGACGAATTTTTTAGATGTTCTTAGACCGTTTGTTCTTGGCCTTTTTAAATTTATATCAATTGAAGCATTTATGGCAGCAGGCCGTTTAGTTAAAACGATCACCCTGTCGGAAAGGTACGCGGCCTCACTTACTTGGTGAGTTACAAATATTACTGTCTTTTTTTGTTTTGTCCAAATTTTTAGGAGTTCTTCCTGCATCAGCTCTCTTGTTTGGGCATCAAGACTGGCGAATGGTTCATCCATCAGAATAATGTCAGGATCAACAGCTAAAGCCCTTGCCAGATTTACCCTCTGTTTCATTCCGCCTGAGAGCTTTGCCGGATAAAACTTTTCAAAACCCGAAAGACCTACAAGTTTAACGTGTTTTTTAACTGTATTCTCTTTCTGGGTTTTGGTCAGGCCACCCTTAATTTCAAGTCCATATGCAACATTTTCTTCAACTGTGCGCCAAGGGAAAAGTGAACTGTTCTGAAAAACCATTGATATTTTATTCGAGTCCACAGAAATTTGACCCTCGTTTCCTTTTAAAAGTCTCTTAATGTTCATAAGAAGGGTGGTTTTTCCGCAGCCGGAAGGTCCTATTATTGAAACAAATTCGCCGGGATCGACGGATAAGGTGATATTTTTTAAAACCTCAAGTTGTTTTTGGGAAGGGAGAGCGTAGGAGAAGGAGAGGTTATTGATTATTATGATTGGTTGTGAAGACATCAAAGTTCGGAGATTATAACGCAGATATTAAATATTTGCTTTAGTCGCATATGTCTTTAAAAGCACAATCTGAGAGTAAGTCCCACCTTGGAATTAGCCATCTTTTGATTTCTTCAGGTGAGTAGTGCTCAAGTGCCAGTTGGTAATTGACAACTACGCTGTCAAAACCTACGAGTCCCTTTATTATTTTCTTTTCGGCATATTGGGGTTTTTCGTCCAGTCTCCAGACAGAGCTGGAAAACGGTAAAAACATTATGGAATAATACGATCTCAGCGGATAGACAGTGTTTTGGGCAAATTCAGGATAGAGGATTTCCTTTGCATGGTCAGAACCCGCTTTCAGCTCCACCTCCTCGTACATTCTGGTAGACCTTACAAACCTCGTAAGATAATTTAACAAACCGTCGAAACTTAAAAGTCGCCGCTCAATTTTGAGCTTTCTTTCTAAAAGCTCATCTTTGAAATCTGTCGGAGCCTGGGATGAGTTGTAAAGATAACCGTAAATTTGGGCGAGCTGTATTGCTTCTTCGTATGAAGGATATTTTCTTTCAAAGAATTCTGCTTCTGTTTTTTTCACTTCTTCAACGAATTTGGTATCGCTTTCGAGTTTTTCTAGAATTGGTTTATGTTTTTTTAAAAATTCATCCAAAGCTAAAACTTCCGAAAGATATCCAAGATAAGGGCATTTATAGGGGATTGTGGAATCGACAACCGCATAAGGAATTCCTTTTCCCCATAGTTTCTTTTTGTAATAAAGATTGGTATCTTGGGTAATTTGTTCAAAGTACATATCCGTTGCCAGCCTGATGTCGGCGATGGGCTTTATGTAATCAAAGCCTTCTTCCAGATTCTTAAGATAAAAATAATGGGTGGGATAGGAAAGATTCTTGCCATATCCAAAACAAAGAGTATTTGCCACGTAAGGGCCTTTGATATCAACTTTTTCCTCGTCATAATAGACAAAGTCTTTGGAAAGTAAAGGGAGGTTTGGGTCCAAAAACTTTTTGATTTTCGGGGTTTTGAATTCTAAAGATGGCCGTTCGCAGTTGTCTGAACCCTCGAGGCAGGATTTTCTGTTCTCGATTTCCTTTATGAGTTTATCGCCGTTTTCGGCAATCAATTTGAGATCGCTTATTGCAACGTCTTTATTTGTGGTGATGTTGTAAAGAATCGGGGAATAAAATTTTGCTTCTGAAATTGGTCTAATTAAATCTCGGGCCTCTTTTTTGTAAAGGTGAGCTGCTTCGAGCTGTTTTTCCAGTAGAGTCTTCCCGTTTTCAGAAGTAGGACGATTCATAAAGATTTCCTGAGCTTTTGCAGCTTCTGCCATTGCAGTGAGGAAATCGATGGGGTAAACGTGGTCGGTTTTATTGATAAATTTAAGAAGAATGTCCTGCTCGTTAATTAGGTAGTCAATGGAATTTTTGAAGGCTTCAGTATCAAAATCCGGGCTCGTAAAGAGGGGATCTTCTTTGTTCCATTGATAGAAAGCGGCAAGTCGCAAAACAGCGGTTTGGTCCTGATTTTTATTTGACTGGAACTTAGCGATATCAACACCTCTAAGTAATTTTTCAAGCTTTATCTGGTCACTTTTAAATAATGAGGAAAAAATCATGACAGCACCTGCCAATAAAACGGCAATAACCATATAAATAGGTTTGAAGTTGCCTTTTGATCTTAAGCTGGCGACAAAATATACTGCGAAGTAAATAATCGAAGCAACAAGAGCGAAAAAGTAACGGGGATTGGGAGCGGGGTATGCAAAAATCGCCAGATAAGAAGCTGCACCCGAAGTAAACATTACATAGTTGACGAGTCGATTTTTTGAATCGGAGATAGCAATTCTTACTCCCAGTAAAGCTAAAAGAAAAAACAGAAGACGCCAGGGGTATGTTATCAAAACCTGCAGAAAAACGATATGGGATTTTATGAGTGAAACAAAATAAAACTGCAGAGTTTGCGCCAATGAATATTGTTGCTCGCGCAAGCCGTATCCACTTTGAAGATAAAGAATGGTGTCAACAAAAGTCTTTTGAGAAAAAAGATAGAGGAGAATGTGATATACGATTGTAACAAATGCTGCGAAAAGGGCAATATTCAGAGACCTTTTCAATAAAAGTTTATTTTTGTAAGAAAACCTGAAGGAGAAAAGAAGAATCAGGGAAAAGGGCAGCATTAAAAGGCTTTGTTCCCTTACAAAAAGAGACAAAACGTCGAAAATTATAAATAAAAATAGCCAAAGTTTTTTTCCACTTTTGAAATATTTTAGGATAAAAACTAAATTTAACAACCAGAAAAAGGCGGCAATTGTGTCGGGCATAAAAGAGGCGGAGGAGAGAACTAAAGGGTTGTAAAAGGCAAGGAAGAGAGAACCTGGTGGGCAGATAAAATAGAAGACGGTGATAAATCCCAGATAAGCTACAAATGGGGGCAAGGCAAAAGCAAGAGTTGGGTTGCCTGTTATGAAGTTGATTATGAATGCGGCGGCTGGATAAAGGGGCCTTTTCGGGAAAAGATCGTACAAATTTTTATAAACAGATTCGTTGCCAACAATTTCTCTTACGGTTTCATCGGTCACGACTCTTTTGTTTTCGAAAACTTTTTCTTTTGCCTGCTGGTAAGCATTGCCGTTTAATTGCCAGAAGATGTGTTGGTAGATGAAACTGTCTAATTTGTAAGGAGAATTCTGTCTGTATGTTTTTAAATAATTTAGGGTTGCCAGTGAGAGTAATATTAAAAGCAGGAGAATTTTTTTATTCATGAAGTGGATTAGATTCTACACTAGTGTATAATCGATTTAAAGCAATTAGATGGCCTCAAAAAAAGAAATTTCTAATAAAGAAACAATAAAATACCTCATACTTTTTGCAATTTTTGTTGCCGTTATTTTGGGGATTTACTATATAGGTAATTCTGATAGGTTTAAAGGTTTAAGAGGGCAGCAGGAAGATGTGGTTTTATCTCCCGAGGAGTATAACTTTGAAGAAAACCCTGAGGTTTTGGACTGCACCAAAAAACTTGTACAGGACAAAGGGCTTTTGGCTAGAGATCAAAAGTCCGACTGTCTTTTTATCGGCTGCGGGGACTTTTTCCAATAAGTAATTTAATAACTAATCTTCCCAACGTCCAGCCCTAATGCTGACCTGAAGTCAATAAACTCTGTTTTATAAGTGCCGTCTTTTTGAGGGGTAATTACTCCTGTATACCCAATTGTCGTTCCCTCCCAACCGAATTTTGAAACCCCAGATTTATCGCCGGAAAAAGCGCTATCCTGCTCGCCGGCAACAACAATTTCGTTTGCTCCATCACCGTTAACGTCTGCTATTGCGGAATCAAGTGTATTGTCGCCGACACCTTCAAATAGCCTGTATTTATCCAGCAGTTTGGAGATATCAACCAGATATTTTTTATTAAATTGACCATTTTGCAGGTCATATTGATAAACCCCTGCATGTGGAAGGCCTGTTGCCACTACTATTGATTTATTCTTCCCGTCTAAACTTCCTACCGACAGTCCTTTCATATTGTCCTCGTTTCCACCTTCGGCTTTGTCAATTACTTGCCGGTTCCATTTGCCATCCGAATAAACATATAGAAGTACCTGATGATGTGAGGCGGAAACCAAAACTTTATTCTTTCCGCTTCCGTCAAGGTCAACCGTTCTGGCAGTAGCCTTAAAAGGAATTGCTTCTTTCAAAGTATCAATTGTAGAAACGTCAAAGGACTTTCCATTCCATTTATACATCCTGATAAAAAGCAGATGGTCCTTGTTGGGATTTTCCAGGGGATCGGATTCCGTAGAGAGAATTTCGTTTTTCCCATCGTTGTCCGCATCACCGATTTTGACGGTGTGGACTGCAGTTTGGACTGTTAATTCATAGGGTAACTTATCGGCAGGGACCGCGTGGTTTTGGTTATTTTCGCGGTCATAAGCAGCAAGATAATTTCTGGAGGCTTCTACAACTTCCCATTTTCCGTCTTTGTAATCGTACACGCGGATTATTCCCAAACCATGAGTTCCCAAAACCAGCTGATTTTTGCCGTTGTTATAAATACTGCCCGCAGTCAAATCTTTACAGCGCAGATCACCCACATCGTCTATCACGGTTTTTTTAAAATTATCTGTTGAATCAAATTCTAAAACCTGACACCCGTGCGGTTCAGAGAAAAAACTGTTCCCGACTCCTGCATAGATTCTGTTTTTTCCGTCGCCGCGTCCGTCCGTAATCCTTACAGTCCAAACATATCTAAAACCCGTATCAATTGTCTTTCGTATAAAGCTTCCGTTACTCTCTTTCGTAAAAAATGCGATTAGTCCCGGATTACCTTGTCCTACGGCAATTGTTTCTACCTCAACCAGGTTTTTTTGAGTGGGTTTTAACTGTGTTTGGCTAATATAAAAAATTCCCGCAAGAAAAATTAAAAACAGAAGAGCAAGGGAAAAATATTTTTTCATCAGGTGTTTAATCTACTCCAAGAATTATATTTTGACAAGTAATAACTTTTTTCTTATACTGCCGCAACAATTATGGAATTTGTTAAAAAGAATTTAATAGCGTTTATTGTAATTTTAATTTTAGCCGTTATTGTAATCAGTGGCCAAAAACTTTCTGAGAAAAAATTGCCAAAGTCGGCAGGAAAACCTCAAGAATTAACTCAAGTTAAACTTGGAAAATCTCCCGTTCCGGTTCATGCTTTAGCGGTGAATGTTACCAAGAAAAAAGGGATTTTTGCCAAAAACGGACTTGATGTTGAAGACTCTGCGCTTATAGGGGGTAACGCTAATGCTCTTGCTTCCGGTCAGGTCGATTACCAGGTCCAGATTTTTGCTTCGTTTTTGGCAAGCGATGTTAAGGGATCGGAAGCAAGGTGGATTTCGACAGTACTTCGGGCAGATAAGTTTTATCTTTTAAGCAATAAAGAAATCACCTCTATAAAAAAGGTGGGTATTAACAGGCTTGGAGGCGAAGATTACTATGAAACGGTGATGGCTATGAAGCTTGCAGGAATTCCTTTGGATAACATCGAATTTGTTACGACAGGAGGTTATGAGGGGAAGCTGCCGATACTTTTAAAAGGCGGTGTAGACGTAGTGGGTCTTCCATTGATTGCGGGCTTATCAAGCGAGAATTTCGAGAAAGACGGACTCAGGGTTCTCTTTGATCTGGCGGAAGGCGAAAATTCATATTATCCGGTCGGATTGCTTGCTCTTGAAAAAACAATAAAAAATAATCCGGAGACTGTTCAAAAAATTAGCGAATCGCTCGCCGAAGGGGTTGCTTATGCAAGGGAAGAAACTCGCAAAAATGAGATTATATCGATGATAATTTCCGACTATAGTGTTGATCAAAAAAACGCCCAGGAAATATATGACGGGTTTTTGGCAGGGACGGATAATTTGGATCCTGTACCGCGGGAGGATTTTGTGAGAGAGCTGCTCAAGCTAATGGAAAAAGACATACCCGAGGCGAAGGATTATGATCCACTGCAATTTATTGCGGAAGACAAAAAGGCGGAAATATACCTTCAAGAAGGCTACGGTATTTAATTTTTACTTGATGTGCGAAACCAGTTTAGCTCGTTTGTATTTTTCTTCAAAACTGTTAACCAACTCGATTTTCAGAGGTAGGAAAATCTCATCATCGACCAGTTTTTTGAGGTAAAGGTTGGGACCTACTTTTAAATTCCTTTGAACCCTTTCGGCAATCAAAGCCGCTTCTTTTTTTGAGGTTTTTGAGAGATGCAAAACAAGTTTTGGCATAAGGCGCTTGTTGTTTACTTCCTCAAAGAGGTGCATTTCCCAATCGCCGTTGAATTTCGGCAATGCAACTTCAACCAAATGCCTGTGAACTGTAATGCCCCCGATTCGGACAGAATCGTAGCCGACCCTGCCAAAAACCTCCATTTGTTCTTTTCTTCCGCAGGGACATGAATTCTTTGTGATTGAGACCATATCTCCCGTTTTGTACCGAATCAGAGGAAAGGGGGTTTTGAAAAGGGTTGTCAGGATGAGTTCGCCTTCGCCTGTTACTTCAAAGTGGAAAAGGTTGGATATCGGATGGAAAAACCGCGGCTCGCGTGTTCTGTTTAAATAGTCGCATCGCAGCCCTTTTTTGCCCCTTGTTTCGGTTCCCCCAAATGTAAAGTCGAAATATGCATTTTTAAGATAGGTTTTGAAAAATTTGTACTTTTGGTCTGAAGTGTATTCTCCTCCCAAAATTATGTATTTTATGTTTGAGAGAGGGTATATTTCTTTTAAATACGGAATAAAAAAGTGCAAAGCCGTGGGGGTTGTTTCAAGCGCATCAATTTTTAGGAGTTTTGCCAAACTTGCGGTGGTTTCAAGTTGTCTTAAATCCCCGAAGATAAGCGGGTAGCCGGAGAGCTTGGGATGTGAATTCCAATCCAATATTCGCAAATTCGCGTATCCTGAAGGTTTTAAAAGCATGATCCGTTTTACGCTGTACTTTTTTAAGTTTTGGGCAAGAACTTGCAGATAATCCTGTTTGAGAGGAGAAGCAGGGATTATAAGAGGCTCTTTCGATGTAGTTCCACTCGTAGTTATCCAAGTTTTAACTTCTTCTTGAGGAACAAAAAGTCTTGCGGTTGGAGGAGATTTTGCTATTTCATCTCTGGTTAAAAAGGGAATGTTTAGAAAGTCTTGCGGAGAGTTTAGCCGTAATTTTTCATCTGAATACTTCTTTCGGTAAAAATCGGATATTTTGCTTTTTAAGACAAAATCGAGGGTGGTTTTAATTTTTTTGAATTGAACTGCATTCATTTAGGTCTGTCTTGTTGCTTCTTTATTCCACTTGAGTAATTTTCGCTCCAGTTTGACAAAAATTAAGTTTAGCAAAAAACCGATTGCCGCAACTGTTATTATTCCCGCATACATTTCGGGAATTCTAAATGACCTTTGGGAGTTCAAGATAAAAAGGCCTATACCATTTGTTCCGGAAACCATTTCGGAGGTAATGGTCAGAATAAGGGCTATGGCAAGACTTATTCTCATTCCCGTTGCGATGTTGGGGGCTGCGTTAGGAATTTTTATGCTTCTTGTAATCTCTAATTTATTCATCCCGAATACTCTTCCTGTGTCGATCTGTACAGGGTCAACGTTTCTGATTCCGTCTATTGTATTTAGCAAAATCGGCCAGGTCGAAGCCCAGACTATTATAAATACTTTCATAACGTCTCCAATCCCCAAAAAAAGAATGGCTGCGGGAATGATGGCAACGGAAGGGAGGGGTCTTAAAAATTCGATCAGCGGATCCAGCAAATTATAAAGTAGCTTAAATGAACCCATGAGGATTCCGAGAGTAACTGCCAACATAACGGCAATCGCGTATCCAAAAAACATTCGGTAGAGGCTTGACGTGAGATCTATCCAGAAATCGGAAGATAGTAAAAGTTTATAAAAAGATACGGCTATTTTCGACGGGGGTGGAAGGAAAAGCTTTTCGATAATGTTTGCGCCAGAAAGTATTTCCCAGACCAGAATAAGGAAAAGAATAAAAACGTACCCCCAGATTTTGTGTTCGGATTTCATTGCAAAAATTTGTAAATTTTGTCCCACAAGCGTATATATTCCTTGCTTTTTTTGGTTCCTATCTGGTTTCTTGGCCTTGCGAGGTTGATTCTGACATCGGAGACGATTTTAGCCGGTTTCGAGCTTAGAACGATAACTCTGTCGGCAAGATATATTGCTTCTTCTACGTCATGGGTTACAAACAGAATTGTTTTATTCAGCCTGCCCCAAATTCTTAAAAGTTCATCTTCAAGCCTTAGTCTGGTTTGCGAATCCAATGATCCGAAAGGTTCATCCATCAAAATTATTTGGGGGTCGTAAGCAATCGCTCTTGCAATGGCTACTCTTTGCTGCATTCCTCCGGATAGCTGGTAAGGGTGGTAGTTTTCAAACCCTTTTAGGCCAACCAGGTTTATTAGTTTTTGAAAGTTGCCCGTCTTTCCGTTCCTTTCAAAGCCAAATTCTATATTTTGTCTTACAGTTTTCCATTGGAAGAGGGACTTGGAATAGTCCTGGAAAACAAGAGTAAGCTTACCGTTTGTATTTATTTGTCCGAAACAAGGATCAATGAGTTTGGCAATACTTTTTAGGAGTGTAGTTTTCCCGCAACTTGAGGGGCCGATAATTGAGATAAATTCCCCCTCTTTTGATTGAAAATTTATGTTTTTAAGTACGTGAAGTTTTTTGTTTTCATTCTGGTAGGAGACGGAGAGGTTTGAGACGGAAAGGATTGGATTGTACACGCGGAGATTATATCTCACCTGAGTGTATTGCTCAATTTGACATATGTCGCTTTTGCATTAGCAAAATTAAGATGTGATCAAAATGATACTTAATACTAACTAATAGATTAGGTTTGAGTTTGGCTGTTGACACCTGTCGTCCATGTGATGTTAACATTAATTTAACTGATAGGGCGTTTAAATTTCTTCCGACGTGGCGCCGAAATTAACCCAGAAGAAACGCTGTGAATTAATAGAAAGAGTTCGAAGAGGTGAACTCTCTGTAACTTTGGGGTGCAAACTCTACGGAATCTCCAGAACAATTTTTTACCGCCTAAATAAGCGTTACACAGGCAAGAAGTCCTCAGTAAAACCCAAAAAAGCGCAAATTTTAAACCACCCGCGAAGAGCGACCCCATTCAGGGAACAGACAGTTCTCGAGAAAGTTTTGCAAAATCCGCATTTTTCCACAAAGAAGCTCGCCAAATTGATAACTAACGAATGTTTTGCGATTTCCGAAAAGGGAGTCCGCAATATCCTCAGTCGTCTTGCACTTAACACCCACTCAAAACGACAGCTATGGCAACAGGAAAAAGCGTTTTTGTTCGGCGCGGCGCTTTTTACCACGAAGATCATTTTTGAGGCCGAGCAGAAAGGAGTTAGCTATGAAGATTTTACTCTTTAGAAACAGATTGAGACCAAAAAACCAAGTGGCTTTCGGCTGGGTGGAATATCCGCCGAGGATACAGCCAAGAAGAAAAGGACGAAAAGGTCTTAGTTTTCTGGTGTTTCTTTTGATATTCACGATTCTTTTGAATGCACTGAGTTTTAACGAGAGTTTGTTTGACATGGTCCCGAGACTGGGCTCTCTTGCCAGCTGGGGAAAGATCGAAACAGTTACCGACACGTTTGGAAATGGAAGTCAACCGGAGTTTTATCTAAGAAGCGAAAACAAGGTAAGTACGCTTGACCGGATATTTTCATTGGGCAGGGTGGAAGCTGCAGAACCCAAAGCTGAAGCTTCTATATTGGATTATGCCGGTCATGAAGTATTGGATATTAAGCCTGAAATTGCTAGTGAAGACAGCGGATTTAAAGTAACGCTTTCGAATATTTCCGGAGTCAAACCCGGCAAATACACACTTTCTGCCAAATGGACGGATGCAACAGGAGCTAACTACGTTTCCACTCAGGATTTCAGATGGGGAACACTTGCAATCAATACCAACAAGAGCATCTATTTACCAGGTGAAGAAGCGAAACTTGGCTTCGGGGTACTAAACGATCAGGGTAAGGCAGTTTGTGATGCCAGGTTGAAGTTACAAGTTACAAGCGACAAGTTACAAGTTAGAGAAGAGTTAAGCACAGAAAACGGGGGGATCAAGCCGAGCGGGAAGTGCGGACCGCAAAATATTACAAACAGCGCGGATTACACTGCAGTCTTCAAGGTTCAAGGTACGGGATTATACAAACTTGACCTGATCGTAGAATCAAAAGAAGGAAAAAGAAGCACGACAAGCTACTTTGAGGTTAAAGAATCCGTACCTTTTGATATTGAACGTACTTCTTACCCGACCAGAATTTATCAACCTTCACCTTATGATGTCAAACTTACTGTAGTTGCAAACCAAGACTTTAGGGGTCAAATCACAGAAACCTTGCCTGCAAGTTTTAGTCCAACCGGCTATTCGGCAACCGTTGTAGAAGGCAGGGAATCGGTTGTTGGCTTTACTGAGGTTGGGTATCAAAGGCTGCTCACCTGGACAGTTGATTGGAAGAAGGGAGAAGTACATGAGCTTACATACTTCTTAAAAGCACAAGATATTTACCCCCAATTTTATTTGGTAGAACCCATTAAGTTCATCAAGGAAGGAAAGTTGGTTTTTGATGAAAGCAAGAATGCAGGTTGGCTCGTACAGGCAGCATATAACTTCCCTGACATTCCTAACGTTACAGTAGGCGGAAACGATTCGAAAAAACTCAAGCCGGAAGTACTTGTTTCTAACTGGGATGGTGAAGCCTCAATGAAGATTAGCTACCCGGTAGGTGCCGATGCTGTGGTTCAAACAGGAAACAATGCTATCAGTTGGAAAGATCTGAAGCAGGATCTTTATTTCAAAAAAATCACTGAGCCGGGTAGTGCTAAAAACGGAAGCTCGGGCAAATTTGAGTTTGACTTACTTCTTAAAGAAAAACCGGAAAGCAATGTCTTTGCTTATGACATTAATTCCAAGAACTTGGATTTTTTCTACCAGCCGGCTTTGAATGAGGAGAATAAGGATCCGGAATTAACATGTACTCTGACTGAGTGCCGCGATAAAGAAAATCACATCACAATCTTCCGGCCGGAAAATGTTGTCGGCTCGTATGCCGTTTATTACAAAGATGGCAAATCCGGTGATTATTCCCAACTTGGCGGAAAAAACTACAAGACGGGGAAAGCCCTCCATATTTACCGGCCGAAAATCACCGACGCAAACAATAATTCGACCTGGGGAAATTTAAATGTTGATACCGTTAAGGGAGAATTAACAGTTACTGTCGATCAAAATTGGCTTGCCCAAGCCCAATACCCCGTCACAGTCGACCCGACTTTTGGGTACGAGACGGCGGGGGGCACTGAGGAGATAGCTGATCTGTACGCATATGGAGCGGCCACAAGAGGAAGCCTTTTTACAGGCGCTGCAGGAACAGCCACAAAGATTACTGCCTATACTAAAAGGCTCACTGCAGGAAATGCTAAAGGTGGAATTTATACTCATAGTGATTCAACATTGATAACTAACGGAGCAACTAATGAAGTGTCTGT
Organism: Candidatus Curtissbacteria bacterium; assembly: GCA_030688205.1. Taxonomy (GTDB): domain Bacteria; phylum Patescibacteriota; class Microgenomatia; order Curtissbacterales; family GWA2-41-24; genus 2-01-FULL-41-11. Next base: position 2,596 of record JAUYIQ010000012.1, on the reverse strand, counting down.
AGGAACTTCATATAGTTGGGTTGATTTCGCTTTTGCTACTTCACCAACTATTGAGGCAGTTGATTACGTCTTAGCTCTCGCACACGCATACGCAAAGTTTGTTAATGCCTATTATAAATATGATACTGGAAGTGCAGACCAGGGGCATTCCCAAGCTAATGCCTATTTAACATCTCCAGCTACCTTCACCCATACGACCAATAAATACTCCATCTACGCTACCTACACCGAGGGCGGAGATCCAGTTCCCGAATATTCGATTCTTCTGGCTCCGTTTGCGTTTGGGATTCCGAAGATTATTAGAAGTATTCGGCAGGGAACACTTTCAATTTTCCCTCCTTCACTAAAGTTTTGGAGGGCAAGCAATTTTCAATTTTCAATGTGGTTTTTGAGAATTCTTGGGTTTAACCGATTAAGAAAGGTTTTGGGAAGGAGGCGGAGAAAAAACGGGGGATGAGGACAATTTTCAAATGGGGATCTATTTTTCCTTTAAGACATAATAAGTTGCCCTACCCTTACCTTTTCTTTCGATCAGGCCTAATTTTATCAACTTTTGAAAATCAATTGCTCTTGTGGCTTTCGCGCGGTCTGCTAATTTGGAATAATCCCGGTTGGTGATAAAACCTTTCTCCCTGATAAAATCCAATATCCTAAAATGAAAGAGTTGAAGTCCTGTCTGTGGCGATGTAGTTTCTTCGGGAAGTAGTTTTTGCACTCTTAATAGTTCATCTATGATTCCTTCCGTGAAGTATTCTAACCAAGGGGTAAAATCAATTCCATAGGAAACTAAATCATAATAATTTCCAAATTCTCCCACTTTTTCGAAATACCTTGTAACATTTTGGTTATAATAATTCTCGAAGCTGAATAAGCTAAAAGTATTTAATCCCATCTGTGCCATTAAGACTTTTGTAGCCAAACGGGTAGTTCTGCCATTGCCGTCAGTAAACGGGTGGATTAAAACCATTTGTTTATGGAATATACCGGCTAAAATTAAAGGGTCAATTTTTTCTCTGTTTTTGATAACATACTTAATTAAATCCTTTATCAATGTTTCAACATCTTTTACATCCGGCGGAAGGAATTTAATTTGCCCGGTTCGCGGATCATTCACTACGACTGGCTTTTGCCTTAAATTTCCGGATTCATAAGAAGGAAGAAGTCCCAATGTGACTTGTTTTTGGATCTTTAATATTAATGCCAGTGACAGTTTTACTTTACCTTCTTCCAGCTTTTTGTTTAGTCCTTGCAGGGCTTGGTTATAATTAAGAACTTCTTTTTCACTTTCTCTTATATGGGTCGGTTTAGATTTAAGGATCTTTTTTACTTCTGTTAGGGGAAGAGGATTGCCTTCAATACTCGTTGAGGCATAGCTAGAAACCTCTCTGGCGGTCCTTTCCAGCTGCAACAAAATAACATTTGCAAATCTCCTGTTGTTTAGCCCGTTAACAAGAGTATTAATTCGCTTGATGTTGGCAAGAAGCGTATCGGTAATTGTATATTTAGGAGAAAACATATAGTCGTATTGTAGACGATTAATAGACGATTTGCAATGGCGGTTTATATTAAAAATTTAGCCTAATATGGTACCCTATTTGTAGTCATATCGAAGGTTAACTATGAAGCAAATTTACAGTTCAACAATAAATCCTAGAATTTACGAAGTATCACGATGGCTGGTAATCCACCTTGTATTACCGCTGTTTTTCATCTTTTTATTCCTGCCCTTGTTTCTGACTTTGGACAACCTGTTTGCAAAGATTGCAGAACAAACGTTCTTTTTCAGGGTGATTGAGAATGTCCTTGTTCCGTATGAGGAGGTTCTTGTAGGAACACTTTTGAAGCTTGCGGGAGTGCCGATTCTTGAGGGGACGGTTGAGGTTATTAAAAACGGCCAAAGTTTGAAGACTTATATTTCGTGGAATTGTATCGGCTGGCAGTCTTTTGTAATTTTAGGGATAAGCTTATGGGGAGGATTTTCTAAGAAATATACGAGGTTTTCCAAAATAGAAGTCCTTCTTATCGGCTTTTTGGGAACCTTTATCTTCAACGTAATCAGGATAGCTTTAATTCTGGCAATACTTTATTATTTCGGTGGAGTTGCTACCGATTTAACCCATAAATACGGTGCAGTACTTTTGAGCATGTTTTGGCTGGCTTTTTTCTGGTGGTTTAGTTATAAGTATGTATTGGAAGAGAGAAGCGATAAGCGGGAATCGGAATACTAAATTGCAAACGATCTACTTCTTAGTCTGTATTACCTCTTTTGATATAGTTTCTTGACAAGATTTTTCAAAAAGAGCAGAATTGTGCCGAAGAAGGCTTTTTGTGGAAATAGACTGGCGAATTCGGGGCAAGTTATTTAAAATAGTTGCGCCTATCGGGTTGGGTTTAGGTCTTGCCGCTTGCGGAGCCGATTCAGAAATAGAAGTAATCGGTTTTTCGGGCACGTTTGTCAATCCGACACCGGGTGTTGAAAGAACATTTACACCCACTCCGATTCTCCATGATCAAATTTTAAACTATGTCCTTTCAAAAGGAGAAATTAAAAATATTGATGTTTTAAAAGAAGATGTGGAAAAACTTTGGAGGGAGT
>JAUYIQ010000007.1 GCA_030688205.1 Candidatus Curtissbacteria bacterium | reverse complement strand
GTTGCCCAACTCAAAACTATGGCCAAAAAAGTAGGGGATCAGGGTGAAATCGAAAAAATAGCCACCATTTCAGCAGCAGATCCGGCAATAGGCAGGATGATTGCAGACGCCCTTCAAAAAGTCGGTCCGGATGGTGTTGTTACAGTTGAAGAAGGCAAAGGGCTTGAGCTGTCCGTTGAATATAAAGAAGGAATGGAATTCGACAGGGGATTTGTTTCAGCTTATTTTGTAACAGATCCTGACAAAATGCAGGCCGTAGTCGAAGACGCTCACATTTTAATCACAGATCAAAAAATCGCATCCCTTCAGGAACTTGTCCAATTTTTGGAAAATTTTGTAAAAGTTTCCAAAAACCTAGTTATTGTTGCAGATGAAGTCGAAGGCGAAGCCCTAGCAACTTTGGTTGTCAACAAAATCAGAGGTGTATTTAACGTTTTGGCCGTTAAAGCTCCGGGTTTTGGTGACAGACGCAAAGAAATGCTCGAAGACATTGCCATTCTCACCGGCGGAACAGTCATCTCCGAAGACATGGGCCGAAAGTTGGAATCGGTAACTGTTGAAGATCTTGGAAAAGCAGACAGTGTCGTTTCCGACAAAGACAACACAATAATTATTGGCGGCAAAGGCTCAAAACCTGCAATTGAAGCCAGAATTAAACAAATCAGAAAAGAGCTTGAAACCACAGACAGTGATTTTGATCGCGAAAAGTTACAAGAGCGTCTCGCTAAGCTTTCCGGCGGAGTCGCGGTTATTAACGTCGGCGCAGCCACAGAAATCGAACTCAAAGAGAAGAAAGAAAGAGTAGATGATGCAGTTCACGCTACAAAGGCCGCAGTTGAAGAAGGTTATGTAGTTGGCGGGGGAGTATCGTTAGTCCGGGCAATGAAAGTTCTGGACAAAATGATCCAGACAACAATCGACACAGATGAACGAATCGGCGTCGAAATCGTCCGCGACTCTCTGGAAAAACCGCTTGCCAAAATAGCTGAAAATGCAGGTGTGGACTCCGGTTGGGCAGTCAAAGAAGTAGAAAAAGCCACAGGCAATATTGGCCTCAATGCTCTCACCGGCAAATTTGAAGATTTGGTCCTAGCAGGTGTTATCGACCCCATTAAGGTAACACGTTCTGCTCTTCAAAATGCAGCCTCCGTCGCTATGATGATTCTTACAACCGAGTGTCTTGTCACAGACGCCCCGGAAAAAGAAAAAGCAATGCCGGCAATGCCTCCAGGTGGCATGGGCGACTATTAATAAGCTCTCTTTTTAATTGACTCTAAAAAATCCAAGCTGTAGAATTCATCTCAAATGGTCGAAAATAGGCCAGTAGAAATCCGTTTTTTCTCTTCAAGAGAATTACTACCGGTTCATAGCGGTCTTCGGCCTTCCCGTCGATTGCCGCGAATCTATAGAAGGCCAGGCCAATTTAGCGCCAGAAACATAAGGGTATGGTATCCATTTAATCAAAATCACCAAACTCCTCAAATACCAGAGAAAGACCTTCATCAAAACGGACACCAAAGAGCGAGCTTAATGTTTATTAGAGATATTATTTCCGAAGAAGTCAAAACTGAATTATATTCTTTGTAAAAATAACTTTAATGTATAGGCCCACAGCGAAGCGAGGACCGCAACGTTGAATTTATTTCAATGTTTAGGAACGCAACGTTGAATTTATTTCAACGTTTAGGAACGCAACGTTGAATTTATTTCAACGTTATCTTCACCCTCGCACCGTCCACATACGCAGGAAATTCTACCAAATCGGTTTTTGCCTGCACAGTATACACTCTGTTACCTGTTGGCAACAGAAAGGAAGACGAACTTCCAAGGATTCCGCCTGCGGAACTGGTAGAAATTTCACTACCAATCACCCCGCCTACATCTTTTTGATATAGCCGCGCATACATTTTGCCATTACCACCCTCTACTCGAATAGAACTTTCAAAAATCACAGAATCAATTGGAGAATATTTCGTGGTGTCAATATTCACCTGAAGTCCACCAAGGTCAACATAACTGTTACTTTTAGTCGAGCCCGAACCAAGGGGAATGAAGATTTCCTTCTGAGCAGTTTGAACGATAGTTTGTGTCTGTTTTTCAACTACAGTTTTTGTCTCCACAACTTTAGTCTCGGCAGGTGTAGTTGGCGTTGAAGATGGACTCACCAACGGCGAAGGTGAACTACCTATATCTGGCGAAGGTGAACTTACGATGTCTGTCTCTACTGGTCTCTGGCTACTGGTCTCTATCCTACTATTTCTTACCATCCAATAATTAATATAAATAAGGTCCGTCAGCGCCAAGGCTAAAATAGCCACACCAATTTTAGCTATCATTAATTCATCTTAGCAAAAATTAGTCTACACTGAGGCACTAAGTGTTTACGCTGAAGTAATCTGAAGTGATAAACTAAACTAAATGGAAACAAAAAAAATCCCCAATAATCAGAGAAAAAAACTGGAAAAACTTCTAAGCCGCGGAGAAGAGCTTATCATAGTTACCTCAATTGGAGCTCGTTATTATTGGATAAACTTCTTCTTGTTACTGCCTTTTGCGTTTCTTCTGGTTGGAATTCCAAAACTTGGGCGCTTAATTAGAATGAGACAATCGTTTACATATGCGCTATCCAATAGACGCTTCATAATAGTGAGAGGAATTTTCTCAAGAAAAATAGTCACCGCTCCACTAACTGCCATAACTCACGTTACAGTCGAGCAATCTGTGATGCAGAGATATTTATTCAATACCGGGCATCTGGTTATTATCACTGCCGGTTTTGACCAAAGGGAAATAGTTATCGAAAATATCGGTAATCCTGTAGAGTTTAAGATTTTAATAGAAGAGCTTACTGAAAAAATAGAGCAAGGGTGGGAAGGGGATAATAACGAAGAGAATTTCAGCCTAAGAGCACTTAAGACTTAGTTATCTTGAGGCAAATAACTTGTAGGGTTCACCGCAATACTATGATCGTATACTTCGAAATGTACGTGGGCGCCGGTTGTTCGTCCGGTTAACCCAACGGTACCAAGAGTGTCTGAAGAAATGACAAGATTACCAACACCAACATAGATTTTACCCATGTGAGCATATAGAGTTTTGAGACCATCTCCATGGTCAACGATTACTTCATTTCCGCGACCGTCTGGGGTAAAACCTGCAAATTCCACAATACCGGAACCAACAGGATGAATAGGAGTTCCAAGAGCCGTAGCTATGTCGTTACCTCTGTGATAAGCGGTGTAACCTTGAGACATATAACCGCTATCGACAGGTTTTCGAAAGGAAAAGGGAGAAAGTCTGGAAATTACGCTTTGGCTAATTTGAACCTCTGATATGCTTTGGCCGGCAGGCTCAGCAGGAGCAGCTAAAACAGCCTGGCCGTTGATTTTAATATCAGCCTCGTGAGGTTTTATATAAGCAAGTGCCTTATCTGAAGCCACATATGCAAAAGCTAAAACCAGAATAATTTTAGAAAACATTCTAATTCTTGGCCTGATTTTAAGCTGAAAGTGTGTGTGGGCAAGAGCCAAAGATATGGCCTCGCGAGCCTCCATGCGTGCAAGGAGCTTAATGCTTCTCTTAGCTCTTCTTATCTTCCTAAGAAATTTGTTTTTAGACTTTTCAAAGGAAGCAATATGGTCTTCGTTGATTTTGATCTTAATCATATTTTTTCCCTTCAGGAAAACCTTCAGGGTAAACTCCACGAGAACCCAGATTAAAAAGAATCCTGGGAGCCTATGGGTATAGACCCATAGTGGGGGAGATTTACAAAGGCGTATACTACCAGAAATTGTACCAAAAGTCAAGTCCCATAGTTTTCGAACGAAGTGAGAAAATTATATCAGAGGAGCGCCATTGGCATGACTGGAAGCGAGCTTCTCGCTGGAAGGTGCCAAGGCGACCTGCTGATATAGTATGTAGCCTCGAAAAGAGGCTAAACGTGGGGGACTTGTTTGAGTTCCAACAAGGTGGTACTTTAGAGGCAATGCCTTCATTCCTAAAAAAACTGTTTCTAGCTTCAAGTTTCTTGTTTCTAGCCTCATCACTCACTGGTTGCACCCTCTTGGGTACGAACAGCCTCGCTGCCCTGCAAATCACCTCCACTCCCGAGGCTGCGGTCTTTTTAGACGGCAAGCATATAGGCAAAACTCCTTTTAGATCGGATCAGCTCAAAGAAAAAGAGTACCTGGTTAAAATAACGGCAGGTGAGGCCAGCTTCACTTCTAAAGTTAGCCTCAAATCGGGCACACTCACCGTTATCAATCGGGAACTTAACAACAACTTCATGGCTCAGTCCGGAGAGACACTTTACCTGGAATCAGGCACAAAAGGGCTTTTTGTGAGCTCAACTCCCCAGGAGGCTGATTTAGTCCTGGACGGTAAATATATTGCCAAAACACCATATTTGCTCCAAAACATCGAAAATGGTGACCACACTGTAAATTTAAGTAAAACGGGCTTCATAAAGCGTGAATTTGCGATTCAAACCTCCGGCGAATATAGGCTCGTTGCCGACGTAGCTTTAGCCTCAGAAGCGGCAAAGGGTCTTGGGCCATCTCCACTTCCTGCACCCAAGGCCCAAAAGTTGGAGATATCCAAAACCCCTCAAGGCTTTCTTCGTGTGCGCAAGGAGCCTTCAACTACTAGTCTCGAAGTAGGCAGGGTGAAAACAGGAGACCAACTTGAAATTGTGCAAGAAACAGAAGACTGGGTGGAAATCAAATTTGTGGGGAAACAAGGCTGGATTTCAACTCAATACACCAATAAGCTGCCCTGAACTTGATACATGATACATGACACTTTGATACACTAAACCTATGATCGCGAAAAGCATCATTAAGCTTCAGGCACGCAGCGAAGCGAGTACCGCAAGTTTTATACCATGATTGCAAAAAGCATAATAAAACTTATCGATGAAGCAATTATTCCAGCAGTCGCCCTAATAGTCGGCAAAATGCTTGGGCTTTTTATTGTCAGTTATTTTCTTCATTTACCTTTCACAGTAAAAAACAACGAGATTCTTTGGATTCTGCCTAAAGTTTCCTTCAATAATCTTGCAGATTACGTAAAAGCAGAAAATTACTCCAATCTAACAATGTTCGCGGTTGCAGCGCTAGGCACCTTATTTGTAATTATCCGTGCGCATTTTTTCCACGAAAGCCATATTAAGCCGAAATTGCACGCTAAGCTGGTATCGATGAACCTTGATAGCTTAGTTGCTCCCAGCTATCACTTGTATCACCAGGCAGCAATATGGCTGACATTTCTTTGGCTAACAGTAATTTTTCTGGCTATTTCCACTTTTTTGAAAATAACCTATCCACAAATATCGGTAACAGCCTTTATAGTTGCGGCAAACTTTTCATGGGTTTTTGCAATGGACATCGAAAAAGAAGTTGAAATATCCAACGGGAACATATGAAAGACACAAAACTGACAAAAGCAATTCTCAATTTTTTCTCAGTAGTCTTATTAATAAGTCTTATCGCAGCGCCAATTTACTTCGCCACAGGTTTTGCCAAAGTTGCAGGTGTAAAAAGCGAATCAAAATATCTGATCGTTTCCCAAATTGACAAATTCCCCAACCTCAAGCTTTCCCAAACCGGTGACACTTACCAAATCTCATTTACAAAAATGGGGCCAAGCCAAGCTTTTTTGGATATTTTAATTCTTAACAATCCAACGTCAGAAGCACAAACTTATATGGTCCAAAAAAACATAGGCACTGCCGATATATTTTTCGGCCATAACCTGGACGACATTAGGAAAGAAATCTCGGTTCCCTCAAACTCCTCAGTACCCCTGAGCATTTACTCAACAGATGGTAACGAGGACCAGTCTGTGGAATTTACAATAAACTACTGAAAATAGTGGATGATTCTAGCGGGGAGAAACTCGCTACCGTAAATAACCACAAAAACCAGAAGAATCCAGGTAATAACAGAGGTAAGCAAAGGAATATCGGATAACAATACCCGTTCAGGAGATTCACCTTCTTTTTTCTCATAAATTACGTACAGATATCGCATCACTCCGTAAATTACAAAAGGTACAGTAACCATCAGCCATTTGGAAGCTAAAAGAGTCCTCGGTAAATAATCGCCGAAAAGCACTAAAACCTGAGGTCCTGCAGTTGGCGGAGGTTGCAGAAAAGTGAACATGGTGTAAGAAAACCAAGTGGCAGTGGCAAACATTACAGTCAATGAATCCAGTAAAGACGCCGGGTAGTGAAGTAGTATTTTTCTCGTTTCCAAACTTTTTGCCTCGCTACCTACCAAAAGCGTGCGTTCCGACCTTCTTTTTCCGATGGCTAAAAACAGAGCCAGTGAAGCTACCGTCAGAATAAACCAGATAGTCACGTGGGCATCGATAAGAACTGCTCCGGCATAAACCCTAAGCAAAAATCCAGAAGCTATTGCCATAACATCCAGCAAAATTATCGAGCGCAAAAAAACCGAATACGTAATCTGCAGTAGGGCATATGCAGAAATAGCAAGCGTAAAAAAAGTTGAAAACTGGCTTGAAATCAAAATTGCCACAACCATCATCAAAAACGCAAATACAACAGCCAGGCCTGGATTAATTCTTCCTGCCGCAATCGGCCGTCTGCTTTTAAAGGGGTGTGCTCGATCCTTATTAATATCCACTACATCGTTGATTAAGTAAGTAGCAGATGTAACCAGAGAGAAAATTAAAAAACCAAAAACCAGAGTATAAAATTTAACAGGATTAAAAAACTCTCCTTCGAAAACAAGCGGAGCAAAAAGTGCTAGATTTTTTAACCACTGACGTGGTCTTGCAGAAACAAAAAGCCAGAATGGAAGCCAGACTATTTTCGGGCCTTTTGCGGTAAATTCGTATTTAACCAAAGTAATCCTCCAAGTATTATTGTAGCAATAACAACGCCGGCAAACAGCTTCCCAAACGCAGGAAGGGTCAGCGCGATCGCACCCAAAATAGCACACACGAGTGTGTAAAACAAGGTAATTCGCCTTTGTCCCCACCCAAGCTCTAAAAGTCTATGGTGCAGATGCTTTCTGTCCCCCAAAAACGGAGAACTACCGGAAGCCATCCGTCTCACAACCGTAAAGACACCATCAATAAGCGGAATTGCCATGACTAAAATTGCTGTACCAACACGAGCTCCCGCAAGAATTGCGCACACGGCTACTAAAAATCCGAGAAAATAAGAACCTGAATCCCCTGGAAATATTTTTGCTGGGAAAAAGTTAAACACCAAAAAGCCTAAAGTCGCCCCGGCTCCAATTATGGACAACTGACTAACCAGTAGTTGATTCAAGTCGGCAGGATAAAACCTCAGAGAAGCCGCAAATATGACAAAAAGTGCAACAAAAACAACTCCGGGCATCTGGCCGTCGACCCCCGTTGAAAAGTTAACCATATTAATAACCCAGACAATCCAAAACAAAGCAAAAAGATCGGCCAAAATTACCACAGAATGCGCTCCTAAAAAATTAAAGCTGAGCCTAAGCGTATCCAGGTGAATCACATTTCCAAGGCCGAAACCGGTGGAGGAAAAAACCAAAAGCGGGTTGGTAATAAAATTAATACCGACTCCGAAAGCCACCACACACAAAGCTGCCAGAATCTGTCCAAGAAATTTAATAGATGTCGAAAGGTCGTATTTATCGTCCAAAAGTCCAACAATAACAAGAATAAGTCCGCCTAAAAAAATACCAAAAACCTGTTTATTTAAAGTAACAGCGAATAAACTTACCAAAACTACGGAAAGATATATTGGTAACCCTCCAGCACGCGCGACTATGCTCGTGTGAAGAAGTGCAGGATGCTGCCGTTTTTTTGGATCGTCTACAAAACCCCACATCGAAGCAAGCTTGATCGTAATTGGAGTCAACACCAAGCAAGCGCCAAAAGCGAGCAAAAAAGACAAAAGAAAGATCATGTCAAAAGAGAAATGATTTTAACCACATCGTATAGGGTGGCGGTGGAAATCACAAGATTAAAAAGCAGCAAGACACGAACTAAAAAACGCTCCGAAGAGACAAAAAATATAGCAAAGACCCAGTTTACAATAAGTGTCATAAGTAAAATTCCGGGCAGCAACCATAGCCAAAAAGGGGCTGCCAAAATAATTTCCCCCCACGGTCTTGAATAAAAAATTGGTACTTGTGGGGGTAATTTCCCCCAGGAGACTAAAATCAATGAAGATTGAAGCAACAAACAGAGGAGGGAAAATACAAATACAAAAGAGGAAAACCGGTCACGGCTAACTCGTAGAGAAGCTTTGCTTATACTTTCACCAACCATAATAACTCACCGAATCTTTTTATAAACAGAAGTTCCTTCGATCTCGGAAGTCAAAGTATAGAAGTTAGTAATAACTTTCTCAAGTTCAGGGAAATATCCAATAGAAGAAGGTGGTTTCAGAATGTAAGTTGGCATATCGTCTAAAATGTCCCCAATTACTTCTTCGCGTCCATTTGGAACGCCAAAAACATGGAAAGAGGTCACATATCTTGAAGGATTCCAAAAGTCACCGACTGCATAAAGCCAGGGTAAATCACCCCATATGTACACCTTTGCGCCTCGCGCATTTCGTGAGGCAAAATAATCAGAAAGAGCATTAACAGAGTTCACATTACTATCAAAAAAATCGTTATAGGCCTCAACACTCACAGCGCCTACAACAAGACCTGTAAAATTTCTCCAGTATTTAATTTGACTAAGCGGAGCGTCTGTCAAAAAGTCGGTAAACAAAATCTTGGTTAAAAATATTAAAGGTACAAAAAAAGCGATTCCAAAAATAATCCCCGCCCTTTTAATCTTTGGAATAAAACTTACTGAAGCTGCCAGAAGCGCAACTGCAACTGTAGCCTGAACCAAGTAGTGCCCGTAAGTTCTGCCAGAAAAATAGCTTCCCAAAAATGAAAACGCACACCAAAGCAAAAACAAGTGAAAAACATCCAAACGTCCTTCTTTCTTCTTCCATAAACCGTAAACAAAAGCAGCAACAATTGGCATAAATTTTGCAATGTTCATGCCCAGAGCATATTTTGGACTTTCACCCAAATAAATACGGTAATAAGTGTATGCTGCAAAAATCCAATCACCGACTAAATGTTTTGGTGCAAAATACAAAAATGTAAGAGCATACGGAACCACAAATCCCGCCGCGAGCGCTAGCCCCTTCTTAACAAAATCCCAAAAGCTTTTTTCATTCAAAAAAAGAAAAATCCCAAGAGCTGCAGCTTCCAATGCACCAACTTGTTTATATAAAGAGGCAATTGCAAAAAGTACGCCGGCTGCAAAAAGCGAAACATAATCAAAATTCCGCTTAACTGCAACAAGCATAGCCAAAGATATTGGCAAAATCATAAATATCTCTGTTAGTGCTAAATTACCCTCGACTATTCTAAGAGAGGAGAGAAATCCAAACAGCAAAACGGCAACAAGCGCTCGCTTTTCACCCAACACAGCATGAGCAATCTCATAAATTGCAGCAGCAGTCGTAAGAACAAAAATGGCGGCCACCAGCCGTAGCCAGAACATAGAAACTCCAAAAACATTAAAAATTGCCTGGTATGTAAGATAAATCATCGGGGGTTTGTTATCCCAGGCAGTTTCGTAGAGCACACCTCCTAGATTTAAATTGCGTGCAACAGCCGCAAAAATCCCCTCATCCCCATACCAAAAAGGTTCATAAAGAGAAGGAAATCTAAACAAAAAAATTACAAAAAGAATAACTGCAAAAATCCATTGAACTTTAGTAATTTTTCTAATTAAATTCATAGTTCTTACTTTGAAGTTCTAAGTTCCACAGAAGGTCCCGGCTTAAGTTCCCAGTATCTGCCCGCAGGACGATCAGCTATTTTTACAGCACCGCCTGCAGCGTATGCATCCAAAAGACTTTTCCCCGAATACTGAACTAATCCTTCCGGTAAAACAATTAAATCATTTTTTAAACCATTACGGTTTCTGTAGTACAAAACTTCGGCAAAAGAAGGCAAAATAGTAACAATTTTGTCCGAGGGCCTGATATTTGGCATTATTATTTCAGAGTAAATCTGTTTGAAATTTGCAGGCGAGCTGAAAAACGTATTGTAATCAATAAAACTTGCAGCTCCTATCACAATTACAATTGATGCAAGATATAAATACTTTGGTAATTTTACAGTGGCAAAAGCCAAAATAATGGAAAGTGGTACAGCAGCAGGAATCAGATATCGCCAAAAGAAAATCGGTCGAAATGGAACTTTAAACCCGTCTATTGCAAGACCGGGTAAAGTTGCCAAAACAAAAGGCACTATCGCCCAAAGCCAAATCAGCAAATAAGGTTTTTCAAAGCCCCTTTTCCATATATGTTGAACCAAACCAATTAAGCAAAGTAAAACAGAAAATCTATATAGATAAAGTTGATAATAGTTATCACGTTCCCCGCCAAGTATTCTACGGAAAGCATCAAAATGCGTATTTTGCCAGTCGATGGGACTTATCCAGTAACTGCCGCCTGCGGATTGCAGTTGTCCGAGTAAAAACGGGATCCAAAAACCAAACAAAATACCAACAGCAACATAAGCTGCCGTCATTTTCAAAAATATCTTGCGGTCGAACAAGATTAAATACAAACCCTGTGCAGCTAAGATAAAAAACATATAGTAATGCGTATAAAGCCCAAGTGTTGTAAACAAAACAAAAGGTATTGCGCTTTTTAAATCAAATTTCTTTGAAAGTTTAATCAGAAAATACATAGAAGCTGTTATGGCAAAAGCAAACATAGTGTAATTTCTGGCTTCAAAAGCATAGCGAAAGAAAATTGGGTTGAGAGCAACTAATACTGCCGACAAAAGACCGAACGGCTTGCCACGAATCTCAGTTGCCAATTTGAAAACCATGTAAGCAGTCAGAAGATAAAAGACAATCGAAATAGATCTTGTGACAATTTCTGCGGGGGGTAAAACTTTATAGACAAGCTCAACAACCGTGTAGAATCCCGGCGGGTGGAAATCCGCAGCTGTCGTTTTCAGCATTTGGCCGTAAGGCAGCTGTGATATCAAAGAAGTCCACGCCTCATCTCCCCAAAAACTGCGTGTTAAATAATTCTGAGCCAGAGAAAACATTCTTCTTCAGTATAGTAAGAATCTGGGGGAATTTATAGTCGGTTGGTCGTCTCAGACCTTCTCCGTTACACGATACTCTAAATACTTTCCAAGCATCAATCTGGTGTGGGCATCTATTCCGGGCAAAGCAGTAAAAATTAAGGTAAACACCGGCATCAAAAGATATTCCAGAGGAATGAGGATCTTCCGCGCCAAAGAAATACCCTCTTGTCGTTTTGGTCTTTGTCTGATATCCAAAATAATAATGATTGCCAAAAACAACCAGCAGGCAGTTAAAATTCCAAACGAAACCTTAGGCAAATTCTGGCCCATGACAGTCTGGGCAAAAACCGGGTTCAAAAGAACCGGAATATTGGCTCCAAGTGTGATTGCGAACCAGTTAACCGGCCACAAAAAATGGTCGGAAATTACCCGGAATACTCGAATAGTCCTCTGCCAGAAAGGAATTTCGCTATGCGTTAACCAATTTTTAATAAAATATGCATCATCCGATACCCCCCATGCCCATCTTTTTTCCTGTTCATAAAAATTAACTAAAGACTTAAAATAAGTTGTAGATTCTGCGGCATCTGCCAAAGCCGGTAAAAATATAGGGTTAAC
>JAUYIQ010000054.1 GCA_030688205.1 Candidatus Curtissbacteria bacterium | reverse complement strand
AGACTTTCTATGTATTTGGCTATTTTTTGGCTATCGTGGTAAAGAGGATACTCTGCACTTATAAAGTCGTCTGTTTTTATTAGGTGGCTGTATTTGTTTAGGTTTTTGGGATCGTATTTAACGTATGTGTATTGTAAGTCTTTGGGGATAATTGGTTTCTGGTTTATATTTACCAGGATTCTGTCAAAGTAACTGGCTCCTAAGTGCTTTTGGAGCATATTTATAAAGTCGGAAACTTTGTAGTTTGCTGTTTCGAATGGTTTGTTGGCGATGTTTATAATCAGAACTTTCATTGCTTTGGATTTTTGAATCTCATTTTTGATTTGCGGAACCATGAGAACCGGCAGTAGCGTGGTGAAAAGGTCTCCCGGGCCGATGATTATTAGTTGTGCATCTTTTATGGCATCAACAGAGTGTTTGTATGCTTTGACATCCGGTGGGTCAAGATGAACTTCTGAAAGGCTGCTATCCCCACCGTATTTTCCAAGGTCGATGTTCTCTTCACCGTAAATTTTTTTGCCGCTTTGGGTTTTGGCCCAGATGTTAACGTCGCCAACTGTAGCCGGTAAAACCCGGCCTTTTGGGGAGATTATTTTGGAAAACTCTTCAAGAGCCTTGTTTGTATCACCTTTGCAGATATCTGTGAGCGCAACGAAGATTAGATTACCCAGCTTATGTCCACCCAAGTCCGTATCTTTTCCGTAACGTTTGCCTGCGAATCTGTAGAGAAAAAGATCTTTGAGGATAGACTCTTCTGCCGAAAGCGCTGCGAGGCAGTTGACTAAGTCGCCCGGAGGTGGAACCTGGAATGCACGTCTCAGTCGTCCTGCGGAACCTCCATCGTCTGCCATAGAGACAATTGCCGTGATTTTTGCAGCAAGATTTCTTAAACCTTTTAATACTTGAGACGTTCCGACTCCGCCTCCCAAACAGACTATATTTGTTTCTTTTTCGGGAAGCTCCAGATAATGTCGAAAAAAGGATCTGAACATTGGGTTATGATAACAAAAAAGTTCCAAATAACAAATTCCAAACTCCAAATAAATATTAGATTTAGGATTTATTCGAATATAATATGGAGGACTTTTTGAACAACTGTAATAATAAGTGCTACTGCGAAAATAGCCATCATTTGGTTCAGATATACAGGCGGTACAATAAAACCCTGAATATTTGCTCCCGGGAAGCCATAGGCTCCGATTGAAAAACCCGGAAGATATTTAATAAAAACGTACATCAAACCTAAGTTTATAAAAAGAGATACGCCCCCCAGAGTGATTATGTTTATCGGCAGAAGGACCAGGGAAAAAATCGGGTGTAGGATAAGCTGGGAAATTAATATCCCCCCTAGCACTAGCAGGATGTTTTGAGGATCATTTCCTAGATTTATTGTAGGGATAAGAGTCGACGCTATATAGTATGCAAGGACAGCTATTATTATGGCTTTCAGGTAGTGACGCATGGCAAGTCATACTTGCCTATCGAGTTTGACTCGATGGGCAGAATAGTATTATGTATTCAGTATCCAGTATTTAGTATTTAAATTTCAAGATTGCAAGAATTTTTTGGATCTTAAGAGCCTGTGATAGGTTATTGCGAATCTGTGGGCCTCGTCGCGGATAGCTTGGGCAAGTTGCCTTGCGGGATTTTCCTTCGGTAATCTTATCGGCAAAATTTTATCTGGAGTGTAGATTTCTTCCAGCCTTTTTGCCAGTGATACTACTTTTGTATCGAATTTGTATTTTGTGACTATGCCAAGAACTGCGTTTAGTTGTCCTCTGCCGCCGTCTATTATCATCAAATCCGGCCTCGGCCAATCGTTTTTAATTCTCCTTGCCATAACTTCCCTATGCATTTCGAAATCATCCGATGTTTTTGTGTATTTTATTTTGAATCTTCGATACTGGCTTTTGTCGGGCTTTCCGTTTGTAAAAACAACCATCGATCCTGTTGCAAATGATCCGGAGATATTGGAAATGTCATAACATTCTATTCTTCTAGGAAGCTTTTCCAGCTCTAAAACCTTTTTTAATTCTTCAAGTCTTTTTGTGGATAAGTCGTCTACGAGTGTAGGTTGTTCCAAGAACTCTTTTGGTGCGTGATAAGTGGTGGTTAAATACTGAAGTTTTTCTATTTGCTTTTTGGCCAGCTGTGCTTCTTCAAATTTTTGAAGTTTGGCAGACAACACCATTTCCCGTGTCAGCTGGCGAATGAGAAATCGGTTTTTTGCCGACAGCAGTTTTTTGATTTTTTTAATCGTTTCCTTGTATTCATTTTGGGTTTCTTCTGACTTGTATGGATACGGACACAACCCTAAATGTACATAAAGGCATGGTTTTTTGGGATTTTTGTGATGGCAGTAAGGAAAAATCCTCCTGACCATTCTCAAAACATCTTTTGCAACATTGACCGAAGGAAAGGGGCCGTAAATTGCAACGCCTCTTTTGGGTTTCTGCTTTCTTGTAAGTGAAATTAGGGGTATTAGGTCTTGTGAGATTTTGATATAGATGGGGCTTTTGTCATCTTTTGCTTGTATGTTAAAAAATGGCTTGTTAGTACGTATCAATTCTGCTTCTAAAAGAAGCGCTTCGAATTCGGAAAAAACCTGGATATACTTTATTTCTTTTATTTTTGAAACCAGAAGATCGGTTTTTGGACCGAGATTTCTATTCGGAGAAAGGCTATGCCTATTCGGAGAAAGGCTATGCCTATTCGGAGAAAGGCTATGCCTCTTTTGAAAATAGGAAGACACCCGTTTTTTGATGGAGACGGATTTACCAACGTAAAGTAGCTCCCTGTTTTCGTCATAAAATTGATAAATGCCCGGTGATAACGGCAGACGAGCAATCTGTTTTTTAAGTGTATTTTGTATCATGTATGAAACAGTATTCTACTACCTGGAGAAGATTGAGCCTTGTTTTGGTTTGTGATAGCGCCTGTAAAGGAAAAACCCGAGAAAAATTATTACCGCTGATATAACAATGCTTACTGCAAAAAGCGGGGAATATAAAAGATAGTACACAGGTACTATTTCTATAACCCTTTCTATTTGCATGTCACCAAGACTTAATTTAATGGTTTCTGATTCTTTGGTTAAAAATCCTTTAGTTTGCAGATTGAAAGAAAACTCTTGTTCGGAGTATGGTGGCAGAATTGCAAGTTCTACCGGATTTTGCGAAGTGTTTTTTATAGACCCTGAGTCTAAATTCAGGTTTGCCGAAATAATTGATGATGAGCCGACGTTTTTGACATTTACTATTGCTTTTATGGGAACTCCGGCAATTGCCCTTTTTGGCAGTTGGATGTCAATTTCTGCAGCCGACTGCGGGTTGGGCAGTTCTTGAGCAAATTCAACAAATACGCTTTTTTTCTCTGTCTCGCCTTCCTTTTTGTAGGAGCCTGCAGGATAAGGATATGTACTGCTTACTCCTCTTTGCACAAAAGTGATGTGGTTGAAGTCTAATTTATTAAAATAATCGAGTCCCCCGGAAGTTGAACCCCATGTAGGGTCTATTTGAACCCAGCCGAGGTTATCATCCCAGAACTCCGGCCATGCATGAAGCAAGTCTCCGCTTGACGGGGCAAGGGAAAGCGGACGGAGTCTCGTGTTTTGCGTATAAGCATAACCTTCGACTTCTCTTGCGGGAATTCCGGCACTTCTGGCAATTGCAATAAATAAATCTGTGAACTCCATACAGACAGCATCTTTGGGGTTGAGTGATGCTTTGGCTGCGCCATAACGTTCTATTTTAGACTGGTTTAACCTTTGTTCGTTATAGCTTAAATAATTTGTTACAAAATCGTATATTTCCTGTGGAGTCTTTAGCTTGGAAGCTTTATCTTTTATAAAAGCATTATCTGTTTCCCAAAATTTTTGGGGTTGAGTGTAGTGTGAACGTTGTTGTACTGAAAGCTGATTTACAAGTTTTCTTTTGGGTTTGCTGAAAACTTCGGTTGAGCCGCTTACCCTAATTGTTAAATTTTCTTTAGACGAAAGTTTATAACGGGCTAAAAAATTGCCATCTTCATCTACTGTCACGTTGTCGGGTGGCGGATCTACTTTTTCTATTATCACTTTCTGGTAATTGTTATCCGGTGGAAGAGCTACGTCGAAGTATTGAGAGGTAAGATTGTTGTTTTCTATGTAATAGTTTAGGTCGAAACTAAAAACCTGACGGTCTCCAAAAGAAATTGCGATTCCGGATTTGGTGAGCTGTTCACGATCAAAAGTGAATTCCTGAATTGCAACTTGCGACGTTTGTGTTTTTGGATTAGGTACTGCAAAGGCAACCGGACCAAAAGTTCCCGGAACTGTTAGAGATGCTTGGTAGTCGCCAATATCCTGGGAGTCTGCAACGCGCGGGATAGAAACTTCCCAGATTTGTCCGGATTTTGTAGCCAGCTCGCTTGTGGAATAGTTAAGTGTCCAGGGCAGAGTTTTGTCTATCCCAATAACCCTTTGGTTGAATTTTACGGAAATTGTGGTGACGTTGTTTTCAAACTTAACTTCTGTTTGCATCGGGCCTGTTGCATCTTTGGCTTGCACATTGTCGACTTTTGTAGAACCAATTTTGAGTTCGAATTTATCTGCGTAGAAGTTTGCCGTTTTGTTTTTAAGCGTAATGTTTTGGACAATGTCTGTCCTGCCTTCACGGTCTACTGTGTAGTTAACTTTGTAGTCTGTTTGGAATTCTCCTTCGGCATGAGCCGAAGAGCCTGAAACTAGAAACAGGAAACTTGAAACAATAAATATACTCAGCAAGCGGGCAAAAAAGTGCATCAGAAATAGTGTATCAGGTTTTAAGTATCAAGTATCGCGACTTCGTCCGCGTATTGTTCCACACAATATCAAGTATTTGCAGCAAATTCTTTTGCAAGAAATTTGCCGGTATAGGAGGATTTTATTTTGGAGACTTCGTGTGGAGTACCGGTTGCTACGACTTGACCGCCACCGTCGCCACCTTCAGGACCTAAATCTATAATCCAGTCTGTATTTCTGATCACATCCAAATTATGCTCGATTATTATTACCGTGTTTCCTGTTACCACTAGCCTTCTTAGTATGAGTAGTAACCTTTCGATGTCTGCAAAATGCAAACCTGTGGTCGGTTCGTCGAGGATGTATAAGGTTTTCCCCGTTGCACGTTTTGATAGTTCTGTTGCCAGCTTAACTCTTTGTGCTTCTCCACCCGAAAGCGTTGGTGCCGGTTGGCCCAGACGGATGTAACCAAGGCCAACATCGTAGATTGTTTCAAGCTTTTGCTTGATTGGTGGAATGTTTTCAAAAAACTTCAGTCCCTCTTCTACTGTCATATCCAACACTTCTGAAATGTTTTTATCACTGTAGCGAATTTCCAGTGCTTCTTCGTTGTAGCGTTTACCATTACAAACTTCGCAGTCAATATAAACATCCGGTAAAAACTGCATTTCAATTTTTACTTGTCCTTCTCCTTCACATGCTTCACAGCGTCCGCCTTTTACGTTAAAGGAGAATCTCCCTGGTTTATAACCGCGGATTCTGGCGTCCGTTGTTTTGGCAAACAAGTCTCGAATATATGTAAATGCGCCTGTGTATGTTGCAGGATTGCTTCTTGGCGTCCTTCCAATCGGAGACTGATCTATAAGTACGACTTTATCCAGATTTTCCATACCAATCATTCCCTTATGTTTTCCGGGTTTTGGACGTGATTTGTAAATCTCCCGAGCTAAAGCTGCATATAGAATGTTATGAATTAATGTGGATTTTCCAGATCCTGAAACGCCTGTAATACAGATAAATTTCCCCAAAGGAAATTCGACGTCAATGTTTTTTAGATTGTGCTCTGCTGCACCTAAAAGAGTAAGCGTGTTTGTCATTCTGGCTTGTCCAGAATCGTTTTCGTGAAACGAAACGCTATTTCTGGAGTCGTTCGCAGAACTCCCCAGAATGACATTGGAAATCTGGCTATTTTTAACTTCTACTTTTTTCTTACCGGACAAATACTTTCCGGTTAAAGATTTCGGATCTTTCATTATTTGTTGATACGTACCCTGCGAAACTATATACCCTCCGTGATTCCCCGCTGCTGGGCCAAAATCAAGAATTTCGTCTGCGGCCAGCATCATATCGCGGTCGTGTTCCACAACCACAACCGTATTTTGTAAATCCCTTAAGCGTTTCAGTGTTTGAATAAGTCTGTCGTTATCTCTTTGGTGCAGACCAATTGACGGTTCGTCCAAAACATACAAAACACCCGAAAGGCCGGAGCCTATTTGGGATGCAAGACGAATTCTTTGCGCTTCACCGCCTGCCAGCGTGTTTGCTGTCCTGTCTATTGTCAGGTAGTCAAGACCCACGTCTATCAAAAACTGAACACGGGCTAAAAGTTCTTTTGTTATTGGTTTGGCTATTATTTTTTCGCGGTCGGAAAGTAAGTTTGTGTTACTTTCTGAAAGCTTTTTAAGCCATAAGTGTGCGCTTGTGATTGCCAGACTTGCTACATCCGCAATCGAGCTTTTGTCTATTGTCACAGAAAGGGCTTCCGGTTTTAGGCGAGATCCCAAGCAAATGTCACAAATATCAATTCTCATAAACTTTTCAACTTCGCGCCTCACATAATCGGATTCTGTCTGGTTATATTTGCGCTCCAGATTCTTGACTATTCCTTCAAAAGCAGTATCCCAAGAAACTATTTTGCCAAATCTATTAGGTCCGCGTATTGTGTAGACTTCGTTATTTGTTCCGTGAAGCAGAGTGTCTTTTTGCTCTTGAGAAAGTGCCGATACTTCTCTGTTCATATCTATTTGCTGTTCGCGGCACACTGTTTCCAAAACCCTCCAAGTCCAGGAGTCTGACTGTACAAGCCTTGCCCAAGGTAGGATTGCCCCTTCTGCAATTGTTAAGTTTGGATTAAGTACCAAGTCCGAATCTATTTTTCTGATCTCTCCGAGGCCATTGCATTCCGGGCACGCACCGTGGGGTGAATTAAAAGAGAAAGAACGCGGTTCTATTTCTGGAAGCGAAATATTGTCCTGGGGACATGCAAATTTCTCAGAAAATAAATGATCTTTTAACTCTTGCGGGAATTCAGGTATGTCAAAGCTTTTATCCAGAATTTCTGAGACTATTATTGATCCTTCACCTAACTTTAGTGCTTGTTCAACAGAGTCGGACAGACGCGTTTTGTCAGTAGGTAAGCTGAGCCTATCTATAACCGCTTCTATTGAATGTTTATTGGTTTTTATGAGAATAAAATCCTCGTCGACACTTTTTATTTTTCCGTCGACTCGAACTTGCCTGTAACCTCTTTTGGCAACATCTTTGAATAAATCTTTGAACTCGCCTTTTCTGTCTCTGACTATTGGGGCAAGTACTAGGATTCTAGATTTTAGATTTTTGATGTTGGATTGTAGTTTTTGGATTTCACCTATGATTTGTTCTTTTGATTGATGAGAAATTTCCCTGCCACAGATTGGACAATGAGGATGACCGACTCTTGCAAATAGAAGCCTTAAGTAATCGTAGATTTCTGTTACTGTGCCGACTGTTGAACGGGGATTATGGGAGGCTGCTTTTTGGTCTATTGATATTGCCGGGGATAAGCCTTCTATCGAGTCGACGTCGGGTTTATCCATTACTCCGAGGAACTGCCGTGCGTATGATGATAGAGATTCAACATAGCGTCTTTGCCCTTCTGCATAAATTGTGTCAAAGGCAAGAGAAGATTTTCCGGAGCCTGAAAGACCGGTAAAAACTATCAGCTTGTTTTTGGGCAATTCTACGCTGATGTTTTTAAGATTATGCTCGCGGGCGCCTTTTATGATGATTTTATCTTGCGACATTAGAACTTAAAATTCTTAGCCCCACAACCCAAAGGGCGAGGAGCGCAAAATTTTCAACAGAAAATTTTATCACCTTAACCAATACTTGGGCAAGGGCTATAAGCGGTTAAGACACGGGTGTTGTTTTTTTTCAAGGTTTAAGGATTAATATCTGGTCACGGAGAATAGCTGCTTTTTCGAAATCTAAAACTCTTGCAGCGTCTTTCATCTCCCGAGATAATATTTTTATTACCTTTTGTCTGTCGTCTGCAAGAAGAGAGCCTTCTTTTGCCCGTTTTACTGCTGCATTTATAACACTGTCCCTGTAAATTCCTTTCTTTTCTTCATATATTTTCTCGCGCTCAATTAACTTTTCCCTAATTGGTTTTTCGATAGAAACGGGTGTGATTCCGTGTTTCTTGTTATATTTCTTTTGAACTGCGCGTCTTCTTTTGACTTCATCCATTGCCCGCTGCATTGAACCTGTAATGTTGTCCGCGTAAAGAATTACCTGGCCTTCCACATGTCTTGCCGCACGACCCATTGTTTGGATAAGTGAAGTATCGGAGCGCAGAAAACCTTCTTTGTCCGCATCAAGTATTGCAACAAGGGAGACTTCAGGCAGGTCTAAACCTTCTCTGAGTAAATTAATACCTACGAGAACATCAAAATTACCCAAACGGAGGTCGTCGAGAATGTCTGCCCTGTCTAGGGTCAGAATTTCGCTATGAAGATAAGTTACCTTAATCCCTTTTTCCTCCAGATACTTTGAGAGTTCTTCCGCCATTCTTTTAGTAAGGGTTGTTACGAGAACCCGTTGTTTTTTGCTAACCCTTTTTCCGATTTCACCTATTAAATCTTCAATTTGGCCTTTTGATTCTTTTATCGTGATTTGGGGATCTATGAGTCCTGTCGGACGAATAAGCTGTTGGATTACTTGATCTGACAAATTTAATTCGTATTGTGCTGGTGTTGCGGATGTGTAGATAACTTGATTTATTTTTCTTGCAAATTCTTCAAACTTGAGGGGTCTGTTGTCAAAAGCAGACGGAAGACGAAAACCAAAATCTACAAGCATTTGCTTTCTCGCCCTGTCCCCGTTGTACATACCGTTTATTTGAGGAATGGTCATGTGAGACTCGTCAATTATCATAAGATAGTCCTTGTGGAAGTGTTCTAATAAACTGTACGGGGGATCTCCCGGACCTCTGCCGTCAAAGTATCTTGAGTAGTTTTCGATACCTTTGCAGTAGCCAAGTGTTCTCATCATTTCCAAGTCGTAGTTGGTACGTTGCTTTAGGCGATGAGCCTCAAGATTCTTGCCTTCTGCTTCTAAGACTTTGAGCCTATCTGTGAGCTCTTGTTTTATCGACACCATTGCAGCTGCTGTTGTTTCAGCTGAAGCTACGTAATGTTTGGCGGGATAAAGGACAGCGGATGTAAGATTTTGGATGGTTGATCCGGTAATTGGATGGATTATTTCGATTTTTTTGACGGTTCCATTAAGAAAGGTAAGTCTCAGCCCGTTGTTTTCGTAGGCCGGTAGAATTTCAATGTTTTCTCCACGAACCCTGTAAGTTCCTCTCGCAAAATCCGTATCGTTTCTTTCATATTGAATCTTGGCAAAGGAACGAAGGAGGTCTTCTCTTGTCCACTTCTGTCCTGTTTCTATAATCAATCTTGCGTTTTGATACTCGACTGGTGAACCCAAGTTATAAATTGCGGAGACTGAGGCGACCACTATTACATCTTTTCTGGTTGCAAGGGAGGTTGTTGCTGCAAGGCGAAGTCTATCAATCTCTTCGTTGACCTCAGTCTCTTTCTCTATATATGTATCCGTTGACGGTAGATAGGCTTCCGGCTGGTAGTAGTCATAGTAAGAAACAAAGTAGTTGACAGAGTTTTTGGGAAAAAACTCACGGAATTCCTGATATAGCTGGGCTGCCAAAGTTTTATTGTGCGAAATAACAATAGTAGGTTTTTGGACGTTCGCAATTACGTTAGCAATAGAGAATGTTTTGCCGGATCCTGTTACACCGAGAAGTGTTTGATGTCTGAAGCCTTTTTTAAGCCCTTCGGTCAGTTTTTTAATCGCATCCGGTTGGTCTCCGGTTGGCTTGTATGATGACGTAAGCTGGAATTTCATAACAAAGCGCAATTATAACTTAATAATGAAACATGGAACGAGTCGAAGAATTAATACTTTCCGGGTCTTGCGCTAAAAATAGTAATTGTTTCCCGACCTTTTGTAACAGTTATAGGACTTTTAGCAGATAGTGTGAAAGGGTGACTGTAAATATTGTTTCCATTAGGCATTACATTTACTGCTTTAAATTCCAGACCATGTTCAGGCTGACTTACTTTTGCACCGTTGGCCACTCTAAGATCACCGCGTACAGTTCCGTTTATGGAATAAGTGAGTTTAACACTTACAAAATTAGGTATATTTACCTGTCCATCAGCTAAATTAATATCACTTCTGTTGGGTTTTGCTAAAAATGGGATTCGAAATTTTGGATTTCTGGTATATCTAGCTCTTATACCCGAAAACCGCTCAGATTCAGTCATTCTTGGGATAATTATGATCTAAACATTCGCGAATAGTCAATAAAGCTTAACGGCCTATTGACAACTTCGGGTTTTTAGCCCCGTAGTTTTTCTAAAACGAGGAGCGCAAAACACGAATTTGGTGTCTTGACAAATTCGGGTTTTATTTGGTAGGATGTTTTGGATGGCTACAGTTATTTACAGACGACAAAAGCAGATACTAAATTTCTTGAACGATTACATCAAGGAACATGGCAACGCACCTACTTTGGTCGAGATTGCAAAAGAATTGGGTGTTAAATCTCTTGCCACTGTTCATGAACATTTGCAAACCTTAGAGCGCAAAGGGCTTATTAAAAAGTCTTCGGGGCTGGTTCGCGGTATTGAGCTTGTAGATCGCAAGCTTAGCAATGTTGTCAGGGGAATTGAGTTACCATTGATGGGTTTTATAGCTGCCGGTTCTCCAATTGAACCCTACACTGATCCTGCTGCAACATTTGCAGTTTCTCCTAATTTAGTACCTTCTCATAAGAAATCGTACGTTTTACAAGTTAAAGGGGAGTCAATGATAGAAGACGGCATTCTAGATGGAGATTTTGTTGTCGTGGAAGAAACTAAAGAAGTTAGAAACGGTGATATTGTAGTTGCCATGATCAGCAATGGTGTTGTTACACTAAAGCGGTTTTTCAAAGAACCGGGCAGGGTTCGTTTGGAACCGGCTAATTCTTCTATGCAGCCAATTTATGTAAAGGAAGTTACAATACAAGGAAGAGTTGTTTCTGTTATTAGACGATACAACTAGAGAAAAAAGCTTAAGATCAACGCGCTTGAAGCAATTGTCATTATTACTGTTATCGTAATTCCCATCAGATTTGAAAATAGAGAATTTGTGTGTTTTCCCATAATTGCCGGGTTACTGGAAACAAGTAGGATTAAAATCATAAGAGGTGGCGCAATAAGACCATTTAATATTGCGGTATAGTAAAGCATTTTAAAGGGTGGTATGTGCGAGAAGTTTACAAGAAGACCAATGATTGTGGAGACAGCAATTATTGCGTAAAAACCCCGGGCTTGCATAAATTTTTTGGATAGGCCCTCTTTAAAACCGAATGCTTCGGAAATTGCGTATGACGCGGAACCGGCTAATACCGGTACCGCAAGAAGACCTGTACCAATAATGCCTGCGGCAAATAATACAGAAGCAAAATTCCCGGCTAAGGGTTTAAGTGCAATGGCTGCATCTGTTGCAGTTTCAATGTTGGCGATACCACCTCTGGAAAGTGTGGAGGCAGCTGTTGCTATTATGAAAAACATGACAATATTTGAGAAAAACATGCCTATAAACGTATCGTAGCGCATTTTTCGAATGTCTATTTTGGAAATTTTGGGGACTCCTTTGCCCATTGCTCTTATTTTATGAAATTCAACCTCTTCTTCGACTTCTTCCCCCGCCTGCCAGAAAAATAAATATGGAGAGATAGTAGTTCCAAGAATTGCGATCACATTCAGAAGGTACTGTTTGGAAAAAGTAACATTGGGAATTACTGTTGAAAGTAAAACTTGAGACCACTGCTGTTTGACAATAAAAAC
>JAUYIQ010000051.1 GCA_030688205.1 Candidatus Curtissbacteria bacterium | reverse complement strand
GGCGGTTAAAACAGGGACTACAGATGACAAACGGGATAACTGGACGATTGGTTACACGCCAACTTACCTTGTTGCTTCTTGGGTTGGCAATAATGACAACAAACCAATGAATCAGAATCTTGCTTCCGGTGTTACGGGCGCTGCACCAATTTGGAACAGCATTATGACTAACATTTTGAAGGATAAAGTGAACGAATCTTTTAAAGTTCCTTCTGGTGTGAAGGGTATGGAAGTTTGTTCGGTGACCGGAGGACTTAAGAGTGAGGGGTGCGGAGGGCGTTTTGAATACTTTCTAGTTGGCACAGAACCGAAGAAGGATACTTTTACCAAAGCCAAGGTTTGGGTGGATAAAACAAGCGGTAAGATTGTACCCGCAGGATCTGAAAATGCAGAAGAGCGGGAAGAAATTGTGATTTCCGATATTTATAGTAAAGAAGGTTTCTGTGCATCCTGCCCGCAGGTTTATCCACAACCATCGCCTTCACCATCACCAAATCCTTAAGCTAAAAATTATTAAATAGTCGTGCGTTGAGAAATAATGCAAGCCCGACAAAAAAGCAGATGAGACCTAGAATGATAATTACCGGTGGAGTTAAGTAACCTCTACGCACACTTTCATCATTTCATTTTCTTTGTACAGAGTCAAAGATACAGCTATAATTATGGCTACTATGCAAAAGAAAATTTACATTACTACAGCTATCCCTTATGTTAATGCGGCACCGCATGTCGGGTTTGCACTGGAAGTGGTGCAGGCTGATGCCCTTGCTAGATTTTATCGAGCGTTGAGCTTTGATGTTTGTTTTGCCTCGGGAAGCGATGAGAACAGCTTGAAAAACGTTCAAGCTGCAGAGGCCGAAAAAATTCCTACGCAAAAACTTGTTGAAAAAAACGCAAAGCTTTTTGAAAATCTTGCGCCTGCACTGAACATCACCTGGGATGTTTTTAATAGAACAAGTCTTGAGCACCATTTTGCCGGAGCGCAGAAACTATGGAAACTTTGCAAAAAAGAAGACATTTATAAAAAAAGCTACAGGGGACTTTATTGTGTTGGTTGCGAAGCTTTTTATACACCAGCCGAGATTATTGGTGGTAAATGCCCGGATGGTCATAGCAATATCGAAGAGGTGGAAGAAGAAAATTACTTCTTCAAACTTTCCAATTATCAAAAGTGGCTTGAGGATTTAGTTGAAAAAGATGAACTAAAAATCGTTCCACAGACAAAAAAGCATGAGGTTCTTTCTTTTATAAAACAGCGGCTGGAGGATTTCAGTATTTCCAGATCTGTTGAGCGGGCACATGGATGGGGCGTACCGGTACCCGGAGATGAATCTCAGGTGATGTATGTTTGGTTCGACGCTCTGGCAACATATTTAACTGCATTGGGTTTTGGAAAAGATGAACACTTATATAAAAAATATTGGGTTGAAAATTCAAATAAATTACACGTTATTGGTAAGGGCATAATCCGCTTTCATGCTGTTTACTGGCCGGCAATGCTTGCGTCTGCAGGGCTGCCATTGCCTAATTGTGAATTTGTCCATGGATATATAACGGTTGACGGGCAGAAAATTTCTAAATCTTTGGGAAACACGATTGACCCGTTTGATTTAGTGGAGAAATATGGGGTAGAGGCGGTACGGTTTTATTTGCTGCGCGAGATTCCAGCATGGGGGGACGGCGATTTTTCCTTAACCCGATTCCGCGAACTTTACAATGGAGAGCTGGCAAACGGTTTGGGCAATTTAGTAGCAAGAGTTGCAAGATTGGCAAGCGACACAAGTCTGAGTTTGCCTCCAAAAAAGAATTTTACTTTCAAAAAAGTAGTTGCGGATAACCTTGGTAATTTCAGGTTTGACCACGCGCTGATCGGGCTTTGGGAAGATGTATCAGTTCTCGATAAAAGAATAAATGAAGAAAAGCCGTGGGAGCTGGAAGGGACTGAACTTAAAAAATCGATCACTCCAATTGCGCAGGAAATCAGGGAAATCGCTTTTAACTTAGGACCATTTTTGCCCCAAACTTCTCAGAAAATTATGGATCAGTTCACCGGAAAAATATCCGCTGAAAAACCATTATTCCCGAGGATTTAATGACTTTTGTTGATACGCATACCCACCTAGATTTTGCTAATGATCCTGTGGTTTGGATTGAGCGAGCCAAAGAGGCAGGAGTTAATAAAATTATTTGCGTTGGGACCTCGGTTGAAGCAAGTAGGAAAAGTGTTGAGATTGCAGAAAAGTACTCAACTAGTAAAGATTCTGGACAAGCCAGAATGACAGAAAAAAAGGAAATGCAGATTTATGCAACAGTTGGAATACATGCGCAGGATGGGAAGGGAGACGTTGAAAAATTTGGTGGGTTGGATAAGTGCATAGATGAGCTGAGAAAGATTCTCGACCAAGCCGAGAATGACAAACTAATAGTAGGAATCGGAGAGTGTGGATTCGATATACATTTAGTTGCCAGTGACCAGAGACCAGTTACCAATGATGAAGAAAGGGGATTTCAAAAAGAGTTGTTTGAGGTGCAGATTAAACTGGCGGCGGAGTTGAGGTTGCCGCTGGTTGTTCATTGCAGGAATGCGTGGGAAGAAACATTCCAGTTGCTCACAGCTTACAGCAGACAGCTGACTGCAAATGGTGTATTCCATAGCTGGACCGGAGATTGGGAGGCGGCAAAGCGGGCAATAGATCTTGGATTTTATATTTCTTTTTCCGGAATTGTAACGTTTAAGAACGCTGTTGATATTCAGGATGTTGCCAGAAGGATGCCGCTTGATAAAATGCTTTTGGAGACAGATTCTCCGTTTCTAACACCAGAACCTATAAGAAGTGGTCGCCCGCCTAAACTTACCTCTCGCCTTTCCAGTACTATTCGTACACGGCTAGAGGAGCGTAATCGGCGGGTCTTTCGACAAAACGAGCCTAAAAATGTTAAAATAATCGCTCAGTTTATTGCCCGCCTTCGTAATCTTCCCGTTTCGCAAGTGGCAAGTGTTACGAGTGTAAACGCGGGGAGATTGTTTAGTTTCTAATGCTTAAAAGGTTTGTAGAAAAGTACGATCGTCAGGTTCACCGGTTTTTGGAAATTTTGCCGGGGACTTTTTCGTGGACTTTAATACTTTTCCCTGTTTGGGGATCGTTTTGGATTCCTCATTATGTTGCCTATTACATAATTCTTTTTGACGTTTTGTGGTTTTATAAATCGGGGTCGTTTGCAATTTCGGCTTTGGTTTCGCACATGAAGATGAATGCTTCCAAACAGTACAACTGGATAAGTGATGCTAAAAAACTACCCGGTTTTAGTCGGGTTCATCATGTAGTAGTTATCCCCACATACATGGAGCCGCTAAAAACCATTGAAAAAGGGGTTGAATCTATCGCAAAGCAGGATATGCCAAAGAAACAAATTTCTGTAGTTGTTGCTTTTGAGGAAAGGGAGGGTAAGCAAGCTCACGAAAAAGCCAGGGCGCTTGAGAAAAAGTTTAAGGGTGATTTTGCGAATTTATTGATTACATTCCACCCTGATCTTGCAGGGGAGGTTAAAGGTAAATCTTCTAATGAAGCTTATGCCGGAAAATATGCGAAAAAGATAATAGTAGACCGTCAAAGGCGAGACATAGAATATATGACCGTAACTTCTAAAGATGCGGACGGTATTTTGCATGAGAAGTTTCTTGCTTGTTTGACATATAAATTTTTGACTAGTGAAAACAGGCACCTTTTATTCTGGCAACCGGTTATTCTGCACTACAACAACATCTGGAAAGTTCCTGTACCTATCCGTGTCATGAACAGTTTGGGTTCTGTCTGGCATACCGGTCAAAACAGTAGGACTGATAAACTTATAAACTTTTCGATGTACTCGCTTTCTATGAAACTTTTAGATGATATTGGTTATTGGGACGTTGATGTTATTCCTGAAGATTTTCGATTGTTTTTTAAGAGTTATTTTGCAAAAGACGGGAAAGTTGAAGTTAACCCTATATTTTTACCGGCTTTGGCAGATGCCGCAGAATCTACAACTTATTTTAAGTCTTTAGTTAATTTTTATGAACAGGAAAAAAGATGGGCATGGGGGGTATCGGATGATGCATATTTTATTAAAAATTGGTTA
>JAUYIQ010000062.1 GCA_030688205.1 Candidatus Curtissbacteria bacterium | reverse complement strand
TGTCATAGTTTCCGCAAAATATTCGTTTTTGGTACTGTTAATTGCCCAGGAAACGGGGAAAATATCTCCGGGTTTGAAAATTATTAGGGTTAATTGTTCACCGCTTCTGGAAACAGAATAAACCTTGACATAACCGCTTTTAAGATAAAAAATGCCGGGAGGAGCATCTCCGGCTCTTATAATTATTTCCCCCCGCTTAAAATGGATTGGCTTAAGTTTACGAAAGATCTTATCTAGCTCGTGAAGCTCTGAATTCTTCACGCCGCTATTCTAGCACACAGTAATCTACCTCACAAAAAAATTGTAATTTTTCTTACAAACGAACAGCAGGCACTGTAACAAATATTACTGAAATTAAATTTGCGCAAGCTTACAGTAATACTAAAGTTGCCTTCTTGGATAAAGTTCAAGTAGAAAAGGAGGTGACGTATGAGATATTTAGCACAATCAAATATATGGCGATTAGAGCAAGCCCAAAATGCAAAACCGAGTTCAACTAATGGCAAATCGCAGGTACTGGGAAAATTTAGACAAATATTCCCTCTGACACTTTTCCCCGATGAGCTGGTGGTAGAGAACTTAAGAATAGTTCACATAATCAACAATGGATTTTGGATGAAAACTGTTAATTCAATAATGGCAACTGATATTGCCTGTATTGTAGGTTCTGTCGGCCCTTTTTTCGGTCACATTCATATTAAAAGTTTGACTGGTGGCCCTGAAATCTTAGTTGATAACCTTTCGCGTTCGAATGTCTCTTTGGCTCGCAGTTTGATAGAAAAAATAGCTCTTTTATCAAGACAGGGCATCCAGTTTGCTGCAAACAATCAGGAAGAACAAAGAGCTAAATTACATTTCGGAAATCTGTCTGCTTGAAGTAAAATTTAATAACTCTTTAACCTTATTGTAGATAGCCACAGAAGATATTCCCTCAAATCCCAAAAGCTCTGAGCTTTTGCCGGACATCGGCATTTTGGAAACTGCCAACTTATATACTTTGGTTAAACCGCTTTGAGAAAATACATTCAAAACAGCATCTCCCAACCCTCCCTCAAAATAATGATCTTCAACGGTTAAAACTAGATTATTGGTTTCACTAGCAGCTTCTTTTATTACTTTCTCGTCTAACGGCTTAATGGAATATGCGTCTAAAACACGAACATTAACTCCGTCCCCTTTTAATAAATCACAAGCACCAATGGCTTCGTGTACACAAACTCCACAGGCAATAATTGTTAACTTGTCGGCTTTGTTGGTCCTGACCATTTTACTTCCTCCGATTTTGAATTCCTCCGTATTTTCGTATATAACCGGTGTTGCAGGTCTTGCAGTTCTTATGTAAACAATCCCTTCGTGTGCTGCCGCCTCTGCTGTCAATTTTGCGCAGGAGACTGCGTCTGAAGGGTTCAGTACGACGCTCCCAAAAACTGCTCGAAACATTGCAATATCTTCAAGACCCATTTGGCTCGGACCATCCTCACCAATCGAAACTCCGGCGTGTGAACCCACAAATTTAACATTTCCTAGCGAATATGCACTCATTCGCACCTGGTCAAAGGCCCGAGTCATGAAAGCCGAAAACGTGGAGGCGAAAGGAATTTTGCCGCGCTTGGAAAGACCCAAAGCAACACCTGCCATATTTTGTTCGGCAATAAACATTTCAAAATATCTACTGGGATGTTTTTCCCTAAAAATTTCAGAATAGGTTGAATTGCTTGTTTCCCCATCCAAAGCAACAATATCAGAGTTGATATCGCCCAGTTTTGCAAGTGCTTCCCCATAAGCTTTTCTTGTCGCAACTTCCTCCCCGAGTTTGTATTCCGTATTAAGTATTTTGTATTTTGTATTTACAGTTTTGAGTTTTGAGTTTTGAGTTTTGAGTGCTCCACCGTTAGGTGGAGCTATCTTCCCCCTCATCATCCTATCCACCTCTCCCAACTCCCTCACCGCTTCCTCAAACTGTTCTTCGTTCAGTACCTTGCCGTGCCAACCTTCTTTATTCTCTAAAAATGAAACTCCCTTCCCCTTAATGGTCTTGGCAATAATCATCTGGGGCTTTGAGGATTTCCCTAGCTTTCCAAAAGTTGTATTAATCTCGCCGAAATTATGCCCGTCAACAACATGCACATCCCATCCAAAAGATTCGATCCTCTTGGCATAAGTCTCAACATCCCACCCTAACATAGTCGGCATACTCTGACCAAGTCGATTCACATCGACAATTCCAACCAGATTGTTAAGCTTGTAATAAGCAGCTATTTGAATTGCTTCCCAAACAGAACCTTCACTAACCTCACTGTCCCCCATCAAAACGTAAACTTTTCCAGTTTCCAGTTTCCAGTTTCCAGTTTCCAGTTTCATTCCAAGTGCCATGCCAACCCCCACGGAAAGTCCTTGACCTAAAGAGCCTGTTGCAACTTCCGCAAATTTAAAGCGGGGATTAGGATGCCCTTCCAAAATGCTTCCGAATTTACGATACGTATCAAGCTCACTTTCTGAAATTTCTCCTGCTGCTGTGTAAAGTGCATATAGAAGAGGAGACGCATGACCTTTAGAAAAAATGACATGGTCAAACCCCGACTTAAGATGGCCAAAAAAAAGAGCGGTCATTAAATCTGCTGCCGAAAGCGAAGAAGTCGGATGGCCGGAACCGGCTTTTGTACTCATCCGTAATATGTAGAAGCGAACCAATTTAGCAAGAGCCTCCAGATTATTTACTTTGGTCTGATTCATTACTGATTAAATTACCACAGCACAAACAGAAATAGTAGAGCCATCTGTTAATATTAAAACGGCGTGCTTTTGCGACTTCTTAAAAATCCTCTGCCTATCCTCATTCTCACTCTTTTAATCGTTATTCCGTTCGTAGGCTACAATCTAATTCATCCACCAAAAAATTCGCGGGTTCTATCTGTAAACACTCAGTCTCCTTCTCCAAGCCCAACACCTACTCCGGTTGAGACACCCACAAACCCTTCACCTTCTCCAACCCCTATCCCCAAACTCTCCAAGTCTACATACTCAATAGCAATTTTCGGAGATTCGATGGTAGACACAATGGGAGAAAACCTGGAATATCTGGACGCCAGCTTAAAAGCTCGTTATCCTCAAACAAACTTCAAGCTTTACAACTATGGAATTGGCGGCCAAAATGTTGCCGATGGTTTAGCAAGATTCGACCAGCCATTCACATATCAAACCAGAAACTTTCCTTCTATCTCTCAAGTCAAACCGGACATTATGATAATTGCCTCATTTGCCTATAATCCGTTCCCGACACATGACCGGGATCGTCATTGGCTAACTCTCACAGATCTTGTGAATCGCGCTAAAAACACCGGCAGCACTGTTTATATGCTTGCAGAAATTGCACCTCTTAAAACTGGCTTTGGTAAAGGCCCTGGTGGAATCAACTGGCCGGAAGATATTGCGAGCACTCATGCTTCACACATCATCGAACAGTTGCAAAACGCAGTCAATTTATCTAAAAATCTGGGTATTCCCGCAATAGACGCTTTCGACAAATCCAAAGTAAGCGGTAACTGGGGCGATAGCACGCTAGTCAGCAGTCACGACGGTATTCATCCTTCACAAGAAGGCCATATGTTTACCGCCGATTTAATTGCTACCATAATTAAGTTGCGCTAACATACCTCTATGCTTGCACAACTTGCAGTTTTCTTTCTCGCCGCAGTCGTCTTTTTTCGAAATATTGGCAACTATCCTCTTCGGAACTGGGACGAAGCCTGGTATGGGGAAATTATCAAGAACATGGCCAGTGGAAACTATGGATATATGGTTCCTTTCTGGAACGGCCAGTATTATTTCGACAAACCACCACTCTATTTCTGGCTCTCCTTACCTTTTTTTAAATTATTCGGTCCGGGGGAATGGCAAACAAGAATTGTCTCAGCGACAGCAGCAGCTATTGCAACACTTCTTGTTTATCTTATTGGCAAAAAACTATTTAACCCTGTTTGTGGTTTGCTATCTGCATTAGTTTTTCTGACGCTGGGGCAAGTTGTTATCCGCTTCGCCCACGGCAACTTAGACGGACTCCTTGTTTGCCTTTTCTTATTAAGTTTTTACAGCTATTTAAAATCAGAAAAGTCAAAAATGTTTTCTGTCATCTGCGGAATCTTTTTGGGTCTGGGGTTTTTAACAAAAGGTTGGTTTCTTGGGTTATTTCCTGCGCTTCTAATCACTCTATATGCGCAGTTTACGACAAAAAAACTTCCAAAAAACTTAGCATTTATCGCTCTGGCTGCACTATTTTCTTCCATATGGTGGTACCTGCTTGGAACAATAAAATTCGCCAAACCGTTTGTCGAGTGGTACATCCTAAATCCGGGCAATAACCTGCTCCAATCGCCAGCTTCGTCTTTCTCCTTAAGTTACGTAGCGGATTTGGTAAAAGACGTGGGCCTGTGGTGGATACTGGTTATAATCTCAGCGCTAAAAATTAGAAAAATAGCAGCAGAGGACAAAAAAATATTACATTCGTTTGTAGTAGTTATTTTTCTTTTTATTATTCCTCTGTCCTTTCTCTCCGAAAAGCTTGGCTGGTACAATCTCCCCGCTTATCCCCTGGTTGCAATAATAATTGGATATCTGGCCTCAAAATTATTAAAGGTTTGGCCTAAAATCACAGTTTTTATGATAGCCGTTTTTGTGATTGCACAAACTGTTGTTGTGATAAGAATCGAAAACAAATTTCCGGACCGCTCAAAAATAGGCGCTACTCTGGGCAAGCATGCAAAAGACATAATTCCAAAAGAAGACACCGTTATTCTAGACGATCATGACTTCACTTCATTTCTTTACTATTCTGATCACAATGCAGTCTTCATGGTCCAGAAAAACGGCGGCAAGCCCGGTGAATGGTGGATCCTCGACTACCCGAATCTTCCTCAGTTTCTTAAAACGCAAAACAAAACTTGGATAATTACTCCCAACCCAAATAACCTACCGCGAGAATTGAAAAATCCAAAAATCGAGGAAACGAAAAACGGCTACACCTTCATGTCGTTCTCAACTGGTGCAATGTAGCTACTCTATAAGGAATTCAAAGAAGTAGCTTCAAAAATATAAAACGCTTCGCGCCCATCAGGATAATATATCTTCTTTACAACCAGTCCCTCATACCTGCTGCCAAAAGCATCCAAGTTATCGACAGAAACTGCTATAAGTTTTCTGACAGAAGCATCGGTATACGCAGGATCAGAAACATAGCATCCTGCACAATTGCCCATGCTATAAAAATTCAAATAAGCCTGCGCCCCATCAAACCCACTTTCTAAAATCTTAATTTGATAATCACTACTCAAAAAATATTCGACAATTTCGCGCGCACCGTACTGGAATCCGGCATATCCATACGCTCTATTCTCGTAAGTTTTATAAAGCTGCCAGAACCGGTTTAAGTAAAAAAAACTCGCAAAACCAATCAGAATTACAAGGATTAACTTAAGAGGTGCGATCTTTAAAGCTCCAAAAACTCTCCAAATTCCGTACGCCACTAAAAGCGAATATGGGACAATTCCAATTACGGATCTCGTGGCAAATGGGGTTGTGGCATCCGAAACAACAGTTCCTAATGGATAAAGAGCCAGCATCAAAAAGACAATTATTCTTGCATCTTTTTCTTTCTTCCCGGCAAAAATCAGAAACAAGAGTCCAGCCGCAAAAAACGGCAGCTGCCACTTATAAAATAGCCCCATACCGGAAACTGAGTGCCTAATTATCTGCTGGCCGGGATAATCTGAATCACCATAAACAAAGACAAACTTAGGATCAAAATGTTTCAAGTAAAGATTCAGACTACCGGTAAAATTGTTTTTGGTGGAAATCTGATTGAATCTTATCAAACCCTTCCCGCTTGCCATATGCAAAACAAACGGAATCAAAATAAAAAGGAAAAGAAATATGCCCAAATATGCCCTTTTTGGGTATTTCTTGAAAAGCTTTAAAAAGTCATTTCTCCAAAAAAACAAGAGTCCAATTAAAAATATGGGCGTAAAAATTCTTGTGGCAAAATATGTATAAAACAACAGAGCAAAAAATATGGCTGACAAAACTAAATAATAAGTTTTCCAATTATTTTTCTTAGCAAGAACTAAAAAAAGCACTCCGGCCATAACAAAAAGTAAAAAGGCATTGTGGCTTTCGATAATAAAACGGCTTATGTGAACATGCCACGGAGAAATTGCCAAAACAAAAGCAGATATGAACCCAACTGCACTACTCCATAAAGCTTTACCCAGAAAAAATATAAGGAGAATGTCTAAAAGCCCGAAGATAACCTGGGCAAGCCTCACAGATGTTTCGGTGACGCCAAAAACGGCAATTAATGGAACTACGGGATAAATTGCAAACGCATTCTTGTATTCACCAAATGCTTCAAAAAATACGGGCATCAATTTTCCATGCTCGTCACGACCGGTTGTCAGAATTTTATATGCATTAAATCCGACAGAAGCCTCGTCTGCATAAAAACCGGGGGGATTCTTGCTTAAACTATTAAGTCTAAGGTAGGCAGCCAAAAAAAGAACTAGAACAAGAATGAGAAATCTTGTCATTTAGCCATGTAAAATCGTTTTTTGTTTACATCAAACCTTTCAATTGCATACCTCAACATAGTTCTGGGCATGTTTTTTTGATGTTTTTTCAAAAATTTCTCAAGCTCACCGCTATTTCTTTTACCAACTTCTCTCAGCATCCAACCAACTGCTTTGTGGATCAGATCGCAACTGTCAGAAAGTAAAATCTCACTAATTGCAAAAGTGTCCTCATATTCCCCTCTTTTTATAAATCCAGAAGAAGAAACAATAGCAATTCGCCTCTCCCATAAATTGCCAGAACCAGCCAGCTTATACAAAATCGCTTTTCCGCGACCTGCCAAGTATTCCCCTACTATGTACGGCGCGCTCGAATCTACCAGATCCCAGTTATTAATATTTTTGGCATTTTTTATATAGAAATCAAAGATTTCCTCTCTTTGAAAATTGTCTGCTTTCTTAAATTTATTAACCAGAATTGCCAAAGCAACAAACCTGTGTTCATGAATTTTGGAAAGAAGAAGTTTTTGGATATCGGAAAGGCTTAAATCTGAGTACTTTTTGGCAACTTCACGCTGTTTGGGAACTGTTATCCCTAAAAAAATATCACCCTCGCCGTACTGTCCGGGACCTGTTTTAAAAAACCATTCAGAATCTTTTGCCCTCTGCGGATCTTTCAACTTTTCAAGATCCATACGTATTTCATTTAACATTTGCATAACACCAATATTACCTAAAGTGAATTCCGGTATCTGTAGATTTCTCCCAGGGAACTGCGATTTCCTCTGGAGTTAATTCATATCTTTCCACTCTGTATCCATTTGGATAATCAATCGCACTTTGAGGTTTTTTGTAAATGTGCAAAGTATTTTGCGTCCACCAATCTGCTTTAAAATACTTTGCCCAAGGATCATTAACGGCAGTAGGGGCTAAAACTAAATAAGTCACAGGTTTCTTCTCAAAGTAATAAACGCGCTTGTTGGGAAATTCTCGACTTCCATAAACCATCGCCGATTTAGACTGGTAGGAAAACGCGTCCGGTGAATAAGTAAAATATCCAAACTCCAAGTCCGAACTTTCAAAAATATCTCTTTCCATCTTGTGTAGAAAATTCCACGAGTTTTCGCTCTTTCCCCTAAAATCCGCCGCAGCGCGTACGTACTCAATAGCAGCTATTTCATTCGCAAGAACAATCCCTACAAAAAGAACGGTAATTAGATGCTTATATTTAGTTGTTATAAGTGCGCAAAAAGCTAAAAATACCAGGGGTATTAAAACAAAAGCCTGATGTATAAGAAGCGCACCGTGCTTCAGGGATGCGATAAAAAAATACCCAAAATAAAAATACAGAAAAAGTGCAAACAAAGTTCTGTGAACATTTTTACGAGTTAAAAAAACTACCAAAACGAAAAATGTAATAGATATTAGTCTGTTCGCAAAATCCATTAGCTTCCAGTCATGCTTGAAAACAAACAGGAAAGAGGTCCCTGCTGAGATTATGAAATTAAATCGCTCACCAAGAATCTTTAAATAATTCTGCTGGGTACTCTTCTCACTCAGAAAATTAATCCATCCATTGGTCTGTACAAAACTATGAGTAATATCAAATAAAATAAATGTCGAAATCGGCAGAAAAAGTATCAAAAACGCCAAAAAATGTTCCAATTTACGGTGTTTTACTATCAAATATGCAGAAAATGATGCAAAAAGCGCCAAAAATGGTAATCCGCCGGCCATTTCAAATTGAATTAAAACACCCGATAAAAGAACACTTATGGCAAGATATTTCACTTTTAAAGTTTTTACGTATTTATAAAAAGCCCAGAAGAAAAACGGCGAAGTAAACAGCACACCCATGGGATGACTCATATCCTTAGCATGACTTATAAGAAAAATGGACAGTAGAAGAACATAAAAATAAGCTGCAGTTTCGTTTAATAAATCTCGGGCAATATAAAAGGAGCCAACCAAAAAAACAGCAATTAAAAGTATCCAAAACCAACCTACGGCAACAGGATTACCCCCGCCCAGAAAATATGCCGGGAAGTTTAAATAAAGCCAAAGCGGACCATGAAACAGTTGATCAATACCGGCTCTCTGTCCAATAAGAACTATTTTCTTTTCTGAAATTTCATTTAACAGTAAAAAGTCTCGGGAGATATCAGAATGAGTGTAAAGATCACCGTGAAGAACATACCACGAAGCCAAAATAAGATTGAAGGCGATAAGGGCAAGAAAAATATACTTCCAAAATTTTCCCACAATTATTGCACCATACCAAATTTCCTTTTCGCCAACCACTCTTACTCTACTTTGCCTGTGATTCCCGCAGTTTTTCCAAAAGCCACATACGAGCCAAGGTTGACATGTTTATGCCTCTGTTTCTAGCAACGAGTTCTAACTTATCCTTAATATCCTTTTGAAGACGCACGATTAAAGTCTCGTCTCTTGGTTTTTTTAAATCAAAAACAATGTCAACGTCTTTAAATTCACCCCAGTAGTCTCCCAAATCGTGAGTATCCCACCATGTAGCTTCCTCCTCATAACTCATTTTATTAAAATCAGGCAATTTTCTTTTTTTCTTTTTCATAAACTTTTCTCCTTTCTTTTTTTGCTGCATCTCTTGCCGTTACCGGATAATAAATTCCAACTCCTTTTCTATCAATGATTACAGTGATAATTCTTGAGCCAGTTCTACCTATTATTAAATACCTTTCTTGTTTAGCCTTTTTATGAGTAAGTATATTTCTTGCGACAACTTCAACCTCGTCAATGGTAACTCCATGCCTTTTTATATGCTCTTTGTTCCACTTATCCCAAATTAGTTCTCTAACAATTATTCTAGTCATAGTGTATTACAATGTATTACAAAAGTCAATGCACGCCGGCGTGATTATTGTTTAGTTAATATAACTAACAACTTCCTTCAAGCTTTTTTGAAAACCCTCAATATCTTCAGGGAAGATAACCACAGAATCATACTTTCTGTCGTTTCCTTCGCCCATAAACAACGATCTTGTGATCTTAAGATACTTCTTGTCATTTGAGGCAAGGTTAATATCCAAAAAATAAGATCTGTTGGCTACTCTAAAGTGTGAAGATTTTACTCTTTTTGGAGAAAAACTCTTTTTCTTACTCGTTTCCATGTCTCTTGCTCACCTCCTCCCCTAAATACTCTTTACCGATTCTTAAAATAGAAGATAATATACTTATACCCGAATAAAAACCGAATGTCAAGATAGTAATTTTCTACAAAATATTTTGACACCGACAAGCGTTCGGGAATAAACTAAAATTGTCTATGACTGCCAACTTCGGTCTGCTAATCCTTCCGGTAATTTTTCTTATTGCACCGATGATACTTACTGTCGCTTCCAAGCAAAGCGCGGGCATTAAACAAATTCTGCGCTATGTTCTTCAAGCTTCGTACTCAAGCATTATTCTACTGGGCGTATTTAACTGGGAAACCCAAACGGCAGACGGTAGAAATGCGTATATGCTGGCTTTGGATTTCCAAAATAATTATCTTTTGGGTTTTTTTGTTCTGACACTGGCTTTGATAGCCATTCTGCAGTTTAGAAAATACGAGTTTGATGTTATCACTGCAATTGGTAACGGGCTTGCTACTGCACTTTTCTTCGCCGCGACAATCAC
>JAUYIQ010000036.1 GCA_030688205.1 Candidatus Curtissbacteria bacterium | reverse complement strand
TGTTCCTTCGTCGATATTGCCGAGTTTGTAGGATTTTCCGGTGTAATACAAAATACGCTCGGTTGTTGTGGTTTTGCCAGCATCGATATGGGCGATAATGCCGATGTTTCGGATACGGTCAAGTGGATATAATCTGTTCTTTGCGTCAGCCGGCATATTGAATTATTTTGAATTTTTGTCTGAGAAGGTTTGACCACCAAGCGGGTGTTCCAGATTTCGTATTTCCTTTTTAACTTCAACAACCATAGCACGCAGAACTGAAACTTCTTCGTCTGCAAGCTCCCAGGCTGCATTTTCGTTCCAGGCTGCACCAGACTCCTGGAATGCGTCGCCATATTTGGCAAGCGCATCCTTGAGTTTTACATTTTCAAGCTCTTCGAGTCTTTTTCTTAGATATTTTATTTTTTGTGTTTTAGTTTGCATTTCGTCAGTTCCTTCCTCCCCTCATTTCATTCGGGGTAAATAGTGTAAACATTAATTCAACAACAAATTTTATTTAAGCAGAAAACAGTCATATTACACAAGGACTATTTTCTGTCCCGATTTTAGCTTTAGTTAGGCTGATCTTCGAAGTCTGCTTTCTTTAGGATAAGGGCGAATTATATATTAAAGGTCTCGAAGTTGCAATAATGTGTACAAGATGGGGACATCGATAACACTCCGATGGGTAGGTGGGTATCAATATACTCAATTGGTGTTCGGAAGTGTTACCGATGTATCTCATCTTCTGCATAATGTATTTCAGCCATCCTTTTTTGCAAGTAGAAGAACTAATAAAGTTAAACCCAATGCATGAATGGCTAGTGCAGTCATAAAAGTAGCGAAAAAAGATCGAATCGTAAGTTTGTGCGACTTAAGGGTGTCTTTTAAACAAGCAATTATTCCAGCAATCAAGGCTAATCCTATAACCAGATAGAATATTGTTGCAATCCAAGTAATGAGGAAACTATCAGCTCTTAAAGGGTGTTCCAATGGACCAAAAATTGCCCCGATCCAAAAAATAGGAACATAAAAAAGAAAAGTATATCCTAAGGCGTGAAGATCCACCAACTTTGTCAAAGGATGAGAACCTCTTCTAGAAGTTTAACATAACCAATAGAAGATCAAGAGCTTTATTAAGTACTAAGCTATAAAGCGGAGTATTTAGCGAGGTTGAAGCGGTATTTTACCATCGAAAATGAGAAAATGCTTTGTTGGCTTCGGCTGCGCGGTGCATTTCTTCTCGTTTCCCAACAGCTTTGCCTGTGCCTTGGGCTGCTTCCATGATTTCGATTGCAAGCTTGGCTGCAATTGGCGGAAGGTTTTTGGTTTTTTCTATTTCTTTGGGTGACCTGCTTCTGGCTGCTGCAA
Organism: Candidatus Curtissbacteria bacterium; assembly: GCA_030688205.1. Lineage (GTDB taxonomy): Bacteria > Patescibacteriota > Microgenomatia > Curtissbacterales > GWA2-41-24 > 2-01-FULL-41-11. Next base: position 15,743 of record JAUYIQ010000036.1, on the reverse strand, counting down.
TAAGCCAAGTGACTGCAAGTGATTGGCGTCTGGGGCCGCGGACCTCTGTCGGAACCATGTAAGAAGCTCCTCCAACACGTCTGGGCTTAACTTCCATTTTAGGAGTAATGTTATCGAGCGCTTTTTCAAATGTAGCAACAGGGTCTTCTCCTTTTGCCCGGATAATATCAAAAGCTCCATAAACTGCTTTTTGTGCAACGGATTTTTTGCCGTCGTACATTAGTTTGTTGATCAATTTTGCAACAGTTTGGCTGTTGTTTAATGGATCCGCTTCTATTTGACGCTTTGGAATTTTACCTGTTCTTGGCATTTAGACTGCTCCTTCTGTTGGTGGCTGTGCTGCGGCTGCTTGTGCACCAACGGTTGCTGCTGCCTGGGCACCAGTTGTGGCACCGGATTTCTTGGTTCCGTAAAGAGATCTTCCTTGTTTCCTGTTTGAAACACCAGTGGTGTCAAACTTTCCCCTGATGATGTGATACTTAACCCCCGGTAAATCTTTAACTCTTCCACCCCGAACCAGAACCACAGAGTGTTCTGCCAGCTCGTGACCAATCCCCGGGATATATGCTGTTATTTCCTGTTTGTTTGACAACCTGACACGGGCGACTTTCCTAAGTGCTGAATTTGGTTTTCTTGGAGTCATAGTTTTGACAATAACGCATACTCCCCGCTTTTGACCTGAAGGATAGGAAACATAACGGTTGGTTCGTGAGTTATAAGCACGACGCAGACCGGTTAAACCAATTTTTTTGATTTTTGCCTTTCGGCCTTTTCGAATTAGCTGGTTTACAGTTGGCATAGGTGGAAATTATATACTATTAGGATTCGTTAATTCCAGCTCTTTCTTTGCTTGAGGGGATTAGCCTACCAATGATTACATTCTCCTTTAGGCCCAATAGGTAGTCTGTTTTGCCTTCGATTGCGGCATCTGTTAACACATGGGTTGTCTCCTGGAAAGAGGCTGCTGACAGGAAGCTTTCGGTGTATAGGGCTGCTCTTGTTATCCCAAGGATAACAATTTGAGCTGTAGCCGGTTCTCCGCCTTCTGCAAGAATCTTGGAATTTTCTTGTTCAAACCTGTTCTTGTCTACCAATTCACCCGGCAATAATGCTGTGTCTCCAGATGATTCGATTCTAACTTTTTCGCTCATTTTTCTGACTATTACTTCAAAATGCTTGTCGTTAATTGGAACACCCTGACTTTCGTAAACTTCCTGGGCACCTTCAATTACATATTTCTGTGCATTTCTTAAACCGGAAATGGCCAGGATTTCTTTAACGTCGAGGTAGCCTGACGAGAGCGACGTTCCTGCAGTTATTAAATCACCATCTGCAACCGTAAGCTCCGATGTTGGAGGAATGAAGTATTCTTTTTCAACCGGAGGTTTAAGATTTGTACTTCTAACTTTGATTACATAACCTTCTGTAGTTTCTTCGATTTTAACTTTCCCGGTTATTTCGGAAATCTTTGCTGCAAATTTAGGTGTTCTAGCCTCAAAAAGTTCTTCGACACGTGGAAGGCCCTGTGTGATATCAAGACCAACGATTCCTCCGGTGTGGAAGGTTCTCATGGTAAGCTGGGTTCCCGGTTCACCAATACTTTGTGCGGCAATTACACCAACTGGTGTTCCAATTGTTACTTTTTGTCTGGTTGCCAAATCTCGACCGTAGCAGTTGGCACAAAGGCCGTGTTTTGCTTCACAAGTTAAGACGGACCTGACAACTACCTCAGTTATTCCAGCTTTTTCGATAGCTTCTGCTTTTTCTTCATTTATTTCCTCACCGGCTAAAACAATAGGTTTTTTGCCTTTTTGGGCAATGTCGCTTGCTGCGATTCTACCTGTAATTCTAAATGTTAGAGCGGCTTGCCGTTTGTCTTGCTTTGAAACTAAAAGGCCAAGTTTTGTACCGCAGTCTTCGGATCTTACGATTGCGTCGTGAGCTACGTCGACTAGCCTTCTGGTAAGATATCCTGATTCTGCAGTTTTGATTGCCCTGTCTGCTAAACCTTTTCTAGCACCACGGGCTGATGTGAAGTATTCGAAAACAGATAAACCTTCTCTGAAGTTAGATTTAACGGGCAGAGGTACGATTTGTCCTGATGGATCTGTTACAAGGCCTCGAATGGCTGCCAGTTGTTTAATCTGTTCTGCTGTTGCTCTGGAACCACCTGAGTCTGAAATAATTTTTATGGAGTTTGTTGCCGGCAAACTTCTCCATGTTAGATCTGCCAGTTCATTTGTAGTTGCCAACCAGACTTCCTGAGAAAGCCTTCTTTCTTCTTCTCTTGTTATAAGACCCATTTTGAAGTTCTTCTCAACATTTTTTACCTCTTTTTCAGCCTTTTGGATAATTTCCGGCTTACTTGGAACAATCATACAATCGAAAACCGAAACTGAAAGGCCAGAGAACGTTGCTCCTTCAAAACCAAGGGTTTTGAGTCTGTCTATAAGTTCAATTACCTGGTCTTCTGACAAAAAGTCTACGCTTTTGCCAATTATCTTTTTGATAATTGAGGCTGAAACTGCTTCGTTTATGTACCTGAGAGATTCTGGAATAAGACTGTTGAAAATGACTCTTCCGGGAGAAGTTTCCAAAACTTCTTTGCCCATTTTAACTTTGATTGGTTGACGCATGCCAATTTTTCTAGTGTTTGTTGCAAGAATTACTTCTTCCTCACTTTGGAAAACATTTTCAACTGGTTGTTTTGTTGAATCAATCGATGTTAGGTAATAAATTCCAAGTGCCATTTCTTTGTTTGGAAGAGTAATCGGTGAACCGTCTGCCGGTCTCAATAGATTTCTACCTGCCATCATTAGGCCGATTGCTTCCTCTTGTGATTTTTCGGAAAGAGGAACGTGGACAGCCATTTGGTCACCGTCGAAGTCTGCATTGAAGCCTGCACAAATACATGGGTGGATTCTGATTGCGTCACCTTCTATCAAAATTGGATAAAAGGCCTGAATACCCAGTCGGTGAAGTGTCGGTGCACGATTTAAAAGTACCGGATGATTTTTGGTGATTTCTTCAAGAATGTCCCATACTTCCCCGCTTCTTCTTTCTAAAAAGTGCTTTGCGCTTTTGACGTTCGGCGCAAATCCGCGGTTAATGACTTCGCGGAGAACGAATGGTTTGAACATCTCAAGAGCCATTTCTTTAGGAATACCTGTTTGATTAAGATTAAGTTCGGGCCCGACAACGATGACTGAACGCCCTGAGTAGTCGACACGTTTCCCAAGTAAGTTTTGTCTGAACCTTCCCTGCTTTCCCCGAAGCATGTCGGAAAGCGATCTAAGTTCTTGCGATGCTCTGGTTGTTTTTACTTTTTGAGAATCGATAAGCGCATCGACGGCTTCCTGGAGCATTCTTTTTTCGTTTCTTAAAATAATTTCCGGTGCGCCAAGTTCTATGAGTTTTTTTAACCTGTTATTCCTGTTGATTACTCTTCTGTAAAGATCGTTGAGATCTGATGTTGCAAATCTTCCTCCGGAAAGCTGAACCATCGGACGCAGATCCGGTGGCAGAACCGGGAGTATTTTTATGACCATTGAGTTTGGCGCTATACCGGCCTTTCTCATACCTTCGACAACTCTTAATTTTTTGGCAGCTTTGATGTACTTTTGGCCGGAAGCTTTGGTCAATTCCTGTCTGAGATGCACAGAGGAGCTTGCCAGATCAACTTTTTCTAAAACTGCCAATACTGCTTCTGCTCCCATGCCCACTCTTACGAATTCGTCAGCATTGTAGTCACCAAGTTTGAAATATTCTTCTTCGGAAAGAAGATCTAGGGGTTTTATGGATTTAACAAGACTGGTTATATTCTTGTAGATTTCTTCAAGTCTTGAAACTTCTTTAGCATTTTCGTCTCTCATCATTGCGGTTTTATGCCTCATGGTGAGCTGGGCTTCTTCGATTTTTAAGTCTGACTGTTCTTTTGCACCAGTCTTTTTAGATTTAATGACTGCTACTTCTTTTTTGCTTTCAATCTCCAGGTCGTCTATTTTTTTCTTAAGAACATTTTGCTGTTCTTTTCTTTTTCTTTCTAACTCATCTTCCAAACCTTTCAATACTGCTTTTTTCTTTTCCTCGTCTACGTCTATTACAATATGCGAAGCAAAATAAACAACTGCATCGAGACTTCTTGGAGAAACATCCAGCAGAAGACCAAGTTTTGAAGGGCTTCCCTTAAAAAACCAATTATGAACAACTGGAGCAGCGAGTGTGATATGGCCCATTCTTTCTCTACGAACTCTTGACTGGGTTACCTCGACACCACACTTGTCACAAATTATTCCCCTGTATCTTATTCTTTTATATTTTCCACAATAACATTCCCAGTCTTTCGTCGGCCCGAAAATACGCTCGTCGAAAAGGCCGTCTTTTTCAGGCTTTAGGGTTCTGTAGTTTATTGTTTCCGGTTTTGTGACTTCACCAAACGACCATGCTTTGATGTCATCTCCAGATGCTATCGTCAGTCTCAATGCTTCAAAATCTATCAGTTCGTTCATATCGGTTTACGGTTTACTGTTGACAGTTAACAGTTATTAATCCGTCAGTTCCATTGGACTGCCCGGTTTTTCGATTTCAGCTTCTGATGCAACAATTTCTGCTCCGGCGGCTTGCGCAAGTGCTCTTCCTTTTTCCATATCAGCTTCAGTTTTTGCTATTTCTGTTTCCTCTACTGTTTTTGCGCCAATCGTCTGCACGTTTAGACAGAGACTGTTAAGCTCCTTGACCAAAACTTTAAATGATTCAGGAATAAGGGCTTGAGGAATTTCTGTTCCTTTTATTATAGCTTCAAATGCTTTGGCTCTTCCCACAACGTCGTCTGATTTTATTGTTAACATTTCTTGAAGTGTGTAAGCTGCACCATATGCTTCAAGTGCCCAAACTTCCATTTCTCCAAGCCTTTGGCCACCCATTTGAGCTTTTCCTCCCAGTGGCTGTTGGGTAATAAGCGAGTATGGACCTGTGGACCTTGCGTGAGTCTTGTCCTCGACCATATGAATTAGCTTCATAATGTAACCTTGTCCGACAACAATTGGTCTGTCAAAAGGTAATCCTGTTCTCCCGTCGCATAGAACCATTCGACCATCTTGAGGAAGACCTGCGGCTTTAAGCTCTGCTATTAATTTTTCCTCTGGAATATGTTCAAATACCGGCAAAGCCACTTTGTAATTAAGCTGGCTGATTGCAATACCAAGATGAGCTTCCAAAAGTTGTCCTAAATTCATTCTAGAAAGAACGGAGAGGGGGCTGATTATGATGTCTATTTGGGTTCCATCTGAAAGGTAAGGCATGTCGGAAGCCGGGATGATTTTTGAAATAACTCCTTTGTTGCCATGGCGGCCTGCAAGCTTATCCCCAACAACAACTTTTCTCATTTGAGCAACTTTGACAAAAATCTTGGAAAGAGCGCCGTGTTCAAGCTCGTCACCGCGGTCGCGAGCAAGAATTTTGACATCGATTACAGTTCCTTTTTCTCCATGGGGCATTCGAAGTGATGTATCTCTGACTTCTCTTGCTTTTTCACCGAAAATCGCACGAAGTAATCTTTCTTCTGCGGTTAACTCTGTTTCACCTTTGGGAGCAATTTTGCCGACTAAAATATCATTTGGTCCAACTTCTGCACCGACTACAATAATTCCTTTCTCGTCAAGATTGGCGAGATCCTCTTCTGAAACATTCGGGATGTCCCGTGTAGTTTCTTCCGGTCCTAATTTTGTTTCAACAACAGATGTTTCATATTCTTCGATATGAATAGAAGTGAGAGCGTCCTCTTTAAAGAGTTTATCGGAAATGACAATTGAGTCTTCATAGCCAAGACCGTCGAAGCTCATGTAAGCTATTCTTAAATTCTGACCTAAGGCAAGTTCCCCGTCTTCTGTTGCCGGGCCGTCAATTAAAACGTCTCCTTTTTCGAGTTTTTGGGCGACTTCGACCCTTGCTCTTTGTGAATAACATGTACTTTGCGGGGATCTTGCAAATTTTTGTATTGGATACGTAATTTCCCGGCTTTTACCATTTTCTTTTGTGCGGATAGTAACTTTTTTACTGTCCACATAAACTACTTCTGCTGTGCCCGGGGATGTGACAACTCTACCCATGTTTTCTCCGACTACTCTCTCCATTCCAGTTCCTACAGTTGGAGAGCTTGGATTAATAAGAGGAACAGCCTGGCATTGCATGTGAGTTCCCATTAAAGCCCGGTTTGCTTCATCGTGAGCCAAAAAAGGAATAAGTGACGCTGAGGTTCCAACAATTTGCCTTGGAACGACGTCTATGTATTCAATAGTGCTTTGAGGAGCTGTCATAAATTCCCCCCGATAGCGAACAGGAATTGTGTCCTCTACAAAATACCCTTTGGAATCCATAGGCACCTGAGCGTGGGTGATGTAATGATCTTCTTCGTCGTCTGCTGCCAGATAGACTATTTCTTCTGTAACTCTACATTTACCGCTTTTATCTTTTACTACTTTTTTATATGGTGCTTCCAGAAATCCGTAATCGTTTATTTTTGCGTAAAGGGACATATAAGTAACAAGACCAATGTTCGGTCCTTCCGGAGATCTGATTGGGCAAATTCTTGAGTATTGGGAATGGTTAATGTCACGAATTGAAAATGCCGCCCGTTCTCTGGCAATACCACCTGTTCCCATAACAGTCAGGCGCCTTAGATTATCTAACTCTGAAAGAGGATTTGTCTGGTCTAAAATAGTAGAAAGCTGTGAAGATCGGAAAAATTCATTAACTGCAGAAATTACCGGCCTGGCATTTATCAGTGATGAAGGCGCCGGAACAGTATCTGTTGGGGTAAGGCTCATTCTTTCCCTAATGACTCTTTCTAGCCTCAAAATTCCGATTCTAAAGGCGTTATCTGCTACAAGTTCTCCTACTCTTCTTACTCTGCGATTTCCCAAATGATCAATGTCGTCAATTTTCCCCAGACCTGCAATAAGATCGAACAGGTAGGTAATTGCAGCTACAAAATCATTAGGAGAGAGAGTGTAAATTTCTTCCTCTGACCTTTCTTCTTTAGGAAGGTTTTTCTTAATTGTTGCTAGTCGTTTTTCTACTTTGTATCTGCCTACTCTTCCCAGTGAATAGCGTCTTGGGTTGAAAAACATATTATCCAGAAGAACTTTGGCATTGTCTAAAATAACGTGATCTCCCGGTCGCATTCTTCTGTAAATTTCCAGAAGAGCTTCGTCTGTGTTTGTTGTTGTGTCTTTTGCAAAAGTATTTGTGATAATCTTTCTGAAATTTTCATCTTTTGTGTGATCAAACAGTTTCCAGATTTCTTCGTCTTGCGCAAAACCGATTGCCCGTAAGAATGTGGTCATTGGGAATTTTCTGCGTCTGTCTATCTTGACTGTTATAATGTCGTTTTTGGTAATTGCGAATTCTAGCCATGAACCACGCATAGGTCGGATTTCACAACTGTAGAGAACTTTACCGGTTGAAGGATCAATTTCTGCACTGTAATAAGCACCTGGTGCTCGAACAAGTTGGTTAACAACCGCGCGTTCAATGCCATTTACGATAAACGAGCCTTTTTCAAGCATCATTGGTAAATCGCACAAAAATACTTCTTGGGTGTTTTTTGTTCCTGTTTGTTTATTTAAAACTGTGGCTTCAACTTTAAGAGGAAGATCGTAGGTTCTACCTTTTTCAATAGCTTCTTCTGGTGTGTGCTTGGATTTACCGAAGCTGTACTTACCAAAAGTGAGGGTAAAATTTTTGCCTGTGAAATCGTCAATTGGGGAAACTTCGTTTATTATCGCCCCGATTCCCGACTCTATAAATTGGGCGAATGATTCTCTTTGAACCTCGACTAAGTCTAGCGATTCTAGATTAATATTTTGTGGTTTACCCCAGGATACTCTTTTTGTCACAAGATTTGTATATTATTATTAATAATTCGGGTAGGGGGATCACCACGACCAAAACGGGCATTTTTCCGAGCCTGTTATGACTATTTATTGATTGGGATGATCCACAGACAATTGAACAACAAAATCAGGAAGGTATGCAAAATACCCCCTTGATAAGGATTTGTCTGTGTCAATTTATATCATTTGGGAGCATGGGTTGTCAATACGTTAGATGTCAGAGGAATTCCTGGATGTTTTTGGTGTGTTCTTCTGAAGTTTTGGCGTAGTGAATTTTGCCGTCTGCATCGTGCAGATAAAATAGGTATGGGGTATCTTGTGGTTCGGCTGCTGCGCGAATTGATTCAATTCCGGGGTTTGCGATTGGCTTTAGAGGCAGTCCCACATGAAGATAAGTGTTATATAGCGATTTTTGAGCGGTGTAATCTTCCTGGGTTACCTGCGGCCACCAAGTATTATTGGCGCTGTCGTAACCTTTGACATATTGAACCGTTGCATCAATATCAAGTTTCATCCCAATATTTAGTCTATTAAGAATGATGCCCGCAATCACTGGCCGTTCTTCATTGCTCCTGGCTTCTCTTTCTAATAGTGAAGCCAGAATGATTACCTGATCTTCTGTCAGACCGTTTTTTGCTCCTTTTAATAAAGTTTTTCTGTCTACTTTCTCTTCGAATGTGCTTTCAAGTCGCTCAGCAATTTCTTCAGCTGTTGCGTCTTTGGCAATCAAATATGTATCTGGAAACATATGTCCCTCTGAAGAGAGAGCAATAAATTCTTTTTTGTCGAACTGATATTTATCATTTTCAACTGAGTTTAGCTTTTTATCTATTATGTCTGCCATTTCTTCCGTTCGGGTTCCTTCCGGGAACGTTATCCAAATGTCTATCGCTCCGTGTGTTAGCTCCTTGGCAATCTCTTTAGATGACATATTTGGTGAAAGACGAAAGTCTCCAGCCTGGATTGTTTTACCGATTCCAGACTGTGCAACATATAGTCTGAAAGCCAAAGCATTTTTAACAAGATTTGCCTCCTTTAGGTTATCTGCAATTTGAATAACCGGCTGACCAGGTTTGATGACAAAAATTTGAGATGTATCGCTTGTGGAAGGTGGTTTAAGTTGGTTGTTATAGTAAAGATTTAAAGCGACAGGAGTAAGAATAAGAACAATAAAAAGAAAAATAAAAAGGGGTAGCTTTTTCATTTATGCTTCAGATATATTGGCTCTTCTGTATCTGCCTTTTCTTTTGTCGAAGATAAAAATGCGGCCGCATGTACAAACGACCTTTTGACTATTGTCTTGCCTTTCGAATCTTCGTGCGAGAATCAGATTTTTGCCGCACCCGACGCACTTACCTTGAAGGAGAATCCAGGCCTGAACAGGAGCTAATATCCTTTTGATCATCTAATCAAATTTTTAATTTACAATTTTTAATTTTCAATTACTTTGAATCTAGGTAGCTTTGTAAAATAATCGCCGCGGCGGCTTCGTGTTGTTTTGTCGCTCGTTTGTTCTTTGCGATACCAAGTTTAATCATATTCTCAGTTGCCTGTCTAGATGTTAATGTTTCGTCCCATAGAACGATTTTTAAATTTGGCCGGATAGATTGGAGTTTTGCAGCGAAAGAGTTAAAAAGAGATTTTATTTTGCCTTCTACAAAACCTAATATTACTGTATCAACTCCAAGTTCGTTGCAAACCTTTGTAATTTTTGCGAGTGCTTCGTTTTGATTTTTGTGAACGATTGTTGCGTATGGAGTTGCTAGTTGGCTTTCAGAAATTGCCAGTCCAGTGGTTTTTTCGCCCAGATCTATTCCGAGAATCATGTTCAATGGTAAATTGTTGATCGTTAATCGGGGATTGTCAAATATCTTCCTCGCTTTACGAACGATATTTTTACTTTGTAGAAAGTAAACTAGTTATAACGACAAGTCGTTTAGTGCTGCTGCCAGGAGGAACACAGGTCATCAGCGTTAGATTTTTACCGTTTGGCGAAATTGGTGAAAGTACGGAAAGATCTTTGGGTTCAACAATTTTTGAATAAAGAACTGTGTAATGCAATGTTTGATCTTCCAACTGAACATAGACATCATCTCCAACTTCCAGAGTTGAAAGTTTGGTAAAAATAGCCCGGTAATTTGCGGGGTCGTTAAATTGAGGCAGGACTGAATGACCCGTTATAAAAGCGTTGCCAATATTTCCGGGGATGGCTGTTCCAGGGAAAAGGGCAAGGTTTTGGGAAAAGTTTGTACTATCTACTTTAACTTTTGCTTTTTCGATTTTTAACTTCGGAATGCTTAGCGAGAACTCTTTGGGTCTTATCTCCTGTGGTTTAAAATCGGTAGTGAAATACGAAAAGCCATCTGGTTCGGAAATTATCTGAACGTCACTTGTGGGGATAGAAGTACCTGAAATAACCTCTCTTTGTGGTATAGGAATTTGGTTAATCTTACTTGTTAGTTTGGGAAGAGTGATTATCTGCCACGAAAGATATGGCCACGCAGCAAAAAGAATAGCTAAAATGCCAATTGCCGAAAGGGCAATTGAAAATGTGCGGTCTTTCTTTTTGGCTCTTGCGATTTTGGCGGCAGTATTTTCTTTAACATAAACGGCGAGTGGCATGGAATAAGTTTAAAGTTAAAAGTTAAAAATTAAAAGTTGCAGAAGTGGTCTGTTTTGATCTTTTATGTTTCTATCTTGAAAGATATCTTTTCTTTATTTCTCGGAAGCGAGAAGATGAACGGCAGGTTTGGAGAAAAGTTTATTTGTACGTCTGAAGCCTGTCCGGTCTCCAAAATTGTTGCACGGGCGCTTTTTATACTTTTGCCTGCAATTTTACCTTTTAAATCTTCTTCGTTAAACTTTGGTACGAGATCCGCCTTAATTTTTCCAGAAAGTCTGAGCTTGCCTTCCTCTTGTTTTGTAACAAGATCAATGATGTCTATATTTTCGGGTCTTGCTTGCAGTTTTTCATCTATATCTTTTTGGAGAATTTCAGTTAACAGTTTTTTTAGTTCGCTTTCGTCATAGACTATTGCTCTTGCTTCAACTTGCATATCCAGATTTAAAATAGCCGTTTCCTCGTCTAACTTTCTATCGAATTGTTTTTCTGTGATTTTTAAAAGTGTGGCATCATCCTGGACCTGGGTTCCACCTGCTTTATTTTTTAAATCTTCTTTTGCTTTTTGAAAAAGGGTGTCTGTAAGTGACTTTTCAAGTTTGGCCATATCTTCTGCTGTTACGACCGTGGTTTGACGTTCGGAACCTCCAGCGAAAGTGCTGGATGCCTGGGCGGAGTAAGAAATTGCGTCGAACTGCTGGAAAGTAAAGTCTGTACCAGAATCGATGTTTCCACCAATTCCGACTTCAACTGCCGTTGCATTTGTTTTTGCCTGGCCGGGTGTGGAGGCGCTTCGAGAGGCTATTTCAACATCAAAATCCAGCGAAAATTTTACTCCGTTTTTTGTAATGATTCCTGTTTTTTGGGAAAAAGTTTTAGGCGCTGTGGTCCAGTTAAAGATATTAACCTCGCCTTTTGCCGGGTCACCTATTGTTTTGGTACCAGTAGTAACAAGCTTTTGGTTTCCATCTGCTACGCCGACAACTGAACTCCCGGGAATTTGAGACCTGATGGGATCAAAACTGCCACCTTCTGCAACTGTCGCTATGAACTCTTCCTCTTGAGGTTTGGGTGTTACCTTAATAGCAACTTCAGCTTTTGTTAATATAAAGCTTGCTGCAAAACCAGCGAGTAAAAACAGAATAATAACAACAATTGCCCCTATGACAATTTTTTTGCCGGATTTTAATGCAAAAAGAGAACCGGTATCCGGAATAATACTTGCAAAAAAACCTAGAGGACTTATGGATTTTCTTTTTTCTTTTGACAGCTGCTCACTTGGGACAGTTGGCGTAAGATTTTGAATTTGACTTTCTACTGCGTAATTCTCTTTAGTTCCTGTTTCTTCTAGTCCATCTGACTCCTCTGTTGCACTTGTCTCTTGTTTTGAAAGAATATCTTCACCTTCAACAAAGCCTAATTCATTGGCCGATGAGTGTGGTTGAAGTGGTATTGCTTGGCTGGTTTTGGCTGCGCCGGTTGGTTCAAACCCTAAAATATCGGCTGCTTGAGCATATGCTACAGATCTTACTAATTCATTTTCGTCTAAAAATTCGACTTTAGGTTCATGAATAAAAATATTTTTCCAGTCGTGGTTGCCTATTTTTTCACCCAGTGGTGACGATTCGCTTACTCCGTAAACAATAAGTTTGGCTGGTAATTGATCTTTTTGGTCTTTTAGTTGCTCGATAAGTTTTTCTATTTTTTCTATATTAATTTGGGCTTTTGAAACATTTGTCTTTACAACTGAATTATTTTCCAAAAGGTGAACTTCGCAAAATTCGTTGAAAATGCCCACAAGGATAGCATTGGGCGTGACTGCTTCTTCCGTTTTTAAAAGATGATTAATAGAAGACGGAAGAGGAACGAAAGCCTGGGGATCGAGCTCCAGCTCTTGCGACATTTGTTTTAAGAGTTTTGTTGTCTGTTTGCTAAGGTCTCCGTCTTCAAACCAATCGTTTGAGAGGCCAAAAACAGCTTTTGTGACATCGACTTTCGCTTGCTCACCGGCCATATCTATTGCAACTGCAGCTTGATGAATTAAAACATCAAGGTTTTGGTAAGACTTATGACCGAAGCCAAGGTTTTTTATTTGCTCGTCTTGAAAGTTCCAAATGTAGGCAAGTATTCGATCCGGAGTCAAAGCAAGAGCAAGATAGCTAGTGTTTTTTTTCTCCTTTTTGCCGGTTATTTTTCCAAAAAAATCAAGTGGGCTCATTTACTGTGGGGTGGCTCCGGCAGTAGCCTGAGACGCGCCTTCAGTTGTGGATGGTATTTCGGAAAACCCTCCGGTTGTTCTTACCGGCGGAGGAGATGGAACTTCAATGTTGGCGTCCTGGTTCTGGCTTTTATTATCCGGGGTGCCTTGTTTATTTTTGGAAAGAACGAAAAACCATACCAAAGCCGCAATTAAAATTACAAGAAGCAGAAAGGCGGCAATGATAAGCGCAGTTCTCATTTTTTTAATGCCGGAAGGAGAAGAGTTTTGGGGTGGTTGTTGAGTTTGAGGAGAAGCATACGGAGTTGGATTGGGCTGATTTTCGGGGAATGGCGACTGAGATTGTTGGGGAATGGAGGCGGGCGGTGCGGGAGGAGGTGCCGGCGTGGGTGTTGGTGTAATTGGTTGAGTGGATGCAGCTGTCGGTGATGGTGCAATAGGAGGCGGTGGTGCGGTGCCGACTGCTGGAGTATTCGGTACAGGCGGTTCTTTAAAAACGTCTTCTCCAGCTACAGCAAACTGCCCAGGTTGGATAGGACTCGGAGCCTGAGGCGGGGCATTCGGATCATTAGGATTATTGTTGTTTGGGGCAGAGGGATCCACTTCAATACTCCCTTCGGTCGTAATTTATAATTTGCAATTTACAATTTTCAATTGTGGGATTCATTTTCCTGTTCCGTCTGATATTTTAGCATAAATTCTTCTTGTGTTTGCGCCAGCTGATTCTTCCTTAATAATCTTAAAACTTCCTAAATCGCTTGTCGAGTTAGCGTGCGGACCTCCACAAAATTCTTTTGAATATGCATCTTCAAATTTATCCGATTTCCCAATGTAGTAAATATTTACCAAGTCCCCGTATTTATCATCAAAAAGGCCAATTGCGCCAACTTGCTTGGCAGTCTCTTTAGGCAGAGTTTTTTTGTTTATCTTTAAGGACTCTTCAATCTTCAACTTAACAATTCCTTCAATTTTTTTGATCTGGTCAATTGTTAATTTTTGGTCGTGAGAAAAGTCGAACCGTAGTCTTTCGTCTGTGATGTGAGACCCTGTCTGGTGAACGTGATTACCAAGAACATCACGCAATGCTTGGTGCAGAAGATGTGTTGCTGTATGAAGTTTTGCAGCTTTGGCACTCCGCACAGCAAGGCCTCCTTTTGCTTTTTCCTGAGCTGATCTTGATAAGTTTTGATGAAATTTAAGCTCGCTTTCGAATTTTTTAACATCAACTTTTTTATCCTGTTCGCCTGCCAGTTCTTGTGTAAGTTCTATTGGAAATCCGTAGTTTTGGTAAAGATCGAACGCTGCTTTGCCGGAAATATCTCCTTGTATTTTTTCAAAATGGTGGATACCAGATGCAAGCGCTTTTTTAAATTTCTTTTCCTCGCCTTTGAGTTCATCGACTATTGATTTTTGAAATTCTTCAAGTTTCGGGTAAAAGTCAGCATAGGTTTTTACAACTATTTTGGAAAGATCTTTCAAAAAGTCTGCATCGATTTTTAAAAGAGCTGCGTGTCTGATAACTCGTCTTATTAACCTTCGGAGAATGTAGCCGCGTTCGACGTTTGAGGGGATGACTCCGTCTGATATTAGAAAAACTGCTGAACGGATATGGTCGGCAACTATTCTTGCGGATTTAGTATTAAAAGCATTTGATAAGTCCTCGATTTTTTTTAAAAGAGGAAGAAAAACATCTGTTTCATAGGAGGATGGCACATTGTTTAAAACTGTGAGTATACGTTCAAGGCCCATGCCTGTGTCGACATTTTTTTGTTTGAGAGGTTTGTAAGTGCCGTTTGAAAGTTTTTCAAACTGCATAAAAACGTCGTTCCAGATTTCGACAAAACGGGGATTGGTGGAGGGATCGATTTTCCCTTTACCTTTTGGGTCGGTGTCATAAAACATTTCTGTGTCCGGGCCGCATGGACCAGATGGGCCAACGGGACCCCACCAATTATCACCTTTACCGTATTTGAAAATGTGACTTTCCGGCATTCCTAGCTTTTTCCAGATGTCGAAAGATTCTTCGTCGAAAGGGGCATCTTCGTCACCTGCAAACACGGAAACATAAAGCCGTTTGGCATCTAGTTTCAAAATGTTAATTAAAAATTCAAACGACCAGGAAATAGACTCTTCCTTCCAGTAATCTCCAAGCGACCAATTGCCAAGCATTTCGAAAAAAGTGTGATGGGTATTGTCTCCGACTTCGTCAATGTCGTCAGTTCTTAGACATTTTTGCAGGCTTACCAACCTTTTTCCAAGAGGATGCGGTTCACAGAGTAAATAGGGGACTAAGGGATGCATTCCGGCGGTGGTAAAAAGAACCGTTGGGTCATTCTCGGGAACCAAAGGCGCGTTTGCAATCCTTTTATGCCCCCGTTTCTCAAAAAACGAAATATAAATATCAATTATTTCCAAAGCCGTCATAACAGTCCTATTATATAGGATTTTGCTTCTCTTCACAAAGCTAAGAAGGTACTTGACTTTTTTAAAATATCTTGAAATAGTATAGATATGGCCAAGAAAAAATCGGTCGGGAGAAACAAATATCAATCTTTTAAGCCAAACCAATCTATCCATCCGTCGATTTTAATTTCGCTTATCTGCGTTCTTTTGATTTTTATAGCGATAATTATCCTCGGCAATTCTATTTTAAACACCTCTTAGTTTATCTCCTTATTTGGCTTTCGCCCCAGAGGGTTGGGGGAGTTTGTTGTTTAAGATAAGAGAAGGCAGAAACCGCAGCCCTAGCACCTAAGCCCACAGCGGTTGATATTTGTTCGATAGAAAACCCGGCGTTAACAATGTCGCCCGCGGCAAAGATTCCCTGGACATTAGTTGTCAATTTTTCATCAACTTTTATATATCCTCCTTGGTCAACCTCAACTCCTAAAGGGATTAAAAGAGCGCTTCCCGGCACTCCGCCAATTTCAATATAAATTTGATCCAAAGAAAGTTCATCGCCCGTGCTAAGTTTAAGTCCGGTTACTTTTTGTCCATCGCCTAAGATTTCTGT
>JAUYIQ010000083.1 GCA_030688205.1 Candidatus Curtissbacteria bacterium | reverse complement strand
CAGGGTAAACAGTTAAAGAAAAAATGGCTAAAAAGTGGAAAATTACTGTTGATCGGGATTTATGCATAGGCGCGGCTAGTTGCGTGGCGCTTGCTATGAAGACTTTTGCGCTCGATAGCGAAAACAAAGCGGTGGTTTTGGAAGGCGAAGGAGACCCGCCTGAGCTCATTAAGCTCGCTGCCGAATCTTGCCCGACAAAGGCAATAATTTTGGTTGATGAGGAGACCGGAGAGCAGGAATACCCCTAAGGAGTGTTAGAATTAGTTCATGGCGCAACCGGGAGCGGAAATTGCGGAACGCGAGCCTCAACATCCCACTAGCGGAGGGTTTTTAAGAGATATTGTTTTTGGTGCCAATGACGGTGTGGTTACTGCCATTGGTTTTTTGGTGGGAATTTCCGGCAGCGTTGCCGAACAGTCTATTGTTGTTATTGCGGGTGCTTTGACTATTATTGCAGGTGCTGCGTCGATGGCTCTTGGAAATTATCTGGCAGTAAAATCCCAGCGTGAGTTTTACGACCAGATGGAAAAGATTGAACGGTGGGAGATGGAGCATAAGCCGGATGTTGAGACAGATGAAATACGGGAGATTTACACAAATTACGGTTTCGATAAGCAGACGGTTGAGATTTTGACGAAAAAAGTAACTTCGGATAAAGAACTGTGGCTCAAAGTAATGATGCGTGATGAGCTTGGACTTGCCAAAGAAGACTCGCCAACACTTGCGGGGGTTATTATTGGTTTGTTTTATCTTTTGGCGGGAATTCCGCCTCTTTTGCCTTTTATATTCTTCAGGCCTTTAACTCGCGCCTTGATTATGTCTGTAATTGTGGCGATTTTTGTGATGGCCCTGATCGGTTTTATCCGTTGGTGGTTGAACAAAGGAAGTTTGGGTTCAAAAGTCACAGAAACAATTGTTATTGGGTTAGTTGCAGCAGGGATCGGATTTGCCGCGGGTGAAGCGTTGAAGTTATTTGGAATATCAGGAGTCTCGATATAATTTTCACTTCGCGATAGCGAACGAGACCTTTACAATTTTTAATTTGAATCCCGTTTTTTTCAAAAAACAATCAATTTTCAATGTTTAAATTAATATAGATATGAAACACGCAGATTTTTTGATTGTTGGAGGATCGGCTGCGGGAACGACTGCGGCCGAAGTGATCCGAAGCCTGGAGGCAGATTCTTCGATTATTGTGGTAACCGATGAACCTCACGAGGAGTACTCGCGAGTTCTTTTGCCTCAATATGTCACCCACAAAGTCGAAAGGGAAAATATATTTTTAAAAAAAGCCGATTGGTATCGGGAAAAGTTGATTGAGTTAATTAAGTTAACTCGTGTAACTAAGTTAAGTGCAAAAGAGCATAAAGTGACTTTAGAAAGCGGTGAAGAAATTCAGTACGGGAAACTTCTGATTGCAGTCGGCGGGTTCCCTCTGAAGCTTTCGGTACCCGGTGATGATCTTGAAAATATCCATTATCTGAGGACACTGGAAGATGCCGACAAGTTTATTGAGTCTTCAAAGAAGGGCAAGAAGGGTGTAATAGTCGGTGGAGGGCTGGTAAGTCTGGATTTTGCTGAAGGAATGAGAGCAAACGGGGTTGAGGAGGTAACGATTTTGGTTAGAGAGCCTTATTACTGGTTTGGTAAGCTCGACCGTGATTCCAGCAGAATAATTAAATCTGTGCTTGAGAAAAACGGTGTCGCGATTGCAGAAGGAGAAGAGGTTGATCATTTTGAAGGTTTGGGGAAAGTTTCCAAAGTGGTTACAAAATCTCAAAAGAGTTTTGATTGTGATGTTGTTGGAGTGGGAATAGGCATAAAGAGCGATTTTTCGTGGCTTGAGGGCAGCGGAATTAAGATTGATCGGGCAATTGTTACGAATGAATATTTAGAAACGAGTATTGAGGATATTTACGCTGCCGGTGATTGTGCCCAGTTTCACGACGTGATTTTTGAAAGGGAGCACATTATGGGAAATTGGGCAAATGCAACTTCCCAGGGTGCTGCCGTTGCCAAGACAATGGTAGGCCAAAGAACTGTTTTCGAATCAGCCTCTTTTTATTCTGACACTTTTTTTGAGTGTAAATATTCATTTATTGGTGTCGTGGATGACAATTTCGCAGATAAGATTATTAGTCGGGGTTCGGTGGAAAGCGGGAAAATGACGAGGATTTTTATTAAGACAATTGGTTCTGTAATGATAATAGTGGGCGCGACGGTTATTAATAATCCTGCCAATGTTGCTCCACTGACGTCTATTATCAAAAAGAAAGTTGACTTTTCTGCTTATAAAGAGAAATTTGTTGATCTGAGTTTTGATTTAAATGACATTCTTTAATACCCTATAGTGTTGACAAATTGATATGTTTGGATTATAATTCGCCAATGAGTGTAGGTTTACCAGAGCAAGTATTTATTTGCGATTTTTCAGGAAAGAATATACACTGTTTGAAATGTTTTTAAAGAAACTGTCAAAATATGCTCTTTATATTGCCTTCTTGCAAGCTTGGGCGGCAATGTTGGGCAGCCTCTACTTTTCCGAAATTAAGGGGCTTTATCCATGCCAACTTTGCTGGTATCAAAGAATCTTTATGTATCCATTGGCTATAATTTTTGCAGTAGCCATCGCAAGACGTGATAAAAAAGTAATCTATTATGCACTTCCGCTTTCTATCATTGGATTTTTTATTGCCGTCTACCATTATTTAATACAATGGACTGCCTTACAGGAAATTAACCCTATTTCCTGCAGTCTTATCAATGACTGTTCACAAAAACAGATTGTTTACCTGGGTTTTATGACTATTCCGTTCTTTTCTGCGGCAGCTTTTCTTATAATTTCTGTAATGATGATTATTTTGATAAAATTTCCAAAGACAAAATGACTGGCGAAAATAAATTCTTGATCGGCGCAGGTCTTTTAACAGTAACCATCCTGGTTGTCGGCGTGTCGTTTTTAGGCAGGGGTGATAAAAAGACCGGCGAGGTTGCAAGCTCAAACATTAATCTTACAGAGGGGGCAACGCATACTAAGGGAGAGGCTTCTGCTTCTGCAACTATTGTAGAATTTGGAGATTTTCAGTGTCCTGCTTGTGGACAGGCATATCCTATTGTCAAGAAATTTTTGGAAGACAAAGGGAGCAGTGTTTATTTTGTTAATAGGAATTTCCCCTTATCGCAAGTTCACCCTAATGCAATTGAAGCTGCGCGTGCTGCAGAAGCAGCGGGTAAACAGGGTAAATACTGGGAGATGCACGATATTCTTTATGAAAAACAAAGCGAGTGGTCAAGCCTCACTGATGCCAGAGAGAAATTTTTGGAATATGCGCAAGGCTTAGATTTAAACCTGGATCAGTTTAAAGGTGATAGGGATGATGCGATTGGGGTTATTAATCAAGATGCCAAACTTGGAAAAGATCTTGGTGTGCAATCGACTCCGACATTTTTTATAAATGGGAAGATGTATCCGGGTGTTTTGACATACGAAAAACTTTCAGAGCTTACTCAATAGTCCAAATATTTGCGATTTTTTACCAAAAACAGTTAAGATTTAGGTAAGAGGTGCGGGGAATACCCGCTTTTTGTTAGGTGAAAATATACATTGCTTCGGATCACGCCGGTTTTTATCTTAAAAAAAACTTAATACAATATCTTGGCATCAAGGGATATGAAGTGGAGGATGTTGGGGCATTTGAGATGGATGAGGCTGACGATTATCCGGATTTCATTATTCCCTGCGCTCAAAAAGTCGTTGACGATACGGGATCGTTAGGAATTGTTATTGGGGGGTCCGGTCAAGCAGAATCAATAGCTGCAAATAAAGTGAAAGGGATTCGTGCAGCGCTTTTCTATGGTCCGGTTAAAGCTTCAGGTCCTGCAGATGTTCATGGAAGAAAAATTAGTGATTCTTTTGAGATTGTTAGACTTGCACGAATGCACAACAATGCCAACATTCTTTCTTTAGGTGCGAGGTTTCAATCTCCTGATGATGCAAAAAAAGCGGTAACATTATTTCTTGAAACAAAGTTTGAAGGAGATAGGCACCAGCGAAGGATTGACAAGATTTCTAAGCTGGAAGGATAGCAATGAAGATAAAGAAGCTTTTTAATTTTAAGGGAAAATTGAAAGAAAGGTTGTTAAAACTTAATCTTCTTTTTGTATTTGTTTTCCTTAACATTTGGGATTTTGTAATTTCGAGAGAGATTTTGAATGCGATGGCACTTGGGCTTATTATGTTTTCGCCTGCGATGTTGCTATGGTTGGTTGGTAGTCTGCGTGCCGTTGTCCTAATGACTGTAATTTCTCTTTTCGAGTTGATGGTAATGATTATTTTTATTTTGGAGGGATTACAGCTTGGGGGAATAGATACCACAATAAAGTCAATTTTCTGGCTGCCGTATTTGGTGATGGTGGCCACAAACGGATTTTGGGGACTTAAGATTTATTCGGAGGCAAAGGAGAAGAAAGAGAAAAAATGACTGCAAGAGAATGGTTTACTAAAGCCCAGAATGAAGGATTTGCTATTGGGGCTTTTAACGTCGACAACCTTGATATATTCAAGGCCATTTGTGAAGCCGGGAAGAAAATGAAATCTCCTGTGATGTTGGAATTTTCGCAGGGAGAAGTCGGGTATTTTGGATTGAGCAATATAGCGGATCTTGTTGAAAATGCGAAAAAAGAGTACGGAATTCCGATTCTTCTTAACCTTGATCATGGAAAGAAAGTAGAAGATTGTTTGGCAGCTGTTATGTTGGGGAGTTTTGACGATGTGCATTTTGACGGTTCGGAGCTTTCCATGGAAGAAAACATAGCTGGCGCAAAACAGGTAGTTGAAGCCGCTCATGCTAAGAATCTTCTTGTAGAAGGCGAGATTGACAGGTTACCCGGATCTAGTGAAGTGCACATCGATGAACTTGATATTGAGATTTTGAAAAAGGCATATACAGATCCTGCGCGGGCAGCAAAGTTTGTTGCGGAAACGGGAATTGATATTTTTGCTGCAGTTTTCGGGAATGTTCACGGCACTTTTCCCAATCAACCGGATTTAGACATCGAACTGTTAGGTG
>JAUYIQ010000078.1 GCA_030688205.1 Candidatus Curtissbacteria bacterium | reverse complement strand
TTTCCATCTACTTTTGGGCTTTCATGAATACGTCCCTGCCAACCTGTAAGCTTTTCCTTTTTAAATAGCCTTGGTACATAATCCGGCCACCAGCCACCGTGCCTTAGAAATTTTCCCAGAATCATGTTTTTTCGCGGGATGTAGTAAGCCGCGAATTCGGACTTTTTTACTGCCTCTTTTATTTCTTCAACTAAAATATTATCGAGTCTTTCGTCCGCATCAACATAGAGCAACCAATCTCCTTTTGCATAAGATGCCAGTGCGTTTCTCGCTTTATCGAAAGGCAATGACTCGGCGTATACTTTATCTGTATATTTTTTTGCAATTTTAATTGTGTCGTCTGTCGAGTTTTGGTCCAGAACAATGATTTCATCTGCAAAAGCAAGCTGTTTTAAACAGTTGCCAATAATATCTGATTCGTTTTTGGCCAGTACTAATGCAGAAATCATATTGATCCTTTGCCAAATTTAAATGTAAAAAAGTCTAGAAGCGCTTTTCTTTTTATGGGATTTGCCGATTCTTTTATTATTTGTCTCACAACTGCAATTTTTGTTCTTATTTTTGCATATCTTGCGGCAAAAAGAAGTCTGTTTCTTGTGATGTAGTAATCCTGAAGATCTGATCCCGATCCTCCGGTGGAGGCAGCATTCTTGTGCCATAAAATGGCTTTTGGTTCGAACAATATTTTGAACCCGGCCCCTTTTGCCCTAACGCAAAAATCCATATCTTCCATATACAGGAAATACTTTTCGTCAAAAAGTCCAATATTTTCAAAGACTTTACGGCTGACAAACATACAAGCACCCGTTGCTAAATCTATCTCACGCTTTTTTGAAAATTGGCCTCTGTCTACTTCATCTACGCCATTGTGTGTTCCAATTATGTTCTTCCAATCTATATTTGCTCCGGCATACCAAATAACTTTTCCTAATTCGGATTTTTTGTAACGGCTTTTATGAAATTCGAACCCGGCTGCGAAATAAATTTTGGGTGTGATTATATCTGCGTCTTTGGCGTCTTTCAAAAAAGCTTCTATTAGATGGAAATCTACAGTCGTATCGTTGTTAAGAATCAATATCCAGTCTGCTCCCCGATCCATTGCCCTTTTTATTCCTAGGTTATTGCCTCCGCAGAAACCCAAATTGTTTGAGGTTGCAAGGAGGTTTATATCTCGTAATTTAGACATAGCTTCCGCTGATCCGTCTTGTGAAGCGTTGTCTACAACTATGATTTCTAATGTATTTTTGCCTATTTCCAGTCTTCGCAACGAATCAAGACACTCAAGCGTATCTTCGAGACCGTTGAAATTTAAAACTACAATTGCGATTTTCATTTAAGTAATTTAGTTAATTAAATTTTTGCTTTGACCAGCTTATACAATAGTATTCCATTTTGGACCTCCCATTTGTTTGTAATATCAAAAGGGGCAAAGCTGGCAACCTCCCAAACAGTATAACGCCTTATTGCATCCTCTTCATCTTTGGAGATTAGATAAATAACCTCCGATTCCGGATACTTTTCAACGTCCTGGGCGGTTTTACCGTAAACATTTACCAAGTAACGGTAGGGCATAGATCTGGTGTCGCCGTCAAGAGTCGACGCGATATTAAACCTGGTAGTTGGTATAACATCGCCTGCTATGATTTTTGCTGTTTTTCTTATACCTGTAAGATTTTGGCCTTTAGGCATTGTGAAGCCCTCTTGGCTGTTAAGATCCAAGCTTAGCAAGTTGGAGGAGAGCAAAATCAAAAATGTACAAACGAGTATTGCTCTTGCATAAAGATTTTTGAAAGTCTCGTAGACTGATGAGATACTAATGGATATCAAGATACAAGCAGTCACATAAATTGTTGCAAAATAGTGAGGACCCAGATCACCTGAATAAATTGATGTGATTACTAATCCAAAGAAGAGGTTGAGAACTAATAAAATTAGCGCCGGTTTTAATTTTTTGTTTTTTGCTTTTATTAAAAAACCAGCAGATATAAGAATGGTAAAAACACTTAACAAATTTTTTGATTCGGAAATTATTGATGAAAGAAGCTTCGCAGATTCAATGAAGTTTCGTATAAAACGACCTGACCCGGATACATTATTTCCGGATCTTAATTGTTCAATAAACAGGTTCGTTACGAAAAATTCATGCCTCAGTTCGAAAATTATTTGAGGTGAAATTGCAGCCAAGAAGGCAACTATAATTATAAGTATTTCTTTAATTTTCTTGGACAAAAACAAAAATATCACTGAACTTATTAATAGGCCAGCCGCTAAATAGTGTAGTTGGAACATGATTCCCAAAGATAATCCTGATAGGACGAGCCAGATGTAGGATTTTTCTTTCTTGTTTGTAATCTTTAACAATGAATAAAGTAAAATTACGGAGAATAATGGAGTCAGGTGCGGATTTGATGGAGCACGTGATTGATTAATAAGAAAAGCGCTAAAAGAGTAAATGGAGCTGGATATCAGTGCTATTTGAAGGGAGAAAAACTCTTTTGAGGTTTGATATATCAATAAAATGGTTACTATTGAAAACATTGCGGTAAGTAATGCCGGACCCAGCGGGTCAAATTTAAAAAAATAAAGCGACGGTGCAAGTAGATAGTAGTAGGCTGGGCCCAGGTATAGATTTCCAATTTTGTTATAAGGGCCGATTTTCGGACCGAGCAAGGTGGGTTTTTGGTCTGTGAACATTTTCCTAATCTGGATGAAATCGTAACCCTGGTCTCCTCCAAAAGTTGTAAGGTCGGTAATATTCCAAAACCGCACAACAGCGGCCATGACAATGATAATTAAGATTAATCTTTTAGGCACAAAAGGATTATATCTTAGGATCTCCCGTTTGACATAGTCGCATTAATTTCTTACACTTCCTTAATCAATTGCGTGGTGCATATGGCCACGCAATATTTGTAGCATGAAGAACACGGTATGGATTGTAATTGGGGTACTTTTGATTGCCATAGTAACTTTTTTTGTAATCCGAAATAACAGACGTACCGAGGTTGTTACGGTTGAACAGCAACCGAGTCCAAACGTACTATCAGAAACAAGTGAAACAACAAAATCCGCAATGAAAAAAACTTATTTAAGTGCACCTTCTCCAATACCTGCAACTCAGATCAAAGGTAAACGTGCGCTTATAAAAACAAACAGAGGCGATATTATTTTTGAGCTATTTTCAGATGTGCCTATCGCTGCGTCAAATTTTATTTTTTTAACAAATGATGGTTTTTACGATGGTTTGACCTTTCATAGGCGTGAAGAAAATTTCGTGATTCAGGGTGGCGATCCTTCCGGGAACGGTACCGGTGGTCCCGGATATAAGTTTGCTGACGAGGTGATTACCCGTGATTACACAAGAGGAATTGTTGCTATGGCTAACTCCGGCCCAAATACAAACGGCAGCCAGTTTTTTATAATGCTTGCCACTAGTCCCCTGCCAAAAAACTATACTATTTTCGGTAACGTTATTTCGGGGATTGATGTCGTTGACAGGATTCAGGTTGGCGATGTAATGGAAAAAGTAACAATAGAATAAAACTACTTAAATTTTCTTCTTGCTTTGTAGTAAATTTTCTTGACGGGATTTTGGTCAATTAGAGTTTCGTAGATCCAGTATCTTATAACTTTTGCGGCTTTTTGAAATTCGCCGAGCACTTCATAGAAGAAGTTGTCCGGCGTCATGTCACGAAATTCTTCTTTTCTTTCCCAAACTTTTGCAAAAAATACTAAAGAGTAAAAAGCCTGGAACATAGAAAGTACCAGGCCATGCATTCCATCTTTATATCCTTTTTCAAAAAAGAAAGTTTTGGTAAAATCATTTGCGGGCCAGCGGATTGCATCGAACCAATTGATTGATTTACCAGAGCTTATGAAATTTTCCGTTTCCGATTCTGTGTAGGTTTTATTGAGTTTGTTTATAAATTGACTGACCGTTTGATAGTTGTAATGGATGAAGGGGTTTTTCAGCTGTCCAACTTCTCCTGTAACTTCTAATTTCTCATGAACATGTTTTGCGGCAAACCTTCCTTTGTCTGCTCTAAAAAGTCGCAGGTTGTAATCCGGCCACCAGATCGAATGTTGTATCCACTTACCAAAGATTATGTTTTTTCTGGGGATTTCATAGCCGTTTTTTGTTGATCGTCTATCGCTTAACGTTGATTTTATTTCTTTAGCTAGTTCTGGTGTTATTCGCTCGTCGGCATCGAGTGAAATAATCCACTCCCCTGCTGCTTTTGTGAAACCAAAGTTTTTGTTTTTATTTAGATTAACAGGGTCATTTGGCCTTGTGTAAACCTTGGCGTATTTTTTGGCAATTTCTTCTGTTTTATCTTCTGAAGAGTTGTTTACAACTATTATTTCGTCTGCTACAAGCTTTGCGGACTTGAGGCAGTCTTCGAGTAAATCTTGTTCGTTGTATGCTGAAATTACTACACTGATAGACATTTTATTATTATATATCTTCCGCTATTTTCTGTTTACAATTGAGTTTATTATAACCAGGGCGTCTGTAATAAGTGTTTTTCTAAATATGGCAAAGGAGGCGCCTAAATAAACTATTGCCCCAATCATCATCGTTAAGATCAGACCCGGAAAGTTGTGTGTCATAAATTGAGAAATAAACTTCATTGTAAAAAACATCAGAATGGACATTGCGAGTGGTCCCAGTACATTTTTCCCAACCGATATTGGAATTTCTTTTTTAACAAAATAGATTGTGGCAAGCGACGTTGATGCTACAAGAGCAGATGCCATTCCTACTCCGACATATCCAAATCTGACAACTAATGGGTATGTTAAAAGCCATGTCGCACCTGTCCAAAAAACCATGAACTTTAAAACAATTTTTGGTCTGCCTGTTGCGAAGAGGGCATTTGTAAAAGTTGTGGAAATTGCAGAAAAAATTGCGTTAATTCCAAAAAGATACAAAAGTGGAAGAGCTGGTTCCCATTTTTGATAACGGGGAATAAGAGATATAAATTCTTTTGCTACTGCTGCTATTCCAAACACTGAGGGGTAAACAAAAAAAGTAACAAAAAACAGAGACTTTTCAATGGCTCTTGCAAGTTCCTGTTTTTGTTCCTGAATTCTTGAATATGCAGGAAAAATTACCCGGTTCACACTATCCATGAAAAATCTCAGGGGTTTAAAAGCCCATTGCTGGGCCCAGCCAATATAACCTATCTGACTAAACGTTAAAACTTTTCCCAAAAAAACAGTCAGCAAGTCATCTTTTAAGAGTGCTAGCGTTGTGTTCAGTTGGAAAGGCAAACCAAATGACGTTAAGTTTTTTGCACTGATTTTATTAAGTCCGATTTTGGGTACCCAAGGAGAAAGAAAGTAAATTAGATAAAGGCCCACAACTCCTCTGGCGATAATTGCCCAGGTGAATGCTGTTATGCCATATCCGAGAACGGCCATTGTGACCGCAACCGTATAAAATACAACGTTTTCCGCAATTTGGGGTATTATCAAACGGACAAAATTAAGCTTTCTTTCCAAAAGAATTGAGGGAATCGTTTTTAGGGAGGATAAAATAAGCGATATTATAAGTACTCGAAGCAATAACAGTCCGTGGCTATCTAACTTATAAAATCTGGCAATCGTGCCTGAAAAAATAAGACCTAAAATAACAATCGTAAATATGATTATTTGCTGCAAAGTAAAAGTGCTTGTTAAATCTTTTTCTGTCGGTTCGTCTTTCTTTTGCACAAGGGCTGCTGCCAGACCAATATCAGAAAAATAGACAAGAACGTTTAAAAGAGCTGAAACAAGAGTGAAGATTCCATAAACCGATGGGGCTAGTAAAACTGTCAAAATAAATGTCCCGAAGGTGGTAAATAGTTGAATGAAAAACCCGCTTATCATAAAGGCAACAACTCCGGAAATTGCGCGCTTTACAACAAGATCAATAGCTAATCTGTCGTCTTCTGCCATTTTTTGGTAAGTAGGAAAAGTGTCCCAATTATCGAGATCAAGCTTATCATATTTGCAAAAGTTCTAATGGGAGTGTTTTCGAATGCTACTTTTATTTCATGCTTTCCACCGGGAATGTTTAGAGTTATTAACGAAAGCGGGTTATTGTCGTCTATTTCTACTCTTTGATTGTCCACTGTGGCAGTCCATCCGGGGAAATTAAAACTGTTTACTCTAACCGTGGTTTGTTTATCTGAATCTGCGTTAAAAACTAAAAGATGCGGTTTGTTTATTGTTTCGGAAATTTGGGATGCACCATTTATTATTTCTATTCTGCTTTGAGGTATTTGTTCCTTCTGGATACTCGCAACATTTGCGCCAAGATTGTTTCTGACAAGTTCAACTCCCTTTGGTAAATATTCAAATGACGAATAAGAAACATACCAGCTGATATATTCTTTTGAAGTGACCATTTCAGCAGTCAGATCGCTTCTGTAAGCCTGAGGCCTAAAAAGCTTAATATTCGGGACCGCCAGTAGAATAAGAAGTCCTACAGCCGCTGCGAGTTTGAATACAGGCACTTTTAGTGAATAAATCAAATAACCTGCCAGAATAGAACTAAATAGAGCGGTGAATGTTAGAAATCTCCACGGAAATTGCAGATAACCAAGGGGCGGGATCATGTCCCATATGAATTTGGAGTAAAAAGTCGTCATAAAGGCTGATGCCAGAAAAAGGCAGAAGAGGACAGTTGACAGTTGACAGTTGACAGTTGACAGTTTGGACGAGGCTTTGGATTTAACAAGAGTAAAAACGGCAATAATAAAAGCTGCTATCGATACCAGAATATGGAGTTTGCCGATTTTAAAAGAAATTCCGTCGGCTGTACCTAATGTTGATCCTCCAAAACCCCAAGTCCAGTTCCAAAGCTGTTGAGGGTATACAAAGTGCATGTTGTAGTTTGCAAGGTTTACCAAAAGCAGCTGATCGACAATTGTAAACTTTTTCTCCAAAAGAGCCGGAATCCAGAAAAAGGCAGAAAGACCAAGGGCAAGAACAGTAGACAGTAGACTGTAGACTGCAGACTGTTTTTTATTAGGACTTGCCATTATCAAAAAAACCAGATAAATGGGCAAGAGGAGCATGAATGGTAAGAGAATAAGATTATGGGTAAGCATAAGTAGACTCAGGAAAATGGCGGATAAAATTATGTAGACTGATTTTCCTGTTTGATTCAGTTTGAAAAACGACCAGAGAATTAAGGGCAACCATACAAATGAAAATGACTCCGCAAGTGCTCCTCTTACGTAAATGTCCAGAGCGCGATACGGAACCAGCATATAAAAAAGTGCAGCAACTAGCGCAGGCAATCTTCCCCACAGATCTTTTACAAAAACATACATGGCAACTCCCGATGCAAATATTGATAAGAAGACTACGAGTTTAATGCTTTCAACTGTCCCTGAGCCCATCAAATGAAAAGCTTCCCCGACAATGTAAACAAGAGGTGGATAAAAGATAAAAAGCGGGTAACCGAAACCAAAGCCAAGACCGCCTACCCAACGCACCGGAAACTGGCCACCTTTTAGTGCCTGGTCGAATACCTGAAGACGGGCAAACTGCTGATCATCGTGGATTGTATAAAATCCCGGCGCAAAAAGAGGAAGGGATAGCGCAATCGATACAACTAAGATGACAGCTAGGGCAAGAAGTGTTTTTTTCATTAGTCAGGGGTATATGTAAACGGGCCGGTTCATTCCTTGTTGAATATCACGTACAAGCTCTGATTTATTATAGTAAATGGTAAGGCTTGCGTCATTATAAACGGCCCGAAGAGCATTGGAAAATAATAGAGCCTGACGATTCTCTCTCTCTGGCACTTCATACAACACTACTGAATTGGCGGGCAAGTTTGGATAAGTTTGTAAGACGCCTGTTGCAAAATTTCTTGCAAATTTCTGTGATTCAAATATCCATGAATTGTTATAGTAAAAACGAACTGTGAATGCTGAAGATAGTACAAACAGTACGAATGAAAATATTAAAATCGCTCTTTGCGAATTTTTTACCAGTAAATAAGCAATGAGCATATATATGCCAATTGATGAGAGAGTTAGGTACATTGCAAAATTATGGTTGGGTAAAAGAAGTACCGGTGAGATTCCAACGGCAAACCAAAAGAGGCAAAACAAGATAAATTTCCATTTGACAGAAATCTCTCTTTTGTAATTTCTGTAAAGCGGGACTCCTATTGCCAATACAACTGTCCATAACGCACCTATTGAACTTACAGATACCAAAAACCAGTAGTCAATTAAAAATCTTTCCCTGAAAAATATTAGGTTATTTATTATCTGCTTTTTAAATTCTTCGGGAATATTAAAAGTCCATAAAAAATACCAAAACAATGCTTTTACCGAATCCAAATTTAAGGCTATTTTATATTCTTCTATTTGAGGTACTTTTATCAGGAGTAGTCTGAGAATCAGATATAAAACTGTAACAGCAACAAATGGCGAAAAGTGTTTAATGATCGTCCCCGGTTTATTTTTTAAAATTACAAATGAATATGCGGCAAAAATAATTGGCCAAGTTATTGAAAACTCAAAAGAGCCTATCGCTAAAAGGTAAGCAAGAAAAGAGAATAGGAAAAATATTCCTTTTTTGCTCTGTTGAAATTTTAAATAGAGATAAGCAGTTAATAGCCAAAAAAAGGTCCCTAGTATGTTGTAGGCTGCAGCTATCCATGAAAGAGCCATAAAGTGGATTGCTGAAGTCAACCAGAGTGAGGCCGTCATGAGACCAACTTTTGAGTTTTGAGTTATTTTTGCTATTACTTTTGAAATCAAAAATGCATCAGCTAAAAAAAAGACAAACGTAACAAGTCTGAACCCCGCGGGGTTTAATCCGAAAAGCTCACCAGACACAAAGAAATAGTTTTGAAGAGTTATTGGCCTGTACGCAATGATGTCGTCTCTGAATTTAAAAAAACTTAAATACCGGGACATGTTGTTAGCATCGGAAATATTAATTTCAAAAAAATCATCCTGAAAAAAGTAAAGATCGATACTTTTATGAAAGAGGTAGATTGATAAAAACAAGCTCAGGGAAAAAATGGCAATGTAAAAGTTGCGGGACATATTAATCTTCTCTTGGTAACACCTCGATAATATTTATATCTTTCGGCAAGTCAATATTTTGCTGATCGGACAAAAATACGCTATTCAGTGATGAATCACGGTAAATAACTTGCACGGCATCATTGCTGTTTAGAGCTTGCCCAACGTTATTCTCACCAATGACTAGTGTAAAGTTATGATTATTAGAAAAAGTAATGTTGGCGCTCTTGAAGATAAACGCTGAATTTTGCTGCGGCTCCCTTACTTTTTTTAGTGTTTCATCTATATATGCTTTGGATATTGCCTGTTCGTTTCTTACCCAATGATTAGTTCTTGTGAATTGTAAATTTGTGATACTTGTTATTGCCCAAAATACAATTAGACTACTTAAGGCTAACATTTTTGAATTTTTGAAGGCACTAAGTACTATATATATAAAACCGATGCCGGCAAATGAAAGATACATTGGGTACGAATGATTAGTAATTGTGATTACGGGAAGCAGCCCAAAAATAAACCATGAAATCCCAAATATATAGTTCGGTAATCTTTTTTTAAGATGAGTAAGAACCTGGTGAGCTATTAAAATACCAATAAATCCTGCCGGAATTGTTATTGGCCAGAAATGAGTAATTACTTTTAAAGATTGTGCTGGCAGGTTAGGAAATATCATAGATTTAAAGCTTTCGGGTAAACCTATTGCCCAAAGTACGTACCAGGTAAAATTGTTTATCAGTTGGAAATTGAACACCGGTGTATAAGTCCCGAAAGCAGGTACCGGGAATAAAACAAATCTAAGCCAGAAATAGACAGCATCAACCAACAGCATTGGGAAAATGAAAGAGAAATATTTCTTTTTAAAAAGTATGCTCCACGCTAAAAAAATCACCGGCAAAACAACAGTGAACTCTGATGACATTAGTCCAACAATGAAAAAGAGATAGCACATAGCCCGTTTACCTTTGGCAAAAAATATAAAAGATAGACACTGAAAAAGAGGGCCAAGGATATATGAAGTGGTTGAGAACCAACTAAGAGGTACGTAATGAATTGACCAGATTGTGTACATGAAAGAAGCAATTATCGCCTGCTTCCTGTCGCAATTTAGAGCTAAAAAAAGATTATAAACAACTACAGAAAGCATGAGGAAAATTAAAAACGCCAAAGCATGAAATGCCTGATAGTTTAAGCTGAATAATGATTTTGCAAGAGCGAAAAGTATTGGCATGGAAAACGGGCGCCAGTAGATTATGTCTGTTCTGAAATCAAAGAATGTAGAAATGCTTCCTGTTCGCACCCAATTTAAGACGAACCAGTCGTCCTGGAAAAAGTAATAGTTAAGGCTTGGCAAATAGAGGAATAGCGAAAAAGCAAAGATTGGCAGGAAGAGAAGCCAATATTTTTTAGGGTTTACCATTAAGTTTCTGTTTTATCGCCCAAAAATACCACTTCAAATATTTCGGCAGCCACTTTTTAAGATAAAATCTCGATTCTTTGGCAAGATAAGTCCATGTTGTTGGAACTTCACCTACAAGATAACCCTGGAAGTATGCTTTTGTTGTAAATTCCAGGGCTAATTCGAAACCACCGTTTGATTCAACCTTGTTTTTTTGCAAGAAACTCCTTCTGTAAAGCCTAAAAGAATTTGTTGCGTCATGCGTGGGCAAGGAGACAAGGTAGTGGAGTGTGATTCCTGCCATTCTGGACAGGAATTGTTTTAGTATTGGGCCACCGATCTGGTGACCACCTTTCATGTATCTTGATGCTGCGATAACGTCGTATCCTTCGTCAAATTTTTTCATCATATCGTTTAATACTTTTGGGTCGTCTGTCAGATCCGCCATCATCGTACAAACGGCTTCTCCTTTTGCTGCTTTGAGCCCCATTTTGAGTGCATTTAGAGCACCCCTTCCGTATGTGTTTTTAACCAATTTTACGTTTGGATATTTTTTTTGCAGTTTTTTGACAGGCAGTACGGTTGTGTCCTCGTCCATATCATAAATAATAAGCAGTTCATGCGGGGTTTTGACTGATTCCTCTACCCTTTTTATGGTTTCGCCAATAACTCCGCCCTCGTTATAAACGGGCATTACAACTGAAAGTTGCATGGGTAAATTGTAACGGAGGGTTGACCTTGTAGTCAAAATTAAGGTTTACACTGCCATTGGGTCCAAGGTTCTTGCCCACGGTTTAGATCATAGTTGTAAGTTGCCCAAGCAACCCGGGCATTTATAATTGGGTTAGCCCACTGTTCGGGATCTTCACCTGCGTACTCAAACCACATAGAAGAAAGTCCAAAAAGTCCTTTATATAAACCGTTTGGACTAATTGCTACCGGATCATTCCTGCTTTCGCAAAAAACTTGCGATTGAGCTTGCCGTATCAAATGTTCAGGCCAGCCTCCTGCTTTTAGCCATTCAACGATAAGTTCAATAGTCGGAACTTCTACGTTTTTTTTAGTCTCTTCATAAGAAGCACTACAGTTTTCTAAATAAAAATTCCGTTCGTTCTCGCTTCTATAATCTGTACCGGAAATTTGCTTACAGTCTTCCCTATCTGTTATTGCTGGAATTTCTTCTGCTTGTGTGACAATTTCTTGGTTTGTGAGTAATGTAGTAATGAGGTTAATTGAATCAAATTCGGCGGGAATAGTTAAAGTTTGTCTATTTGACAAGTAGTTGATCGCAGGTGTAAATTGAGCTTCAGCTTGGCCCGAGGAGGTTGCGGCAATAGCAACAATAGCGATCGGTCGCCATAAAATATTTTTGAATTTTTTTGCGCTCGTAGCGCGTATTTCGGTTTTTTCAGGTCCCACTGAATTACCTTTCTCACACTGCGAGCGCAATTTTAGTGGAAGAAACAAAAAACCTCTGGGAAGAACCAGAGGTGCAATAAGACTTCCTTGCACCCGTCGTGCTGTTACTTCGTCGAGTCAGACTCGACTTCGGGTTGCGGATGCTTTAATAATGCGGTGGAAGTACCGCGCTTATCCTTTAATCTTTAAAACTAAAGGATAGTTCTAGCATCACTTTATTTTAATTTCGGGAATTATATCACAATTGGCAAATTCTGGGGATTTTTAAAGATCCTACCACTTTGCTTCGAAAATATCACCAAGGCCATCAGTAAGATTAGAATATTTAGAAAGATGCGACTCCAGTGACTTTATTGTGAATATTATTTTATTTGTCTTAAATACATTCCATACGTCGCATATTACACAGTTTTTGGAAACAAGTTTTTTAACTTTTGTGATGTCTAATTTTTTGTAATAGTTGTGGTTAGTCGCAAGAAAGATTAGATCTGCATCCTTTAATATTTCGTCAAGATTGCTTTGGTATCCTGGAACATAAGGATCATGCAGAAAAACTTTTGCTCTTTCCCTCTCCAGTGCTTTTTTAACTTTAAAAGCTAACGATTCGCGAGTATCATCTATTTCAGCTTTAAAAGCTAGCCCCAGAATTACTGCTTTTTTACCTTCAAGTTTAATTCTATCCCTAACATTTTTTATCAGGAATAAAGGGATGGATTCGTTAATTTTCCAACTGGTTGCAATAAGATCTGCAAATGGTACATCTCCTATCAAAAAGAAGCCGTCCTTAAAAAGGCAGGGTCCACCTGTCAAACCCGGCATGGCAACTCCTCCCCTTTTGTAATTTTTGTTAACTAAATCTACGATTTGATATATGTCTCTGTGGTTATTGCCAGCCAAAATCATAAACTCGTTCGCTATTGCAAAGTTGATGTATCTGTACATGTTTGTAAAAAGTTTTGCCAGTTCGGCTGAAATACTGTCAGATCTGTTAACATCAATTTTCAGGCCTTTAAAAAATTCGGCTGCTTTTTGTGTACTGGTTCTGTCGACTCCACCCACGATTTGAGGAATTTCTGCAAGTTCCTGAATGGATTTTCCTTCTGCTATTCGCTCCGGGCAAAAGGCCAGGAAGAAGTCAGAACCCACTTTGAAACCCTCGTTGTTTAAGTAATATCTAACATATTCTGTCGTTCCCGGTGAAACTGTTGACCTCAAAATGAGCAGCTGTCCGCGTTTGAGATACGGTCTTGCTGTTGCAAGTGCCTTGTCGATCTGAACCAAGCTTGGATTCATGTTCTCGTCGACAGGAGTTCCCAAAGTGAGGATGATAACTTTGCTTTTTGTCAAATTTCCAAAATCTGTCGTGGCGAAAAATGTTTTGTTTGTGTATTTATCCAAAAGTTCTTGTGCCCCTTCTTCCATGAAAGGGAGTTGTTTTTTTGAAATTACACTAACTTTTGCCTCGTCAACATCAAGTCCATAGACAATGTGTCCTTTGCTTGCCAAAAACAAAGCGAGTGGTAGGCCCACGCGGCCTATTCCAACAACGCTTACGACTACTTTTTCATTTTTCCTTGGGACAAGTCGAACTTGCCTTCGCTTTTTTGGCTCTTTAGCCATAAGACTACCTCCTTTAGTCCGTCATCAAATTTTACTTCCTGACGCCATCCAATTGTAGAGTGAATCTTTGAAACGTTCGGCACTCTTCTTTTAATATCAAACTTGAATCCGGGTATATATTTTACTTTGAATGGTTTTTTAACTCCCATAACTTTCCAGATCCTTTTGGCAAGATCCAGCATGTTAATTTCTTCATCCGAGCCGACGTTGAAATCCTGATTTTTGCCTTTTTCGTGAAGTCCAACAGCAATTACTCCTCTTGCGATATCCGAAACATGGGTGAAACAGCGAGTTTGTTTTCCATCTCCCAGAAGCTCAAGAGGATATTGCCCTCCTAGGATTTTTCTGACTAAGTCGGGAATCACGTGCGCATATCCAATTTCTCTTTCAGGAAACTCGTTAATACCATACGCGTTAAAAGGCCGGCAAATTGAATAGGGCAATTTGTACTGATCCCAAAAGGAGTGGCAATACCATTCACCGGAAAGCTTGGAAAAACCGTAGGAGGAAACTGGTGGGGGTATTTTGTCCAAATCATCTTCTTTTGAAGGAAATCGGGTGGTAGATTCAAAAACCATCGAAGACGAAATGTAAACCAGCCTTTTAATATTGGCTTTAACTGCCGCTTCGAATGTGCAACTGTATATTTTGTTGTTTTCTGAAAGAATTGTTGCCGGATACTTATGGAAATATCCGATGCCGCCAATTTTTGCTGCAGCGTTTATACAAATATCAATGTCCTTGAAGGCTTTTGTTGCCTCATCAAATTTAGTGAGATCGACATTAAGAAATTCGGCTCTGGGGTCGACTGATGCGTCCTTTTTTGAAAGATTATCGGCAACGCGAACAAAATGACCTGCAGTTAATAATTGCCTGACTATTTCCGAACCGATGAAACCTGCGCCACCAGTAACGAGAAATTTTTGTCCTAGGAATTTCGTTTTTGCCATTGAATTAAAAAATGCGCGCCAGTAGCAAGAATTGCAATTACAGAAATCATTTCGCTTGCTAAATGAGCGCTCGTGTGTGCGTAGTTGATTATAACTTTGTGTTCTCCTTCTGGCAAATCAAAGTAAATTTGTCCAAATTTATTTTGGTAATTAATAACTGCAAGCTTGCCGTCAATTTTAACCTGCCACCCGGGGAAATAAATGGTATTTACGATAACTTGAGCAACGCTTCCAGTTTTGGTCTCAAGTTGATAGTTTCCCTGTTTAATTTTTTGGGAAATTATTTGCCCATTTTGAATTTCAACTTTATTATCTGCTCTTTTTTCCGGCTTTTCCTTCACCCAAAGTGGAAGGTATTCATCCCTAACCGTTGTTGAGTCTTCGTTTGTTGCATAAAAACCTTCTCCCCTATCAACAAAATTTCTCGGTTTTGTATAAAGAATCGTTGATGCAAGTGCGGCAATAACAACAATAACTGTCAATAATTTTTTGTTTTTTGTGGCAGCTATTGTGTAAGCGCATAAAATACTGCTTGTGAACATTAACAAGGAAAGTAAGCGCCACGGAAATTGTATAACATCCAAAAATGGTACTAATTCCCAAATTGGCTTCGAAATTTTTAGCATAAGATATGCAGAAAGAATTGAAACGGAAATAAGTAAACCTGCAACCGGAGATTTTTTCTTTTCTCGTACAAAGAGAACCAGCGCAGATAGAAGTATAGCTAGCGGGACTATTCCAATTTGTGCCGGAAATGAATCAAGCGGGTTTGGGCCATATCCCCAAGAAGGCTTTATCAGTTGGAATAAACTCACAAGATGATGCTCTATATCAGAAACTTTAATCTGAGAAAGCCTTACGTATTTCAAATCGAAAATTGCAGGAAATGCAAAAAATGCGGACATCAATATTCCTAAAGCGAATGCATACAAAACGGATATTTTTGATTTTTTAATCATTAAAATTGAAATAGCAATAGAAAGAGGAATGAACAGGGCAGCCATCACATTGTGAGATAAGATAAGCGCTGCAGTGCAAAAGGCCAAAACCGGTAAATATATTTTTACACCTTTTTCTATTTTGATAATGCATCCGAATATTAGAGGTAGAAATACAAAAGCAAGGTTTTCTCCAATGCTCCCTCGGACATAAAGATCAACGAACCTGTAAGGAAAATAAACATAAAGGACTGAAGCTGCAAGAGACTCCCATTTTCCGAACGATTGTCTCATTGCCCAGAACATAGCAAGTGACGAAGTAATGGTGGACAAAACAAAAATTATCTTGATGCTGTCAACGTACCCAAAACCTAATATTTTTGGAATTTCTGCCAGGTAAAAAGGCAAGGGGTAGAGAAAATTAAAAACAGGATAACCGTAAGCGTTGTTAAGACGGTCTGTGAAGCGGACAGGAATTTGCCCGGCAACCAAAGATTGGTGGAAGGCGGTGAATCGGATAACCATCCATTCACCGTCGTGACTTTCAAAATATCCTCTTTTGAAAAAAGGCCAGAGCGCAACAGTTGTCAGAATTATAATTATTAAGATTTGTTTTTTCACTAAAACTTTTTCTTCTTAACCCAATAAATACTTAATAGGGAAAGCGCAAAAAGAGATACGCTTGTTATAATGGCTCCTTGTTTGAAAGACCGCGGTTGGTATTTAAATGTAATAATATGTTCTCCTCCGGGAACTGCCACACTCCTCAGGGCATAGTCTGTTCTTAATAATTCAGATTTTTGTCCATCAGTGGTCACGTTCCAATCTTTATCGTATACATCTGAGAGAAATAGGAGAGCGTTTGTGTCTGATGCTGTTTTAATGGATACCTCTCCCGATTCATAAGAAATAATTTCCGGCAGGATTATCCCACTTTCGCTGTTTTCTATTTTTATAGACGGTTCTTTTTCTAAAATTAATGTTTTAAGATCAAATTTTTCGTCATAAATTTTATCAATTATTTCATTATCATTCGATGCCACAATATAATTGGAAGATAAAAATACACGAGGTAGAACTGTTCTTCTTTGGTAGACTTGAAACTTACCCTGTTGCCAAATGCCGAAAACCTGGTCTTTATCGAATCTTTCATAATGCCAATCAGCGTCCGATTTTGGTTCGTCATTTTTGTCCAGAAAATATTTAACTCCCAAAAGATCGAGCAGACGTTTTCTGTATCCGTTTTCATCAGTGGGAAAAACCGCATCCGACCTGAGATAAGTTTCAGGCACATGACCCGTAAAGCTTGATGCCAGCAGTTCTGCATACCTTTCATATCTTAACGTGTCATAGCCTTCCGAGCCGTAGACTTCGTAAACAATCGGAAAGCTGAAATCTATATGTGCTGTACCTGCGCCGTAAAATCTATCTATACCCGCATTTTCCAAGAGCCAGTTAAAAATCAGGTGGTTTGGAAAGATAAATTTCTTTGGTGCAACCGGTAGAAATTTGTTACTGTAATATACTCCGCCTAAAAGAAAAACTGTAAAGATTCCAAGAATTACTATCGTTTTTGCTAATTTGCTGCCCAGATTTAGTTTCCTTTCCAGAACAAGTGTTGCCATTGCTCCTATTGGCACTGAGAGGAACATGAAAGTTGGGAGAATCAGGTTTCTACGCGTAACTGCTAAATTTTTTGCCCAAATTTCTTGCGGCTCCAGGAATGACTTGCCAAACAGAGCAAAAGCCCAAAGTGCTATATATATGCATAAGAAAAAGAAAGTGAATTTTAAAAACTGCCGCCAATATTTTTTGTCCTGAAAATTTTCAATAAAATCCTCAAATCCGTAGGCGGACATTATTATTAGAAAAAATATTGAAATAGAGATAAACCTTGAAGGTGTCGTGGAATCCAGAAGTGGGATTTGTAAAGTCTTAATCAAATAAGTAATCGGGCTGTTTATTGCTGCCAAAACAAAAAATGCCGAAACAAACGCAGAAAATTTTATGATGTTTTCTTTGAAGTGTCTTGTTAAAATCCACAAGGCAAAGAATAAAGGAATTACTCCAATATATGGTGTGAAGTCTCCGTAGCTTTTACTCCAAAAGTTATCTGTTGCTGCATGACCAAAAAAGTCACTTGCGAAAAAAGTGATCAAGTTTCGGTATGGCAAAATTGACCAGTCAAAAACCTCTTTTGAAAAAGGCAGCGAAACCGGCGACACTTTATAAAAAGCAGCTGTTGGAATTAATTGGATTGAACTAATCAGTAAAGCTGCCGCAAAACAAAAACTTATAATTGCGATTTTTACCACAAGATTTTTTTTGAGTTTGTACATCCAATAAATAAATGTCGCAATAAAAACGTAGATGGCAGTTTGCGGATGTCCTGCCAGTATTGAAAAGGTTAGAGCAAGAATTAAAATTAGGAAATAGCGGTATTTTTTTGACTGTTCAAATCTATTTATAGTCCAGATCGCAAGTGGGAGCCAAATATAGCTGTGAATTATGTTGACGTTTTCTATCCAAGTTACAACATAGCTGGAAAATATAAAGGCAGAGGCACCAAAAAGAGCAGATATCCTTTTTAGCTTGAAACTAGAGAGCGCCATGTATGTAAAAATTCCAGCCAAAAGCGGTTGAATGACGACAAGAATGATCCAGGCGTTTTTGGGATCGGTTAAGAAGTAAAAAATATTAAAAGGATAGTAAATGCCTGACTGAAGGTTTGCAGCAAGCGGCTGTCCTGAAAACGTGTAAGGATTCCAGAGGGGTATGTTACCGTTTTTAAATTCTTGTGCTGCAAATTGTTTCCAGGGATAGATTTGGCGAATACTGTCCGCATTTAACATTTCTTTATGGACTGTAAAAGAGTTGTAGCCATCCCAACCACCTGAATACCAAGGAAAATAAAAAGATACCAGAAGATCTGCGGGGATGGGATAAAGACCTCTCGTGAATATCTTAAAAAAGATTAGACACGTTACAAAAAGAATAAATAGGTATGGTGAAAGTTTTTTAATCATTTTTTCTGATGTTTTTCAACAACTAAATCTCCGGTAAATTCCTTACGATCCAGTAAAGTTGTTTCATCTCTGGTTTTGTCTCCGTACCAACCGCTGTTTGTGTGTTTTTTTGTAGAGTA
The DNA here is from genome assembly GCA_030688205.1 of Candidatus Curtissbacteria bacterium. Classification (GTDB taxonomy): domain Bacteria; phylum Patescibacteriota; class Microgenomatia; order Curtissbacterales; family GWA2-41-24; genus 2-01-FULL-41-11. The sequence continues at coordinate 393 of JAUYIQ010000078.1, read as the reverse complement.
CTCCCTAATTACCAGATAAATTGTTTCCCGCCTCTCTTTTGGACTTTCCAGCTTACCTTGCCTACCATACCAATAGACGAGATAATCAAAAGGGTAATCAAAAATTGCCGGAGAAAACGCATATAAACTATAGTCGTGAGGATTCTGGCTGGCAATATAGTCCATTACCGCTTTCTGGTTTCTATATGATGCACCATCTCCAAGCCATGTAATTTTGTATGGAGCCAAAAGACCCTTGTTGAAATTAATTAATATTAATAATAATAAGACTGCAGTTGAAATTTTGTTCAAACTATTATTTTTTAGAAGGATAGCAAAAACTCTAGAAATTAAAATTAAAAATATTATTGGCAACCCAACCAGATAATAGTCCCATACAATATCCGGATAAAA
>JAUYIQ010000067.1 GCA_030688205.1 Candidatus Curtissbacteria bacterium | reverse complement strand
CTTTATTTGGGAAGCAGATAAGAAATATAACCTCTTTTATCGCAACATTGCCGAGTTAAATTTACCTCAACCAGATTCCTATACCTCAATCCGTTATATTCTTGATGGTCAACAGAGAGCGACCTCACTTTACGCCGCTATTAAAGGTTTAAAGATTGATGGCACAGATTACTCGCAAATTTGCTTTGATTTTGACACGGAAGAATTTGTTGTTAGATACAGAGAGCATGATAACTGCGCATCCTTGAGGGACATTCTCGGGGATAACAAATTCCAGATATACAACAAACTCACCGATGAACGTAAACACGCATTTGATAAATGTTACAGCATTTTTACCAGTTATCCCCTATCTGTCATCATTGTTCGCGAGAAAGAGTTAGATGAAGCAAGTGAGATTTTTGAACGTATCAATCAAGGTGGTAAAAGGCTTTCAATCTTTGATTTAGTTGTTGCAAGCACTTGGGCAGAAGATTTTGACTTAAAAGAGGAATATCTTAAACTGCACAACTTTCTCACAGACAAGGGTTTTGGTAAAGTTCCTCCCGAGGTTGTGACCCATGCCGCCTCACTTATTATTAAAGGTTACTGTCGAAATTCATATCAACTTCAGCTAACAAAAGAAGAATTAAAGGAAAATTGGGAGGAAATCTCCAATGCGATCAAACTATCTGTCGATTTTCTGACAAATAACCTCGGTGCAAAGATTTATGAATTTGTGCCATATCCCTCAATAATCTCGTTATTGGCATACCTTTATTTCAAAGCACCCGGACGCTCTTTAACCAAGCCAATTACAGAAAAAGTGCACGAATGGTTTTGGAAATCAGCCTTAAGTGAACGATATACATCAGCCAGGGAAACAAAGATGGAAGAAGACCGAAGAGTCATATTCGACAAATTGCTTGAGGGAGAAGATGTAAAAATTGGATACTCAATCAATCTTGATGAGGAGAAAATAGCAAAAAGTAAAATCAGCACCAAATCTGCTTTACGAAATGCATTTTTCTGCATGTTGGCGATGCGCCACCCACGGCATTTTAAAACCAACAATATGTTTGTCCTGGATTATTCGCTTTGCTCAGACTTCAATAGCCCTGAGAAACACCACATCTTCCCTCGACATTTTTTGCGAAAGAATAAATTAGATGGTGAGTATTCACTAGCGAACTTCTGTTTTATCCCTGCGGAGCTTAATAAGGAAATACTTAATAAAGCACCAAACGATTACTTTGCCATATATGATAAAGAAAACCCCGACTTTAAAGACGCGCTAGAAGCGCAACTTATTAACTATGAGGAGTCGATAAAAAACAACAATTATAAAGAGTTTCTCAAAACACGATCAAAAGCGATATTTACCGAATTTGAAAGATTATTAGGCTCTAAAATTCTTCAAGTAGCAGGAACGAATGCAAATAAAGCGCTTGATGAAATTGAGCTTTTACTCCGCACACTTATTGATAAGACTTTACTTGAAAAAACGGGTAAAGATTATTGGTCCACAGTAATACCCAGCGATATTAAGATTAAAGTTCAGGAGAAGGCGAAAGAATATTTAAGGAAAAATCCCTCCAAAACTTGGCTCGACCTTTCAACTGCAGACAGCTTGAGTTTTTGCGACATCATGGACTACTCAAACATTATTTTGAAGAATTGGCAACTGTTTGAAGAAACTTTCAGGTCAAAGTTTGAAGTAGAAAAAAGATTTATTGCGTTTAAAGACTTCCGAAATGCAGTAAAACACAGCCGAGAAATAGACACAGTGTTACAAAGAGACGGAGAGGCGGCTTTAGAGTGGTTTTCTCAAACATTAAAAAGCATTAAAAAAGAAGTGGTCGACAAAAACTGACGGCCTCCTTTTCACCTCACATCACAAAACAGCCAACAGCATCCAATTAGCAGTCAACACAAGATCTGCAAACTGAATGCTGTTCGCTGTAGGCAGTTTTGCCTTATCCTACCTCGGTCATCTACTTTTATTCTTCATGTAGCATTCTCGGCAATAGACGGGCCTGTCCCCTGATGGTTGGAAAGGAACCTGGGTTGCCTTACCGCAATCGGAACACTTCACATCATACATTTGGCGGCCCTGTTGGTCAGTTCCTGCCGGTGTCGCTGCTCCTGCTGGTGCAGCTGCGGGTTCATCTTCAACGGCTGGTTCCTCAGCTACTGGTGCCTCTTCTTCAACGGGAGACTCACTAGATACTGGCTCTTCAGCTGTAGCCTCTTCGGTTTTGGGCTCTTCAGCTGCTGCAGTTTCTTCTACTTTTACATCATCATTTTTATCTGTCATTTGTAATCACCTCCTTTGAAGGAAAAAAGCAATCTAAACAAAATTGCTTGGGTTTCTGTTTATAGTATATCAGAAAATCATTAAATAATCGCAAGGAGTACAATGAGGATTCCTAAAATTAAATTAATTGTGGAATGAATTTTTAATCTCTTTTGCCAAAGTTTGGCTTTTGGCGATTTTTCCGCCGATAATTTTTCTAAACTGGGAACGATTTTAGCCGAGAGAATTGCCCCGTTTATTATTACCAAAAGAATTGCCAAATGCTTAAAGTTTAAAACCGGATCTCTCTGGACTCTTCCTACGCCTCCGTGAAGTCCGGTCAGCATTATCCCCGTAATTGCCAAAACGATAATTGAAGCAAGGGCAATTTTGGAAAAGATTTTAGTCATTCTCCCCATCACAACTCCATATTGAGGCCCCAGCTTTTCCACAACATTTCCCAAAAAGCTCAAAAAGATCATCCCGCCGATCCAAGCCGAGGTTGCCATAGTATGCAAAAAAAGCAGAATTTTTTCTTCCATAGATTTATTTTACCATCCTTTTGCCTTCTTTTAAATTTTGTT
>JAUYIQ010000066.1 GCA_030688205.1 Candidatus Curtissbacteria bacterium | reverse complement strand
CGTCCGCTTTTTGTTGAAGCGATTCAACACTAGGCGCTGGGGTCGCTTGATCCTTTTTTCGCCTAAAAAGACTCAACACTTTATTCAGAAGTCCGGTTCTTTCAACAACAGGAGCTACTGACTGATTTCCAAAAGTATCTGACATAGGCTCTGGGGGAGTAATTCCAACTTCAGCTGGATTTGCCATAATAATAATTATGCTTATCTGAATTCGTTTTGTAAAGAAGGAAGTCGGGATGACAGGTTCCGCCCCTGCGACCTCATGCACCCCATGCATGCGCTCTGCCTATCTGAGCTACATCCCGAAAGCTACCACTACTTTTTCGCTTGCTAAAAAGCAAAGTTCTTCAAGCGAGCAGTAAAATTATAATATACTGCGAGCGAAGAAGGTTTTTATACTACTCCCCGTTAACCGCAAGAAATAATTTTACCACGCCATATTGACAATTCGGGTTTAATTCGGATAAGATAAATTAATCAGTTACAGTTTATCACTTGTAATTTCAACAAAACTGGAGTAATAATAATTTGTCTTCTGCCCCCACATGAGTTCCGACGCAAAAAAACAAGCAATTCTAACCGCAATTTCCCAAATAGAAAAAGCATACGGTAAGGGTTCCATCATGAAGATGGGCGAATCTGTAGGCAAATTGGATATCGATGTAATCTCAACCGGCTCGGTTCCCGTAGATCTTGCCCTCGGTGTAGGTGGTCTGCCCCGCGGAAGAATTATTGAAATTTTTGGCCCTGAAGCATCCGGTAAAACTTCACTTTGTCTGTCCATTATCTCCCAGGCCCAGAAAAACGGCGGTAGCGCAGCGCTTATCGATGCTGAACATGCCCTCGACCCGCTTTGGGCGCAAAAAATGGGAGTAAATTTAGACGACTTACTAATTTCCCAGCCGGACACAGGTGAACAGGCGCTGGAAATCACAGAAGCTCTCATCAGATCTGGTGCCATTGATGTCATCGTCATAGATTCCGTTGCAGCTCTAGTACCCCGTGCCGAAATAGAAGGGGAAATGGGGGATTCAATGATGGGTCTTCAGGCAAGGCTAATGTCCCAAGCCCTTCGAAAATTAACCGGTGCAATTTCAAAATCAAAAACAGTAACAATTTTTACAAATCAACTACGCGAAAAAATCGGAGTTATGTTTGGTAACCCGGAAACTACAACCGGAGGAAGAGCTCTCAAATTTTATTCCTCAGTTCGTCTGGATGTCCGTCGTATCGATAATATTAAAGAAGGCGATAAAGTTATTGGCTCCCGTCATAGAGTAAAAGTTGTTAAAAACAAAGTTGCCCCGCCATTTAGAATTGCCGAATTCGATATTATGTCAGACGAGGGGCTGTCAAAAGAAGCAGGTTTATTGGATGTCGCCGTCGAACTTGGTTTAATTACAAAATCCGGTGCGTTTTTCAGAATGGGAGCAAAACTTATCGGGCAAGGCCGAGAAAGCGCAAAAACTTATCTGGCAGAACACAAAAAGGAGGCTCAAGCCCTCGAAAAAGAAATCTGGGTTAAAACTAAAAAAAGCACATCACGACCCATGAAAATCACCAACAATATTGCCCAAGATGAAGAAGAAGACGACGAAGAAGAAAAACTACCGGAAACAATCGCCGCATAAAACTCTGTGCCCAAAATTACTTCAATAGAACCCCAGAAAAAAAGGGTAGAAAGATTCAACATTTTTGTAGACGGAAAATTCGCCTTCGGTGTCAGCGGCCAAATTCTTTTAGAAAATAATCTTAAATCCGGCAAATTATTAACAGATTCGGATATCACAAAAATATTAGCCCGCGAGCAGATTGCAAAACTTACGGATCTGGCAACGAACTTTCTATCATACAGGCCAAGAAGCGAAAAAGAAGTAAGCGATTATCTCATAAAAAAACTAGCAGTATATGAAAATATTAAATTCGCCCAAGCATCCCAAAGCCCTCTTTTAGAAAAAGTAATAGAAAAATTAAAAAAATATAAATATATAAACGATGTTGAATTTGCATCATGGTTTACACAATCCAGAAATAGAAGTAGGCCAAAAGGCTCAATGCAAATTATGGCAGAACTTAGGCAAAAGGGCATATCACAAGAAATCATAGAAAATACACTTAAAAGTTCTCCAAATGAAGTTGACCTTGCCAAAGCCGCTCTGTCTAAAAAAGTTGAAAGATGGCAGAATCTTGGGGAATCACAGTTCAAGAAAAAAGTCTATCAATTTTTAACTTCGAGAGGTTTTGGCTTCGAAACCATAAGGGAAGTGTTTGCAATATTGAAAAATTTGCGGTAGAATTTCACCAGAAAACCAACTAGGAGTATTTAAACTTAGTTAATGAATTTTCAAAAGACGCTTACAACTTCTTAACGAGTAGCCGAGAAATTCGGTTTGTCCTCCAGGTGGTTTCAAATTTAAAATGAAAAGTTCAAGTCAAGATCAGCAAGACGCTGATGCTCCGGCAAAAGTCACGGTTACTGTGGGAAACGTTCAAAAAGCTCCACAGGATGCCCAATCCCAAGCAAGAGAGGTAATTCAGGACGCTAGAGACGAAGCTTTTCGCATAAAAAAAGCAGCAGAAGAAGAAGCAAGAAAATTAAGGGAAGAAGCTCTCGAGTTGGAAAAAAATATCGCTCAAAAAACCCAAGTCTTCGAAGACAAAATTAATCAGGTTGAAAAACAAGGAAAAGAAATTGCCTCAGCAAGAGCTTCCTTGGACAAAAAAGAACAAGAGCTTACAAAAACAAGAGAAGATTTAGTTTCCAAACTATCAAAAGTTTCATCCCTAACCCGCGAAGAAGCCCGGAAAATGATTCTTGATAATGTTGAAAAAGAACTCGCAAGCGAAGTCGCCAAGCGCATAAAAGAAGCAGAAGAAAAAATAAAGGAGTCTGCAGACCAAAAAGCCAAAGAAATTCTGGTCAATTCTATGATTGCGGGAGCTACCGATTGGGTTGCCGAATATACTGTTTCTACAATCAGGCTGGAATCGGACGAAATTAAAGGCAGGATTATTGGAAAAGAGGGCAGGAACATTCGAGCGTTCGAGCTTGCAACCGGAGTAGATGTTGAACTAGACAGTGATATAGCTGGCGAGGTTAGACTCTCCTCCTTCGATCCTGTAAGAAGAGAAATAGCAAAAATCGCTTTGGAATGGTTAGTAAAAGATGCAAGAATTCAACCCACCAGAATCGAACAACTTGTCCAAAAAGCTAAAGAGCTGGTAGACCGCGACATGTCGGAAGGAGGCAGAAAAGCTGCAAATGAGCTGGGGCTCTACAACCTGCCTCAAGAAGCCCTGGACACCCTTGGAAGACTTAAGTTCCGCTATTCATACGGCCAAAACCAACTTATTGCCTGTCTTGAAACTGGCAAAATCGCTAAAAAATTATCAGAAGAACTAGGTGCAAATACTACAATATGTACAACGGGTGGTCTTTTCCATGATATTGGTAAAACTCAAATGGATAAAGAGGGGACTCACGTACAACTGGGTGTAGAGCTAGCTCAAAAATGGAACTTCCCGCAAGAAATAGTAGATTGTATCGCCCAGCACCATGAGGACGAACCATTTTCCAGCATCGAATCAATAATCGTACATTTGGCAGATTCGGTTTCCGGGGCCCGTCCCGGAGCTCGTCACGAACCGGTTGAACAGTACATAAAAAGGCTAACAGAGATAGAAAAAATAGCAACAAGTTTCCCAGGTGTAGACAAAGCATACGCGATACAGGCTGGCCGCGAAATTAGAGTTATTGTTAATCCGGAAATTTTAGACGATTCGGGCATTGTAAATTTGGCTCACGATATTAAAGAAAGATTGGAAAAAGAACTCACCTATCCCGGCCAAATCGCAGTGACTGTAATTCGCGAAACCAGAGCAGTTGATATCGCTAAATAAAATGCTCGTATAAAATTCGAATAAAGATCTCCCAAAGTAAACGTGTGATACACTTTCTTTGTGAGTAAAAACATCCTCGTTCTTCTTCTTATCTTCCTTGTAGTGTTACTTCTCTATCATCCTGTTTTCGGTGTTTATTTCTCTCAGGATGACTTTTTTCACTTTAGGGCAAGTCAGACAGATGGAAGTTTATCTTCGTTCATTAAACTTTTTGGATTTCCTACTTTCGAGGAACGTGGCTACGCATTTTATCGACCTGTCTCAAGAGAAGGTTTTTACAATCTCTATTATTTGTTATTTGGCCTGAATGCGGTACCTTTTCGACTAATGTCCTTTCTCATCCATTTTATAAACATCTCTCTCGTTTTTTCTTTCATGGAGCGACTTTTCAAAAAGCGTGCGATTTCTTTATTTACAGCATTTTTCTTCGGTATAACGGCTGCTAATGTTGGAGTTCTATATTATGGAGCAGGAGGTATTGAGACTTCAGGGGTAACCATGTTTTTCTTATTGTCGCTTCTATTTTTCTGGAAATACTTGGAGGGGGAAGGAAATAAATTTAAGACGCTCTCGTTTATTGCATTTCTTTTTGCCCTCGGATCACATGAATTAGGAGCAATAACCCCCATCGTCTTGTCGGGTCTAATCTTTATAAGACAGCAAAGTTTTGTGAAGGCTACAAAACTGGCAATACACGAACTTTGGAGTTTTTTTGCAGTCCTTCTGGGATATCTTTATCTGGATGTAGTACGAATAGGGTTTTTACAAAAGGAGGAGCAATACCGTATTGTGCTTTCAATAAAGAAAGTTCTGAATTCGTTTGGCTGGTATACTGCTTGGGCGCTAGGTGTTCCAGAAATGTTAGTGGACTACGTGCGTCCAGGATTAAAGCTTAATCCAAGTTTAATGAGGTATTGGGGGGAATACTTCAAGATTATTTTCCCTGCGTTTATTATTTCAGCAGCAGCTTTAGTCGGGAGTATCGTCTACCTGTTTTTTAATCAGAACGAAAAGCTTCGTGATAAAAAATTTTGGTTTTTAGTTATTTGGTTTCCATTTTCTCTTTTTCCGGTTATTCTCTTACCATTCCATAAGTATACGCATTATTTAGTCCCTGCTCTTCCGGCGTTCTGGGGAGCAGTCGGGTTTGTAGGCTTTTCTGCATACTGGCAAGCAAAAAAGAGATACCCACGCTCAAGTACCGTGCTACTGAGTGGACTTATCCTGATTCTCATTGTGCTTTCGGTAACAGCGGCAAGACTTGGAAGCAGTACATATTGGGCGGTAAGTCACGGCCGAATAGCCGAGGGATTACTGAATGATATAAAATCAATGTATCCACAGCTGCCCAAAGGAGCCATAGTTTATTTCAAAAACGACCCCAACTATCCTTTTATCGCAGAGGAGTGGGGAGGGACATCCAAGCAAGCGTCCCTTGTTTTAATTGGAAGCGCCGCCCTGCAGCTGTTATACAAAGATTCCAGCATTCAAGTTTTTTATGAAGATTTAGGCGGAGTACCAAAAGATTTTTCTAAAAATAAGGTCTACTCGCTTGTTGCAAGACTTCAGTAAGAAAGGACGCTTCCCTCCGCTGGTGATTCTTCTTCCTCTATTTTTTCGAACCTACGATATTGTCAATCGCTTTGAATTCGCCCATGATGGAGACCTTTATTCTTGGATTATTAAGGATATCGTAGTTGATAAACACCTTCGCTTAATAGGGCAACTGACAACAGCCCCAGGCATCTTTATAGGGCCGGCCTTCTACTACATGCTTATCCCTTTCTTTCTCTTAACAAAAATGGACCCTTTGGGAGCAGTTGACCATAGCAGTTTAATCGGATATAATCTCAAACACTAGATTTTGTTTCTAGTATTCGCATTGATATGACAAAAAACGAGTTAGCAGAAAGAGTTGCCAAAAAAGTAGGCCTCACAAAAAAAACAGGATTTGACGCCGTAAATTCCGTATTCGGATCAATAAAAGAAGCCCTTATTAAAGGAGATAAAGTAGTTATAACAGGCTTCGGAACTTTTAAGGTCAGAAATAGGGCAACAAGAAAAGGAAGAAATCCTCAAACAGGTGGCGCAATTCAAATTTCCGGCCACAAATTGCCTGGTTTCACGGCAGGTAAAACCCTCAGAAGATTAATCAAGTAAAATCTCTAATATATTAAGGAAGCTTATACTAAGCAGCTTTCCTGTTTCGCCTTTGTTCTACAAGACGTTGGGCAATTCCAGAGGGGTTAATTTTAAAGTCATTTAAATTAACAGGCATAATTGCAGCAGGATTAGAATCATCCGCTAATGCACTTTCAGCCTTACCAATTATTGATTTTGGTTTATAAACATCAATTAGGGAAATATCTATGACATTCCCTGTAGTTCCATAGACACCATTTTTAGCATCTACAAATCGTCCAGTAACGTAAGAGTCTGAACTTGTAGATTCAGGTCCCTCGTCACCAAGAACATTATCTTTTCGATCTAGTCCCATATTCTCCCTTTCACCCCTAGATTAGACCCGCAGTTTTGTTCTACAAAACGAGGATCGCAAGGTTGTTTCCTAACAAACTTATACTCCCTTTAGCCTCGAAAGTCAAGGAAAATTTGTCTCACAATAATGCTAAAATTGAAACAATGGATCCCATTGAAATTAAAAAAAGAGACCCATTTTTTATCCATCAAATTAAAAGCTTCGGCTTTGCTTTCGAAGGTGTCTATTACAGTTTTAAAAAAGGTACACACTTCAAAATTGAGACAACTGCCTTATTACTGGTTATTGTACTGGGCTTTGTATATCGAATTGCTACTTTCGAATGGTTCATTATAATTCTTATTTCATCTGCAGTTTTGGGGAGCGAAGCGATTAACACCGGGCTTGAGGAATTGGGCGACGTTCTACATCCTGAGCATCATCCAAGAATAAGACTGGCCAAACACTGTGCAGCAGGTGGTGTTTTGATCTTATCTGTGGCAGCTGTTATTATTGGCCTGATTATCTTCCTTCCCAAAATCTAAATTAAAAAAAGTTCGCTGTGTTAAAATTTCTACCTGAATGACAAGTCCATCTTTTTATATAAAGACATTCGGCTGTCAGCAAAATCTTGCCGATAGCCAAAGAATTGCCAGCTATTACAAGGCTCGTGGTTATAAACTTTCCAAAACCATGAAGACTGCAAGTGAAGTTGTAATCAATACTTGCATGATCCGACAGTCCGCCGAAGACAGAGTGACTGGTCTTGTCAAAAACATCGCAAAATCCGCCAGCTGGCGGAAAAAAAATAAACCTAAAATTGTCGTTTCCGGTTGCATGGTAGGAATGGCGCTCAGAGATGAAACGGGTAAATATCTCAAAGCCCTGCAAAAAAGAATGCCGGAAGTCGATGAATTCCTACCTCTTGAGGAAGTCGGTTTTGACTACCCGGCTCTAAGGCAGGAAGTATCACATGCATGGGTGCCAATTTCAAACGGCTGTAATAATTTCTGCACCTTTTGTGTAGTACCTTTTACGAGGGGTCGGGAAGTTTCCAGGCCATTCAAAGATATAACAGAAGAGATCTCAAATTTAGCGCAAAAAGGATGTTATGAAGTAACACTTCTTGGTCAAAACGTAAATTCGTATGGGACAGACCTGGTTAAAAACAGCAAAGGATACAAATTACCAAACACCAAAACCGTTAAGCCGGTGATGGTTAAACACCTTGGGAAATATCGCATCCCTACACTTTTTCCATACTTGCTTGAAGAAGTTTGCAAAATAAAAGGCATAAAAACCGTAAAGTTCATATCATCCAACCCCTGGGATTTTTCGGATCAACTAATCAGCGTCATAGCCAAAAATCCCAAAATAGATAGGAATCTTCACATCGCAGTTCAATCGGGAGATGACGAAGTATTAAAGAGAATGAACAGATGGTACACGCAATATGAGTATATTAACTTAATTAAAAAAATTAACGCAAAAATATATGGGGCACAAATTTCAACGGATATTATTGTAGGTTTTCCAGGTGAAACAGAGGAGCAATTCCAAAATACGGTCAAACTGGCGAAGGAAGTAAATTTTGCTTACGCCTATGTTTCAAAATATTCCGATCGGCCAATCACAGCTGCGCATAAAGCATTCACCGACGATGTCTCTCACTCCGAAAAAGAACGCCGCTGGCGCATTTTAAATAAATTGATTAATCACAAAAGCACTCCCCGCACCGCCGTGCACTAAGTCAACGCCAGGTCTTCAGCCACATAAAGCTATCAATGGATGCAGGTTTAATCGGCCAACCCGAACTTATTGGATAAAAATAGAAAAATACCGCTGCAAATATCAGAAGAACTACAATTGAAATATATTTAAAATGTGTTTTCCAAACAGCAGCCATTACTACGCCGAGAGAAATTGAAAGAAATGGAATTGCGGGCAAGTAATGAGATAAAAACATAATCCTTGGACTAAATATCCAAGGGAGCCAGAAAATAAAATATCCAAAAAGTAAAAGAGCATATTCTTTCTTCCGCTGTTCAATTAAAAGTCCAAGGCAGTAAGAAACAGCTAAAACCCCTGACCAGAAAATTAAGGGGTTGCCAAGCGCATAAATATATCCGGCTTTTTCGCCGTACTGCTCATAAGAAAAATAAACCCCTCTCGCATCCAGTATCCACGGGCACCAAGTTTTGGCACCTGACAGACCTTTAGGTACACAATAAAGTGGAGTCGTTCCATAAGAGTGTTCAAGATCATGCCTGTTTTGATACCACCAAATCTGTTTATTTAAATCAATAAATTGTCGAATACTATGACCTTGTAACCAAAACTGCCCATAGCTTGCAAGATATATCAATGGAGGAATAACTATCAATAAAATTAGCCGCAAATCATACTGTTTTGCACGCAGCTTGCTTGACAAAATAAAAATAAAACAGGCACCGATTGCATATGCACCCGTCCATTTTGATGAGACAGCAAGCCCCAAAATTATGCTTGCCAACAGTAAATCCCTTAATTTATTACGCGTAACATAAAGGTAGGAAAACAGAAAACTCAAAATTACAAAAAACGTGACAAAAACATCATTCATGGTTATACGCGACATCACAAAAGTCAGGTTTTCAAAAGCAATCACAGATGATGCAAAAACAGCTGCAGTTGGCCCAAAAAGAACGTAGGCCAAGAAAAAAGTGGCCACAATTATTCCTGTTCCAAAAATTGCACTTGGCAGGCGCCAGCCAAGCGGTTTATCTCCAAGGACTTTAATCGAACCGGCTTGTATCAATTTAGCCAGAGGTGGATGCAACCAATCAAAAGCAGTACCTTTTTCTGGAGCAGGAGCAAACGGATCATATGCAGCAGGGTTGTTTTGGGAATAGGCACGAGCTGTTACCACGTGGTAAACCTCATCGTAGTAATACTTTCCAGGTTCATTTAATCGGAAAATTCTTAAAGCAAAAGAAAAAATTGTAATAATGACAACAAAAATTAATAGAAATTTTTTACTTTCCATAATCAATATATTAACTTACTAACGTAGTTTATAAAAACTATACGAGTCGTTACTAAATATTCTGTTAAATTGTTCGTTGAAAGTTTCCACAGAATCCTTCCAATCATAAATCGCTGTGGGGTCAAGAAGTACATACTGTGCCTCTTTAAAGTATGGTAGATCCATACTGGATTTTGGGTCGGAATAAAATTCTTTTAGTTGTTGTTCCCGAAGGCTGTAATTGATTCCACGTGTCCAGAGCCAACCAGGATACCCGACGTATACAGGCCTTCCGGCAAGTGAGGCGACCGGATTTAAATGAGTTGATGTTGTAATTATTTTTTTATCTTCAGGAATATAGTTTCTTATAAAATCGGCAAGTAAAATTGCATCTTTATTAAAAATAACAGGTGTATCTTCAGTTGCTATTGCGAGACGTGGAATCTGATCCACTATTCCTGAATGGATTGCGATAACAGTAAACGCTGCTAACAAAAAGACTCCAACTTTTTTTCCATATGTTGAAATCCACATAAAAAATGCGACTATAACTGGCGCAGCAAAAAATTGGAAATAGACTAATATTTTATTATTATCATAGTCCCATGGTTGAAATCTGATAATCTGCACTAACAAAAATAGAACTACCGCACTTGCTGCTAAGATTGATATTGAACTAAAACGTTCGCGAAATTTTTTAGACTTAATAAATACAACAAGTGAAATTAGAAACATTGGTAATACTACTCCAAAATTTATCCACAAAAAGTTCACGAAAGATAGAATCCGACTAAAAGTAGAAGGGTTATTCGGATCGAATTGTATTGACCCGGTTGTTGGTTGACTCATCCAACCTAATCTAAACTGAATAAATGAATTTTGTGCCAACGTAAGATTATTTTTACCTTCAACAAGATACAAAATTTGTGGCGTTGCAAAAACTAATATGATGGTTCCTATGAGCAACAATCTGGTTATAAAGCGTTTTTTTCTTCTAATAATTGCGTAAAGAGCAACAACTGTCAAAACTGCCGACATAGCAACAAAAGAATGATAATGAGCAAGTGGACTAAGACCAACAACAATTCCTAAAAAAATTGATAACGAAACATTTAATGGATTTCTAATCCAGTGCCAAAGTAAATACCAAAAAAGAGAAAACATAAAAAATCCCAAAAAAAATGCCCGCTGATGTAAAAAAACCAAAGAAAGAGGTGCACCCCACGCAATATTTTGTTCAGGGTAAACAGCGTCCCATTTAGTAACGGTTGATGTGGTGTGATCGATTATATACTCGAAAAAATTACCCGATCCTACGACTGAATCTTGAGAATAGTTCTCTATCAGATAACTCGTTCCGAACCCAGAACCCAAAAGAAAAATTACAACTGCAACTAATGCAGCTGACATAGATTTTAGAAATAATCGATAACTCAGAAATGTTAAAATCAGTCCAGCTGCCATAAAACCCATGGCAGTTGAATGCATCGCAACAAGCCAATTGTTTGAAAAGCGGAGTATTAACCCGCTGATCAGGTTTATGCCAAAGGCATACCTCATCCTTTCACCGTCAAAAATCGGTTCGTTGAAGTCAATATTGTTTTGAAACGCGAATTTGCTCACTTGAGTCATATGAAATGGTATATCTCCATATCCTGCAGAAGCAGCTCTAAAATTGCCCTCAGAATCAACGGAGAATGTCTTATTGATTAGAGATAGATGAAAGACAATAAGAACGAAAAGGGCTAAAATTGGAAAATATTTGAACATAAACTAATTATAAACTTATGAATGCAATAATAATTTATGGTCCGACAGCTACAGGCAAAACCAGCCTGGCAATTAAACTCGCAAAAAAGTTTAACGGCGAAATCATTTCGGCGGACTCACGGCAGGTTTATAAAGATCTTGATATAGGAACGGGCAAAGTTAGTTTTGATTCAAAAGTCGAAAAGCAAGACCAGTTCTGGATTGTTGATGGTGCAAAAATTCACGGATTTGATCTGGTAAGTCCGGGGAAGCAATTTACGGTTGCTGACTTTGTTAAATTTGTCAATTCAAAGAGTAAACAAATAAATAAAGACGGTAAATTAGCAATTATTACAGGTGGAACAGGGTTCTATATAAACGCACTAATTGGTGGCGTTGACTCTTTAGGAATCCCCGCAGATTACAGATTGCGACGGAAACTTGAAAAGTTATCGCAAGTACAACTTTATCAGAAACTTTTAAACGTTGCGCCTGAACGTGCTAAATCTATGAACGAATCGGACAAAAAGAATCCCCGGCGTCTAGTACGAGCAATCGAAATCGCCGTAAATACTAAAAAACTTCCGTCTACCGTCTACCGTCTACTTACTCATCGGTCTTACCGCGCCAAACAACTATCTATACCAAAAATCAGATATTTGGCTCCAGACCAGATTGGATCATGGATTAATAGAAGAGGTAGGTGGATTGATTAAAAACGGAATAAGTTTAAAATGGCTTGACAATTTAGGACTTGAATATAGGTGGATATCAAGATATTTAACTGGCAAAATCACCAAACTTGAGGCAATAGAAAGGTTAAAAGGAGATGTGCACGATTTTATCAGAAGACAAAAAACATGGTTCAATAAATTCAAAGACATTAAGATTTTTGATATTTCAAGTCCGGGTTATTCTCAAAAATTAGAAAAAACCGTCGCAGATTGGTATCATACTGTAAATGAATGAAAAATCTCCCGTAAGAGTAGAGGTTTCATATAAAACTGTTGTTTTCACTACGGCTTTTTTAATTGGTCTCTGGCTTATCATTCAGCTTAAAGAAATTATAATTTTCCTTTTTCTTTCAGCCATCGTACTTTCTGCACTCCTTAAGCCTGTAGAATGGTTAACCGTAAAAAGAGTCCCACGCGCTCTCGCAACTCTTTTAGTATATATAATTGTAGTTGGACTAATTTCAGCGGCTATCGCCATCATCGTTCCGCCGCTTGTCGCTCAAACGTCAGAATTTATATCAGGAATTCCCCAGATTGTTTCTTCGGTTAATGATTTTCTTGTATTTAACAAAATTCCAACAGAAGATTTCGCTCGGGTTTTAACCCAGCAGGTCCAAAGTTTTGCCGGTAACATAATCGATATCTCAAAAGCAATATTCTCAAGCATAATTTTGCTCCTAACTCTTTTGGTCTTCACTTTTTATTTAATTTTAGAATGGAAAAGCATAGTAAGAATAATTTCCTCCCCGTTCTCGGGCAGACAGGAAAAAAAGGTCGTCAGTATAATTTCCAAAGTTGAAAAGGGTCTTGGTAACTGGATTCGCGGTCAGTTAGCGCTTTCCGTAGTTGTTGGCGTCGCAACCTACATCGGGCTTATTATTCTAAATGTCCCTTATGCCTTGCCCTTGGCACTGATATCAGGAATGTTTGAAGTTATTCCGATAGTTGGTCCTCTAATTGCTGCAGTTCCGGGCGTTCTTGTAGGCTTTAGCATTTCTCCGGTTTTGGGACTTGCAGTAATCGCAATGTACATTGTCGTTCAACAACTGGAAAATCACTTGATTGTGCCTGTGATTATGTCCAAGGTAGTAGGATTGCAGCCGCCGGCAGTTATACTCGCACTTCTTATCGGTGCCAAACTTTCAGGAGTAGGCGGTGCTTTTTTCGCAATTCCTATAATAGTTGTCGCAAAAATACTTATAAAAGAACTCCTGATAGAGGATCAAAAGCTGGAAGACGGACTGATAGAAGAATAAGCAAAAAAACTTTAGGGAAGAGAATAAGCCAGATTCTGTTATAACGCGATCATCTATCTCGAAATGACGCTTTAAATCACCTCGTCCGCCTATTTGGCGGATGCCCCTATTTAGAACCTACCGAAAGCATGGTCTACGGTTCTGTTCTGGGTTGCAGCAGGGAGGATTACCCGTTTCACACCTACTCGTCTCTGTTGTTCTCCCCAAAGGTTAAACCCCTTGGAGCTTTAAAGGCCGCATGTAGGTAAAGCCTTTAAATACTAGCGCTTACGCGTCGGAGCTTACACTCCGCACCCTGCTTACTGCTGTCTGGACTTTCCTCTACGTTCAGTTTACATGAACGTAGCGATCGCCTTTCTTCCCTAAAGCAGTAGACAATTTTACCAAAAAACACAAAAAGTCTCAAATATTTGACATCACAACTCTTATAAGTCATTATTATATTAATGGCTAAAAAATCGCTTTTCACCCAATCTAAAAACAGTCCCCTGTCACAACTTTTGATTGTACTTGCAGTTATGGTCATTACTGCAGCGGTATACGAATTTGTAACGGGTAATGACTTCACAAATGTTGCTCCAACTCAGCTATTTTTAGTAGCAGGGGTACTCGGAGTTTTGGGAATCTACCTCAAAGACGAGAAGTAATCTTCAAGATTTAAAATCACAGCTAATTTCATATATAATATAAGCATAAATTGCCCAAATTTAATGTCGGATGAAAAAGGCTCAAAAGAGTTCAGACCTTTTTGCATTTAATGAAGAAACTTGCTGTTCTAATTTCTAATTATGGAACAGGTACCAACCTCCAGGCTATTATTGACGCGACCGAAAGTAAAAAAATCAATGCCAAAGTAGTAGTTGTAGTCAGTAACACAAATGAGGCCCAAGGACTATTACGTGCCGGAAAACACAAAATTCAAACGGCGATTTCCCCCAAAAAAGAAGACTTAATTAAAATTCTCAAAAAATATGCCCCAGATTATATTATTCTTGCCGGTTGGAAGCAGATAGTAACAGATCAGGTAATAGACGAATTTCCCAATAAAATTCTTAACCTTCATCCTGGTTTGATCCCCGATTCGCCGAAAGGAACAGTAAAAAATCCCGATGGAACAAAAGCCCTCTGGAATAAAGGGAAATTAGCAAACATTGCTGTCCAAAATTTCCTTGATCAAAAGGCCACTTATGCCGGCTCCAGCGTACACTTCCTAACTCACGAATTTGATTTTGGCCCGGTTTTAGAAAGGGCTTTTGTAAAAATCATAAAAGGGGACTCGGTTGAATCATTGTATTCGCGGCTAAAAGTTAAAGAACACGAAATTTACGTCAAAGCGTTGCAAGCGTTATCGACCTCGACAGTACTGGTAATAGATGGCGGAGGTAGAGGGTCAGCACTTGTTGATAAATATCAAAAGAGCCCGCATGTTTCAAAAGTTCTGGCAGCACCTGGTAATGATTTAATGCTAATAAACATTAAAAAACCTGTCAAAATTTTCCCCGACACAGAAACAACTGATATAAAAAAGATTAAGAAAATCTGCACAGATTATCAAGTAGATTTTGTGGACGTTGCTCAGGATAATGCCGTTGCAGTTGGAGTTACTGATGCCCTACGCAAACAAGACATTCAGGTTTTTGGACCGACAAAAGCTGCAGGTCAAATTGAATGGGACAAAGCATGGGCAAGAAACTTCATGAAAGCCAACAACATTCCATCCCCAGCTTTTAAAATATGTAAGTCAGAAAAAGAAGGAATCGATTTTCTAAAAACCCAAAAAGACAGCGAGTGGTATATAAAAGCATCAGGTCTAGCGGCGGGCAAAGGTGTAATTTACGCAAAAAACAATCAGCGAGCCAAAGAAGCAATTTCTCAAATGAAATCTTTTGGCAAGAGCGGTGAAACATTTTTAATAGAAGAATGTCTTCACGGAGAGGAATTTTCTTCCTTCGCATTTGTTGACGGAGCTGATTTTGTAATTATCGGTCATGCTCAAGATCACAAAAGAGCATACGATGGTGACAAAGGTCCCAATACCGGAGGAATGGGTTGTTCCTCTCCGCCAAAAGCTGTAACACCAAAAATTGAAAAGCAGATATTATTAATTTTCCAAAAAACCACAAAAGGCTTGGCCAAAATTAAAAGGCCGTATAGAGGTGTCCTATATCTGGGGGGAATGATAGATTATGGGGGAAAAGTTTATGTAGTCGAATTTAATGCAAGATGGGGTGACCCCGAAGCTCAAGTTATTATTCCTTCAATAAAAAATGATTTATATGAAATGGAACAACAAATATTGAGCGGAAATATCAAAAAAATTAAACTCAAAAAAGACAACAAGTATAGAATTGTTGTAACAGCTGCTTCAAAAGGTTATCCAAATGATTATTCAAATGTCACAGGCCGACAAATCAAAGGATTGGATAAGGTTATAAATGTACAGATTTTCGGAGCCGGAATTAGGCTTTCGGGCAAAAAGTACATAGCAGGCGGAGGAAGACTTTTTTATGTAATGGCAGAAGGCAGAAATGTGCAAGAAGCGCGCACAAAAGCGTATAATGCCCTCTCTAAAATTAAAATAGAAAGAAATAACTTACATTTTAGACGGGATATCGGATACCGGGATTTGGCAAGACTTTAAAAGATGGTACATACAATAAGAGTAACCAAAAAAGGTGACCAAGACTCAAAGGGTCAGGACCTTCTTGCTCAAATAAAGCGAACCCTAAACATTCACTCCATCACAAAAATCAGAACCACAAAAGTTTACAGACTTGAAGGTATATCGAAAACAGATCTTAAAAAATTCACCCGAAAAGTTTTATACGAAGAAATTGACCAAAAAGTTTCATATAACGGATCAATTACAAAAGATGCAAACCAAACAATAGAAATTGCTTACAAACCCGGTGTTATGAATCCAGAAGTTGGCTCTCTTCTTAAGGCGGCAGGGGATTTGGGAATAAAACTGACTGCTGCAGATTCGTCTTGGGAATATGGATTTTTTGGAAAAATTACAAGAGTTGAAGCAAAAGATCTTATAACGAAACTGCGTCTGTATAACCCACTAATAGAACATATTTTAGATCAAAAACCCAAAACCCTTTTAATAATAGGCAAAGTAGGCAAGACACAAATTCTTCCCATACGAAATATGACTGATGTTGAACTTATGAATCTTTCACGCGATAAGCTTTTTCTTAATCTTGAAGAAATGAAAGTAATCCAAAACTATTTCAAAAAAATAAAAAGAGAGCCTACAGATTGCGAGATCGAAACTCTTGCACAAACTTGGAGCGAACACTCGGGTCATAAAACATTCAAGGCAAAAATAATGATAGATGGAAAAGAGAAAGAGCCGTTTATTGAACGGCTTAAAAAAGAAGCACTTAAGCATAAAAAGAATATCGTTTCTGCTTTTGTTGACAATGCAGGAGTTATGGATTTCTATGACGGGTGGGCAATTAACGGAAAAGGAGAAACCCACAACAGTCCGTCTGCAATAGAACCATACGGCGGTGCTATGACAGGAAGCGGAGGAGTCTTTAGAGATATAGTCGCAACAGGACAAGGTGCAAAAACAGTTATTTCCACAGATATATTTTGTCTTGCAAACTGGGACATGAATCCAAAAAAACTTCCAAAAGGTTCACTACCGCCCAGATACATTCTTTCCCGTGTTGTATCAGCCGTCCGTGATTACGGAAACAGAATGGGTATTCCAACCAATAACGGCTCATTCCATTTCCACGATGATTTTCGCGCGAAGCCGACAGTTTTAGTTGGTGCATATGGAATTCTGCCAAAAAAATACGCCAAAAAGGGCGTAGTTCAAAAAGGCGATGTTGTTGTGAGTATTGGCGGAAGGATAGGTAGGGACGGAATACATGGAGCGACATTTTCTTCCGGTGAAATGACTCAAAGAACAATAACTACAAACGCCCAAGCAGTCCAAATTGGTAATGCAATAGAAGAAAAAAGGACTTTCGATGCAATTATCGAAGCTCGCGATCAAGATTGTATACGTGCAATGCAAGATAGCGGCGGGGGCGGACTTTCGTCAGCAATAGGGGAAATGGGCGCCGAAATCGGAGTATCAGTTCAGCTCAAAAACGAGAGACTGAAATACCAAGGCCTAAATCCTTGGGAAATTTGGTTATCAGAATCCCAAGAAAGAATGGTTCTTGCAATCCCTAAAAATAAAATTAAAAAGTTTGTGCAAATCTGCAAAAAATATAATGTAGAAATTTCAACACTTGGCGTATTCGACGACAGTAAAAAACTAAAAGTTTTCTACGGCAGCGAGAAAGTTTGCGATCTGGAAATGCAATTCCTGCATAAAGGACTACCGCAAAGGGTGATGAAGGCGAAAGAAGTTACAAAATCCAAATCAAAAGAAAATAAATCACCAAATATTCCCAAAACCCAAACCGAATGGATAAAAACTCTGCAAAATGTACTGTCAGACGGAAATATTTGTTCTAAAGAACCGGTTCTTAGAATGTATGACCATACCGTCCAGGGGACCAGTGTTCTCCAGCCATATACTGGAGAATCTTGCGAAGGACCCAACGATGCTGCAGTAATCCGTCCAATTTTAGGCAAACCATATGGAATAGTTGTCTCTCACGGATTAAACCCGATATTAAACAGAATTGACCCTTATTGGGGAAGTATTTGGGCGGCAACAGAAGCAATTTCAAATTATGTAGCTGTTGGCGGGATCTATCAAGACGCATCTTTAGTCAACAATTATATTTGGCCGTTCCCGGACGAAGAGTCTTTAGGGTCTCTGGACAGATCGATAACGGCAGTCGTCGATTTTATGAAGACCTTAAAAATTCCGGTAATTTCCGGAAAAGACAGTCTTTCTTCAACATACAGATCAGATGATAATTTTGTTCTAAAAATTCCGCCGGTTCTGTGTATTTCAGCCTTTGGGAAAATACCAGACGTTAAAAAGACTGTCTCTTCAGACTTTAAAAAAACAGGGTCGACCATTGTCCAAGTAGGCAAACCGGATATGTTATCAATGGGCGGTTCAGTATATTTCAGCAAAAACAATCTTCTTGGGCAAAGCGTTCCCAGAGTAGATCTTAAAATTCTTCCAAAGGTTTTGGATGTTATAAATCAGGGCATTTCAAATGGCCAAATTATTTCATGCCACGACGTTTCAGAGGGCGGAATTATAACTGCGATTTTCGAAATGTGTCTTGGAGGAACAGTAGGTGCAAAAATCAACGGTGATAAAAAAGTAAGACCTGATTATTTTCTTTTCAACGAGACAGCGGGCTGTTTTATTGTGGAAGTCAAAAGCAAAAAACAAGTGCAAAAATTATTTAAAAATGTCCCATACAAAATAATAGGTGAAACTATTAAAAAACAAGACTTGTCTTTTGAAAATCTTTTTTCTGTAAACATCGGAAAATTAAAAATATCATGGCAAAAGCCCATGAAGGAGATATTTAAATGAAACCAAAAGTTTGTATTCTGCGGGCCGACGGAATAAATTGCGATGAAGAAACATTCTACGCATTCGAAAAATTCGGTGGGGCACCGGAGTATGTTCATATTAACCAGTTAAGATCAAAAATCAAACGTCTAAAAAACTACCAGATTCTGGCAATACCGGGCGGATTTGCATACGGAGACGATGTTGTTTCCGGAAAAATTCTGGCAACAGAATTAGTCAGTTTTCTAAAAGACCAGATTCAGGATTTTACCAGTAGAAAAAATTTAGTCGTCGGGATTTGCAACGGTTTCCAGGTTTTGACCAGGACAGGCCTCCTGCCTTTCAATCGTTTAGGGGAGATGGATGCAACCTTAGAGCAAAACGAAAGCGGTCGTTTCGAATGCCGTTTTATCAAAATTAAAATCGAAGACTCGTGCGCAATATTCCTCAAACCATACGTTGGACAAATTATTGATATTTCAGTAAATCACGGTGAAGGTAAATTTTTCGCCTTGCCAAAAGATTTGTCAAAAATAGAAAAAGAAAATCTGGTCGCCTGTAGGTATGTCGACGAAGATGGTAAACCAACTCAGCACTATCCGCAAAATCCTAATGGAGCTTTAAACGCAATTGCAGGAGTAACAGATCCAACGGGAAGAATTCTGGGACTCATGCCTCACCCGGAAAAAATAATTGAATTAACTCAGCATCCAAACTGGCGAAGAGGAAATGTTAAGGCACTTGGAGGTTTCTTGTTCGAAGGCATGGTAAAATTTGCACAGCAAACATGAAAAAAATCACTTACGGAAAAGTCGGAGATAATTATGATACAAAAGACCCCATTAAAAAAATGGCGCAACTTTTTGCGCGTCAAACAATAATCAAAGATAAATCAGGTTTTTTTGAAACTTCCGACAGTAGAGGGGAATCAGCCTTTGTGTGGCAAATGGGAAACATCCTGATGGCATCGGTTGTTGAAGGCCTTGGGACCAAAAATCTGGTCGCGGACGAAATGAGAAAAATTTCTCAAAAAACTTTTTATGACGTAATAGGCTATGACACAGTTGCCACAATTATCAACGATCTAATTACGGTAGGGGCCAAACCAAGAGTCGTACACGCTTACTGGGCAATAGAAGACAACAGTTGGTTGCAAGATAAAGCGAGAATGACTGATTTCGTTACGGGCTGGCGCGATGCCTGCAAGGTTTCTATGGCAACATGGGGCGGCGGTGAAACTCCAACTCTAAAAGGCATCATAGAAAAAGACACAGTTGATCTTGGAGGGTCCGCAATTGGAGTCATCGATCCTAAAGATAAACTGATTACGGACAAAAAACTTAAAGCAGGCGATCGCATTCTACTTTTAAAAAGCAGCGGAATTAATTGTAACGGTTTGTCTTTGGCTCGAGCGGTTGCCAAAAAACTCTCCAAAGGCTACGCAACAAAACTTCCGAGCGGCAAAATGTATGGGGAAGCCGTTCTGACAAAAACAAACATTTATGCAAAGCTAATACAGGATTTACAGGGCGGTGGGGTGAATATCCACTACGTTTCCAACATCACAGGCCATGGACTTAGAAAAATAATGAGAGCAAGGGGAGAATTCACATATATAATTGAAAAGGTCTTTAATCCTCAAGAAGTCTTTACGTTTATTCAAAAACATGCAGGCCTTTCAGACGAAGAAATTTATCAAACACTGAATATGGGACAGGACTACACGATCTTTTTACCGGCAAAAGAAGTTAAACGCGCTCAAGAAATAATTAAAAAAAATAAATTCGAATCAATAGATGCAGGCTACGTTAAAAAGGGCCCCCGCCAAGTCGTCATTAAACCTAAAAATATAATCTTTACATCTGAAACATTAGACCTGAGATAACCGCCCCATAGTATACTTGCATTTTAGCTTCAATGAGTATATAATTTGCCAATGGTGACACATTTGGCATATAAAATTGCCACTTTAGGGTCCCACTCTGCCCTGCAAATTTTAAAAGGCGCAAAAGACGAAGGTTTTGAAACAATCGTAGTCGCCACTCCAGACCGCGTTTCTCTTTATAATAGATTCCGCTTCATTGACAAAATATTAGAAATTCCAACATTTTCTGATTTTTCAAAAATCGAAAAAAAACTAATTGCCGAAAAAGCAATCATTATTCCTCATGGTTCTTTCGTTGCATATTTAGGGCTTGACCAGCAGAAGAAAATGAAAGCACTCTACTTTGGCAACAAAGCTGTTTTAGATTGGGAATCAGATCGGCTTAAACAAAGGGAATGGTTGGAAAAAGCAAAAGTACCGGTCCCAAGGAGATTTTCAAAAGGCGACAGGATAGATGCTCCTGTTCTTGTCAAAACTTATGGTGCAGCAGGGGGAGAAGGCTACTTCTTTGCAAAGAATAAACAAGAATACAAACAAAAGATAAAAAACTTCAAAGGGAAAAAATTCCTGATCCAGGAATATGTAATTGGTGTCTCTGCGTATGTCCATTATTTTTATTCACCTCTAACTAAAAAACTAGAAATCCTGTCCATCGATAGACGCTACGAAAGCAACGTTGATTCTTTGGGCAGAATTCCGTCTCACAACCAACAAGGGTTGGGCATAGAGCCAAGTTTTGTCGTTGTTGGTAACAGCCCGCTAGTTTTAAGAGAGTCCTTGCTGGCAAATGCTTTTGAGATGGGCGAAAGAACTATCGAAGCCTCCAAAAAAATAATGCCGAGAGGGCTTTGGGGACCGTTTTGTCTTGAGGCAATCATTACGCCTAAGCAAGAATTTTTTGTTATTGAAATTTCTTGTAGAATAGTTGCAGGGACAAATCTTTTTATAAATGGTTCACCATATTCGGCACTTTACTGGGATAAAGACGTTTCGACAGGAAGAAGAATTGCAATGGAAATTAAAGCGGCGATCAAAACAAAATCACTGGACAAAATATTAAACTGACAAAAGCAATATGAAAAAAACAGATTCTTTAAAAAACTGGGAGGGAATTGCTTGTGTAATCGGAATCGATTGGGGTGATTCCGGCAAAGGAAGGCTTATAGACAACTTGGCGGCTCGAGCCAACATCGTCGCCCGTTTCAACGGTGGATCAAATACCGGACACACCGTCAAGAATAACTACGGCAAGTTTGCACTGCATATAATTCCTTCGGGAATTTTTAACCAAAAAGCGATTTGTCTAATTGGCAGGGGAGTGGCATTGGATCTGGAATCGCTTGTTGACGATGAGATGGTCCAGCTTAAATCCGCCGGTGTTTCCTGGAAGAATTTGAGAATTGACCAGCAGGCAACAATTGTTATGCCTTGGCACAAAATACGCGATGGTATAAGGGAAGAACTTCGGGGCGGTGCCAAAATAGGAACAACCAAAAGAGGAGTTGGCCCGACTTATGCGGATAGAATCGAAAGACAGGGATTGCGTGCCAAAGATCTTTATGAAGCGGATTTTAAAGATCGGCTCAAAGAAGAACTGGACTTCCAAAATAAAATTTTTAGCTTAAAACTCTCCTTCAAAGAAATTTTGGAAACTTTTACAAGATATTCAAAGGTCATCAAACCTTATGTTACCCAAACAATACCTCTTATCAAAGAAGCCAAAAGTGCCAGAAAGAACATTTTATTTGAAGGGGCCCAGGCATATTTTCTTGATATCGACTTCGGGACTTATCCGTTCGTTACTTCATCAAACACCGGTGTTTTGGGGATTTGGCGCTCTTTTGAACTTTATCCAACAGAAATAAATCATGTCATCGGTATTACCAAAGCGTACATGACCCGTGTAGGGTCTGGGCCCATGCCGTCCAAGATAGAAGGAGAAGCACGCGAAATAATTATAGAAAAAGGCGGGGAAATCGGTACTACATCGGGAAGGATAAGAGACCCTGGCTGGCTCGATCTGGTGCTTCTAAAAGCTGCAGTCGAAGCAAACAAAGTAAACCATATGGCAATGACAAAGATTGATGTTTTGACAGGGTTTAAAACAATAAAAGTAGTAACGGGTTACAAGATAGGATCCAAAGAAGCAGGATACATTAGTGGGGATGCGTCATATCTTGCCAAGTGTCAGCCGGTTTATCAAACCCTTCCGGGGTGGCAACAAGATATTTCCAGTGTACGCAACTTTAAGGACCTTCCAAAAAATGCCCAGAATTATATAAAAACTGTCGAAAATTTTGTCTCAATTAAAGTTGATTTTATCGGTGTCGGTCCTGCCCGGGGAGAAGAGATTTATGTCTAAACCCACAATAGCTGTTTTGGGTAGTCATAGCGCACTGGATGTATGCCGTGGCGCGAAAGATGAAGGTTTTAAAACATTAGTTGTAGTCGAAAAGGGAAGGGACAAAACTTATTCCCAATACTTTAAGTCGCAAGGTTTTTCTGGCTGTGTAGATGAAGTTTTGCCCGTCGACAAATTCAAAGATATACTTTCACCAAAAGTTCAAAAGATTTTAAAATCCAAAAACACAATTTTTGTTCCCCATCGCTCCTTTGAAGTTTACTTAAACAATTACGATGCCATCGAAAACGATTTCCTGGTCCCGATGTTCGGCAACAAGTTTCTTCTTAGAACGGAAGAAAGAAACGAAAAACCCAATCAGTACGATATTTTGCAAAAAGCCGGCATTAAGTTTCCTAAGCGCTATCTTAATCCAAAAGACATAGACAAGCTTGTTATCGTTAAGGCCAGTGAAAAGGAAAGGGGATTTGAAAGAGCTTTTTTCCTTGCAGATTCTTATTCTTCTTACAAACATACATCCGCCCAACTGTTAAAAGAAGGCAAATTCACAAAGGAGTCGCTTGACGGGGCGGTTATCGAAGAATTTGTCCTCGGCGTTCAGGTAAATTTCAACTTTTTTTATTCTCCCATCTCAAGTAGACTCGAGCTTATTGGAACTGATACGAGACGCCAGACAAACCTTGATGGGCTCTTGAGGCTTTCGGCAAATTATCAAAAAAAGATAATGACAGATAATAAAATCGATATAAAATACGAGGAAGCAGGACACATTGCCGTTACTGTTTTGGAATCTATGCTTGAGCCGGCTTTTGAAATAGGCGAAAGTTTTGTTAAGGCATCTCGGAAAATGTTTCCCCCCGGAGCAATCGGACCGTTCGGTCTTCAAAGTGTGATTACCCCCGGACCTCCAAAAAAAGAAATAGTAGTTTTTGACGTTTCTCCAAGAATGCCAGGCTCTCCCGGAATATTTGCCACACCCTACAGCGGTTATTTATGGGGAAAATCAATCAGTATGGGTAGACGTGTTGCCATGGAAATTAAAGAAGCTTTATCCAAAGATCAAATTAAAAAAATTACAACATGAAGTCAGATTTAAATTTTTCAACTTATCAGTCGCCATTTTCTTGGCGCTATGGTTCAGATGAAATGCGCCAAATATTTTCAGAGGAAAATAAAAGAAAAATCTGGCGAAAAATCTGGTTATCTCTTGCTAAGTTTCAGCAAAAAGCAGGTCTCGTTACAAAAGAAGAATTTAAAGATTTAGAAAAAAATGTAAAAAAGGTTGACATCAAAAAAGCACTCGATATCGAAAAAGAAATTTATCATGATCTTATGTCAGAAATTAAGGTTTACGCTTCACAGGCAAAAGTAGGTGGTGGAAAAATTCATTTGGGTGCAACCAGTATGGACATCGAAGACAACGCAGATATTATCAGGGTAAGCCTTGCTCTTGAAATTGTAGAAAGTAAACTCAAAAAACTGATTAAAGTTTTCGCAGTTCATATTAAAAAATATCAAAATACTGTCTGCATGGGCTATACGCACCTTCAGCCGGCAGAACCCACCACTTTGGGTTACAGATTCTCAATTTATGCCCTGGATTTATTAAACGACCTAAGGCTTTTGAGATATTTCAAAAGCCAACTTAGAGCAAAAGGAATGAAAGGGGCAGTAGGAACTAGCGCATCATATGTAAAGCTTTTAGAAGACAAACAAACAGACGCTCAAACATTAAGTAGCCAAGTGATGCAAGATTTGGGATTAAAAGAATCGCAAGTTACTACACAAACATATCCAAGAAAGACAGACCTGCATTTAACTTTCATCCTGTCCTCAATTGCCCAGTCCATAAATAAATTCGCCTTCGATTTAAGAATAATGCAATCGCCAAATTTCGGAGAATGGTCAGAACCTATGAGTGAAAAAAGAGTTGGTTCATCAGCTATGCCTTTCAAAAAAAATCCGGACAAGGCCGAAAAAATCTGTTCTCTGGCAAGATATGTTTCAACTCTAGTTAATATTTCTTGGGACAACGCTGCATCATCCCTTTTGGAAAGAACTTTAGATGATAGTGCCAACAGAAGAATTTTTATCCCGGAAGGCTTTTTAGCAATCGACGAAATTCTAACAGTCGCCATTTATCTGACAGAAGGTTTAGTTATAAGAGTCGAAAATATAAAAAGAAATCTGGAAAAATATGGTCCGTTTTCAGGTACGGAAAGTCTAATGATGGAAGCAGTTAAATGTGGTGCAAATCGTCAGGAAATGCATGAAACAATAAGAACTGCCGCAACATGTGCCTGGGATGAAATTAACAAGAGTGGAAATAACCCCTTGGTAAATATCCTAAAAAACGATAAAATGATAACAGCCTACATTGAAAAAAAAGATATCCCGCGCTTAATTGATCCTGTAAACCATACAGGACTTGCCCAAAAAAAATGTCTTTTAGTGCTTAAGGAAATAGATAAGGAGATATAAAATGGCAAAACCGCAAGTTGGCATATTAATGGGTTCTGATTCAGATTTGGGAGTAATGAAAGATGCGGCTTCTATTCTAGACGAACTGAAGATCCCAAACGAAATTGTAATTCTTTCTACCCATCGTGCACCGGAAGAAACTGCAAAATATGCGAAAGATGCAAGGAGCCGAGGAATCAAAGTTATTATTGCCGGTGCTGGTGGTGCTGCCGCTCTTCCCGGATCAATAGCGTCATTGACCCCGCTACCCGTAATTGGTGTTCCAATTACAACCAAGTCACTTGAAGGTCTTGACTCTCTTCTATCGATGATCCAGATGCCACCGGGTGTACCCGTTGCAACTGTTGGAATCAACTCAGCAAAAAATGCGGGTCTTCTAGCCGTTCAAATAATTGGAGTTGGGGATTCAAAAGCAAATCAAAAAGTAACAATTTTCAAACAAAAAATAAAGCTAGAAGTTGTTACCAAAAATAAAAAACTACAAAGTTTAGGTGTCCAGAAATATTTGAAAGATAAACTATCAAAATGATTGACAAAAAAATAATTATAAAAAATATCCCTTACGCTATATCGGGCGTAAGCGTCAAAGGGCTTGGTCCGAAAAAAAGCGGTAAAGTTAGAGACTGGTTTGTCAAAGATAATTTAAGAATTCTTGTTGCAACCGACAGAATATCCGCATTTGACAGAGTTTTAGGCCACATCCCCTTTCGTGGTGCAGTATTAACAAAGCTCTCGCAGTTCTGGTTTGAAAAAACCAGAGACATAGTCCAAAACCATATGATTGGTGTCATCGACCCAAATATCATGCTTGTTTCAGAATGCCAGACCTTGCCTGTTGAAATTGTAGTTCGCGGTTATATAACAGGTGTTACAGACACGTCACTCTGGAAAAATTACTCGGATGGTAAAAGATTAATTTACGGAATAAAGTTCCCGGACGGTCTTGTCAAAAATCAAAAACTTAAAAAGCCCGTAATTACCCCTACCACTCGCGAGACAGGCGCCGGTGGTCATGATGAACCGATTACCGCCAAAGAAATCATCAAACAAAAGATTGTCGGTGCAAACATTTACAAACAAATAGAAAAAGTAGCAGTACAACTTTTTGAAAGGGGATCTCAAATTGCTCAAAGGGGCGGATTCATTTTAGCTGATACAAAGTACGAGTTTGGACTCGATAGACTTGGGAAGCTAATGCTAATTGACGAGATTCATACGCCGGACAGCAGCCGCTTCTGGTTAAAAAGTACTTACAGTGAGCGTTTCAAAAAAGGCGAAGAAGTTGAAAATTATGATAAAGAAGTTATGAGAATCTGGTTTAAAGACAAAGGATACTCAGGGCATGGCAAACCACCTCAAATGTCGGAAAGTATTATCGTGAAAGTTTCACAAAGATATCAGGAAGTCTATGAAAAATTAACCGGGCAAAAGTTTTCAATCGATTTGTCAACTCCTCCTCAAAAACGAGTTGTCGAAAGTCTTACAAAACTTGTATGATTTTAGTTTTTAACTTCGGGGGCCAATACGCTCACCTTATTGCGCGGCGTGTTCGGGATCTTGGAGTAAAAAGCGAACTTGTTGCTCCGGATATTTCAGCTAATGTTATTAAAAAACTGAAACCCCAAGCGTTAATATTTTCCGGAAGCCCGTTTTCTTGCTACGACAAAAACGCACCCCAGGTGGACAAAAAGATTTACGATCTACAAATACCGATTCTCGGAATCTGTTATGGTTTTCAACTAATGGCACACCAGCTTGATGGAAAAGTTTCTTCTCATTCTACAAAACAGTTTGGCAAAGAAACTCTAAACATCAAAAAATCCCAACTTTTTTCCGGGCTTACTTCATCCCAAACAGTTTGGTTTTCTCACGGTGATCAGGTAGACAGACTGCCAAAAGGTTTCGAAGTAATAGGTTCAAGCAAAAACGCGAAAATAGCTGCAATGGAAAATACCTCCAGGAAATTATATGGTATTCAATTTCATCCTGAAGTCACTCACACCCAAAATGGAAGCCGGGTACTTTCAAACTTTCTATTTAAAATTGCAAAAGCCACTCATGACTGGAATCTGACACAATTAAAAGCCCAAATAGTAAAAGATTTAAAAAAACAAATAGGCGATAGCATTGTCTTGATGGCAGTCTCCGGAGGAGTAGATTCTACAGTTACGGCAACACTTATCAAAGAAGCTGCTCCACAAAATCTTCACTTGGTTTTTATCCAAACCGGCCTCTTAAGAAACTATGATATTGCCGATCTGAAAGACGTAGCTAAAAAAGTTAAGTTCAAAAATTTCAAAATTGTAAACGCATCGAATATTTTTCTAAAAGAGCTTAAAGGCGTAATTGATCCCGAAGAAAAAAGAAAAAGAATCGCGAAAATTTATTTCAAAGTATTGGAAAAAGAAGCCAAAAGAATCGGAAACAGCCTGTCCGGCGACAGACGGATTAAATTCTTGGGTCAAGGAACAATATATCCGGACAGAATAGAA
>JAUYIQ010000050.1 GCA_030688205.1 Candidatus Curtissbacteria bacterium | reverse complement strand
TCTGGGAGTTAAAAATATCTAAAGGAGCCCACCATATCTTCCAGAATCTTTATATTTGGAGCTGGATCTTCATCGCGGCCTGCTTGCTGGTAGGAAATCACTACAGGCTTTTCGCTATCTAAAATTAGATAAGTAACTTTGACCAGACCTTTTTCGCCTTCGGTACTGCCTGTTGTTTCCGCTTCAACTTTCCTTACTGATTTTCCATTTACTTCGATATTCTTTACGGAAATTACATTCTGAAAATCATTCGGATTCTCGTAGAATTTAGTCACTCCCAGCCATTCATCCTTGTTTGTGACTACTACCCTGATTGTTGTTGTGAAGTTTGAAGTGTCGTGGGGAATTACAAAAGAATACGGCGCAAAGTAGGAACATTTTTGATCGTCAGTGCTGTATGTTGAAAACCAATCTTTAGGATAGACAACTTCATAGCTGTAAATTGTGTTTGCACAAAGTTTTACGTAAGAAGATGAAATTGAGACGGTTTGAGTATCTGCGAAAGGAACCGGGGTTTCGATTGGAGACCTTACCGGTTTTTCCTCCGATACACCCTTAACCTTACCCAGATCAATAGTCCCCGAATTTTTTCCAAAAAAATAAAAGCCTGCAGCGTATACCAACATAAATATGGCAACTGCTGCAAACTTTATATTTTTTTTGAAATCGGCAAGACTCAAATTTTCTATCCTTTCATTAAGTCTAGAAACTTTGCCTGCCTAATGTCAATTGATGGAGTAGAAGTTATGCTGCTGGTGCAGCATCACCGTCGGCATCTCCACCTTCAGCTGGAGTTTCTCCTCCAACTACTGGTTCAGATGAACCGCCTGCTTCGCCACCAGCTTCACCTGTGCCAGCATCGGTGTCGCCACCTGCATCTGCACTGGTGTCACCACCAACGACAGGAGTCTGATCAGCACTCGGTTGATCTGTGTTGGTGTCATCTCCTGGTCCCGTTGGGTTTGTTGTGTCATTAGGATCCATAGTATTTCCTCCTTTAAATGAATTTTATCAAATTGAGGCTAGTCCTTGTCAATTAGTAAAAACGTTTTGATTTGGAGAGGAAGTGGTAAATTGTCTATTTTTAAAGGTGGAAGAGCTACATATTTCTGCTCCAGATCGGAAAGTAGGAGATTTTGCTGAGCCTTTATTCGGGCGAATTTTTGCTGGTTTCTTGCTAAATCGAATATCTTTTTCTTTTCTAGCAGTAAAGTCTCCGAAATCTTTTCGTTGTCACCTTTTGCATGTATGAGTTGTTGATATGCTTTTTCTATTTGTGTTGCTTCGTCCGGGTTCAAACTGTCTTTTTGTGCAAGAATGTTAATTATTTTGTCGGAAACATTAACAAAAAGAATTAAATATGCAGTTTGGGTATCGAAGTAGGATTTATAGACTTCCGGCGGAGTAAGCTTCGATAGGCTTTTTAGGGTTTCGTCTGCTTGCAACTTAACGTTTGAGTAGTAGTTGATGATAGCGTCTTTATTGTTTTGCTTCCAGATAGTTTCATCAGTTAAAATTGGTAGGTAAAAACTTGGGCCTGAGGCATATAAAACGTCTTTTACAAAGTTTTGTTCTGTATAAATGTCCTCAAGGTTTAATTGGGTATCGACAATAAATGTAATTACACCGTCTTTTGTATTTTCCAAATCTTGGGGTGGATCAATATCCATGAAAGATAGTTTTGTGTTCTCTAGGTTTTTGTTCATCAGTTCGAGTTTGGAAAGTGATCTTTCAAGATCGTCTAAAGAGGTAAAAAAGCCGGAAGCTGCTGCGGAGCTTTCTTTTAAGTCGTCTACGATTTGGATTTTTGCTCCTGCAACCTGGAATGACGTGAGGATTTCGTCAACAGACTGGTTTATGGAAATTAAGGTGTTGTTGGTGTTTTGTATGTATGCCGCTTGCCTTCTTATCGGAGTTTCTTTTTTGCTTTCATAATAAAGAAGGCTGGAGGTGACGCCTACTACTACAAGTATTACGATTCCGACGATAAGGAGAATTTTTCCAAGCAGTCCGGTATCTGTTTTGTTGTCTAAACTATCGAGGTAATGCCTGTATGAATGAACCTGCATAGCAGTTTTGTATCCATCATACGACAAGATTCAGCCCCTTTGCCACACAAAGAATCTGCCCTCTTGCACTTCGGGTTTCCTTTGGGTAATATAAATGTGTGTCTTACGATACACTAATCAACGAATCTGTTTCTGTGTGGGCTTTTTTCGATCACGGTATCTTCCCTATTGCCATGAACTGGCGAAGGCATCTTGTAAAATTTCAAAAGTTAATCTTTACAAATACTAAAAGAGTTGGCGGTGTAAAGTTTATAGATCTGGTTTGCGCTTCAGAAAGTGGCAATTTTGAGCTGGAATACAATAGCGACAATCATTTATGGAAGTTGAAGCGGGTAATGCCAAAGGATGGTTAATCGCGTTATCCTTCATGTTGATCTAAATAGTTTTTTTGCCACTTCCGAACAGCAGGCTAATCCATATCTGCGCGGTAAACCTGTCGGGATCATCAAAGCAAACGGCAGAACCTGTGTAATTGCCGCGTCTGTTCAGGCTAAAAAGTATGGGGTTAAAACAGGCAGCACTACGTATGAAGCTAAAAAACTTTGCCCGCAGATTATTTTCCAAGAAGCCGATTTTGATAAATATGCAGATATCACTTATCGCTTTATTAAAATTTGCAAAATGTACTCTTTGGTTTGCGAAGTATTTTCTCTGGACGAGTGTTTCCTGGATGTGACGGAAAGCGAAAAATTTTTTGGCAATGTTTTTAATATTGCTTTTGAGATTAAAGACAGGTTAAGAGCTGAAATTGGGGATTATATGACTTGCTCTTGTGGCGTTTCCCACAACAAGCTTCTTGCAAAACTTGCCGGAGAGCAGATTAAACCGGACGGGCTTTTCTGGATTACAGAAGATAATGCAATATCAATTTTGGACAAATCAGAGCTTATGGATGTTTGTGGTCTTGGTTGGGGATTGAATTCACATTTAAAAAAGCTTGGCATCTTTGATTTTCCAAAGTTGAGAAGTTGCCCAATTTCCTTTTTGCATAAACATTTTGGGCCTTTTTGGTCTGTTCATCTTTACAACATAGCTCGTGGAATCGACAATTCACCGGTTTTGCCGTTTAGCGATTTGGAGGATGCTAAAAGTGTGGGCCGAACCTATACTACTCACCAAAATTTATATCA
>JAUYIQ010000047.1 GCA_030688205.1 Candidatus Curtissbacteria bacterium | reverse complement strand
TTTTCAGGACTATAACCCTAGGCACCGCATCCGACTATAGCGATAGAATGGGCTCAGACCGTACTGCTCCACCAGATATAGTCATCAAGTCAACTTGGATTAGCTATTAGGTTGTGTCTGAGTCTGTGATCATTTTTCCATAGAGCTTTTTCTGCGTTGGCGTTTTTGCTCAGCAATTAATGCTTTATCTATCGCTGATATTAATTCATCAATACCTATTTCAACCATTTTGCCAATAGAACGATCAGAAAAATATTTGCTTTGCTTCCAAACAGCTTGATTTGGATCAATGAAGAAACCGGAAAGAGAGTAAGGATAAGAAGAAGAACCTTCACGGATAACAACTGAAACATGCAATTCCTCAGATCCAGGCCATTTAGCTACCGCAAAATCCCATCCTTTTCGTCCACTTCCTACTACAACGCTGCCTTTATCTATCGTATCTGCCATCATCACATCCGCCGGCACCAATGCCATCAGCTTCTCGTATGTTCCCTCAGGCGCAAAGCAGTGCGGAACAGGCTTTTCTGGTTCGATTTGAGTTTCAGAAGCTGTTTCTGTTTGTGAACTTGGACGGCGTAAAATTTTTCTGACAAGGGAGGTGACTCTTTCCATGATTGAGAATTTAACTCCTTTTCTGTTTTGAAGTCAAACCCCTTCATTAGACTCTTATTTCCAGACTCTCAAGCGAATGGAAAACTTCTATCAAATCGGAGCATATGGTGTTCCATTCGAGTCCCAGTGCCCTCACTTATTGCCAGGCAAGAACAGGAACTTGCAGTATTTTTTGGGGTTTAATTTTTGATGATTGCTGATTTTTTACAAGATCATCAAGTTTTTTGGAAATTTCAGCACTATAATATCTTTCTCCACATTGTTCGCAAACCTCAACAGGGACATTTTTGACAACAACAAGTTTATCTCCCCAGCGGAAATCAACATTCACGTTTTTAATTTTAGTTTTTCCTTTACAAAAATAACAATTAGGCACGATCTTTCAGCTCCTTTGCTCTGGTTTTGTAGTTTATCCTAGGTAGTTTTTGTTGAGAGACCGGCAAAAACAATATTTGGCCAGTTTTTCTTCAACTGGCTTACCAAAAATGCACCGGAAACTTTTTCCGGTTGAATCACAAAATCAGCTCCAAGATCTTCAAGAGCTCTCGCATGCTCACTATCCAAAGCTCTTACTAAAAGCTTGCCGCTTATTTTCCTTCGTTTACACTCCTCGATTAGGAATTCATTGTCATTCATGCTGGTTGCAGTACTTATTACAAGCTTTGCATGCTCAAGCCTTAAGTATTCGTGCATGTCAGGATCTCCAATATCACCATAAACCACGTTTATGCTTTTCGCCTTCAGGTCTTCTACAACATGCGGGTTAATGTCCATAACGATAAAAGGAATCTTTTCTCTTTGGAGATATCGAACAAGTGGCCTCCCTATTCGGTGCGCACCGATAATTACCACGTGTTCATTCAACTCTTCTGCATTTTGATTTTCCATAAAGTGAGTTTTAGTCTTATGCTCAACAAAACCAATAAAAGGGGAGACAAATACATAAATTTTTCTGGAATAATAAATACAGATCGAAGAAGAGATTATAGAAATAACAGCAACAATAGCCATAATAGAAAGTGCTTTCTCGGAAGCGGCGCCGGTTTGTACACCAACCAATAAAACCACAAGAGAAAACTCGGATATTTGTGAAAGGTTCAAAGCAGTCTGGAAAAGAGTATGCTTTTTAAAACCGAATCTGCTCAAAAAAACTGCATATATAATTGGCTTTATAGCCACGGCAAAGATTGTGAAGGTTAAAATTGCCGGCCAATCACTAACTAAATCCTTCAAATTTGCCTGGGATCCTAAATAAACGAAAAACAAAGTTACAAAAAAATCTCGCAAAGGTTTAACTTTCCCTTGAATTTGCAAATGGTACGGAGACGATGCCAGCGCAACACCAGCCAAAAAGGCACCGATTACCACGGAAAAACCGGATAGTACGGCAACGCTTGTGAATACAAAACACCAGGTTATTGCTGTTAAAAACAAAAGTTCTACAGAACTTGCAACAGCTTTAAATATTCTCGCCAAAACGTATTTTGAAATTAAGAAGGTAAGAGCAAACAGGCCGAAAGCTTTTAGTAGTAAAGTTAAAATTGGCAGACTTTGCTGTAAGCCAACTGAAAGGGCAGAGTTGCTCACTGAAAGAATCATAAGTGCGACTATGGCAACCAAGTCTTCGACGAGTAGAATCCCGATAGATAGCTTTCCGTATAGAGAGTTGAGCTCACGTTTTTCCAATAGCATTTTTACAACAACGACAGTTGAAGAAAATGCCAACCCAAGCCCGAGATAGACGCTTTCTGTAGGGTTAAAACCGAGGAACTGGGCAACTTCAAAACCAACAAATGTGGAAATTAGAATTTGCCCAACGGCAGACATCACGATTGGTTTACCCAAAGATCTTACCTCTCTCAAATCCAGCTCCATGCCAATCAAAAAAAGCACAAATGCAATCCCAATTTCCGGAAAAACTGCCAAAACCGTTGAGTGCTGAGGGTCAAAAAGCGTCACGAAAGAAAGGCTTACGCCGGCAAGAAGATATGCAACCACTAAAGGTAATTTAAAGCGCAAAACTAAAAAGCCAAAAAAAGATGACAAAAGAAGTACTACTGCTAGTTGAAAAAAAAGATTATTCACAGGACTTTTCTTCAGTATATCAAAACTCATGGTAAACTATTGCAAAATGAACTGGGTAGATTTAGGCATTTTAATTGTTGCTGCACTCTTTGCTTATCAGGGTTACAGGCGAGGGCTTGTCGTTCAGCTGATAGATATCGTCGGTTTTCTTGTGTCTCTTGTAGCATCTCTTGCTTTCTACCCGGCAGCAGCGGAAGTTTTATCACATTTTTTCAAGTTTCCAAAAATCGCAGCAAACCCTGTTGGTTTTTTGCTCATTTGGTTAGTCACAGAAGCCTTGTTCTTTACAATTTTTAGCTCTATTTTTAGGAAACACCTACCAGGACTTCTGGATAAACCCTTCAACAAATATTTAGGTTTTATCCCCGCCATTTTAAATGCACTACTGTTTCTCGCCTTCGTTCTTCTGTTTACCGTTTCTCTACCTATTAACCCGATTGTCAAAAAAGATATTTTTAACTCTAAAATTGGTTCACAATTGGTAGATAATGCAACTCTTTTAGAAAGACCCTTCAATAGCATTTTTGGTCCGATTGCCAAACAAAGCTTAACTTTTTTAACAGTTAAGCCCGAAGAAAAAGGTTCGGTTGACCTTGGCTACAAACAAAAACAGACAACTGTAGATTTCGAAGCGGAGAGGATAATGCTTGAGCTGGTTAACACTGAAAGAGAGAAAATCGGTGTTAAATCATTAGTTTGGGACGAGGACAGAGCAAAAGTCGCAAGAGAGCATTCAGGTGACATGTATGCCCGCGGCTATTTTTCCCATTTCTCACCCGAAGGAAAAGACGTAGGAGAGAGGCTAGACGAAGCAGGAATTGACTACACAGTAGCAGGAGAGAATTTAGCGCTTGCACCGGACGTTAACCGTGCACATACCGGTTTTATTAACAGCCCCGGACACAAAAGAAATATCCTTGACCCTGCATTCAGGAAAATTGGAATAGGAGCAATCGACGGTGGAGTCTATGGCATGATGTTCACGCAGGTGTTTACCAATTAAAATTTTTTAACCTGTATGCTCGATCTCCAAAATAACCGTTTACCTCCGGACGTATGATGTTTGTTCCCAAAAGCTGACCGGGATAAATCGCGTAATCCCCATACCGACCGTTAATCTCATCAATCGTTGTCATCAGCCTCCGTCGTCTGCGCTCAGCAGGGAAAAGGGGAGTCGTCAGATATTCACCGCGAGTAAGCATACCCAACGTTACCCCACAAAATCTTACATAAGGCAGTTGCCACCCGGAAGAAATTTGCAAACACAAATCGAAAAACTTTTTACCGTCATCGATATATTCTTTTAGTGTCAAATGACCCCATCTTGCCTCTTCCCTGCCGCGAAAGGTCACAGCCACATACCTGCCGGCAAGCTTCATAGCGCGTGCTTTAGCTGCTGCTTCTTCACAAAGATTGCGCATGAGACGGTAAATCTCCTCTTTTTGATATAAATTTTGGTGAGTAGTATAGGTTCGGCCCACACTTTTAGCATCCTCCAAATCGCTAAACGGCAAAACCGGTGAATTGTCGATTCCACGAGCTATGTTGTAAAGATGAACAGACCAAAAAGGCCCAAAATGTTTA
>JAUYIQ010000040.1 GCA_030688205.1 Candidatus Curtissbacteria bacterium | reverse complement strand
GTATTTTATAAAGTATTTAATTGTCAGATAGCCAAAAATAGCAGAAGAGATCATACCAATCAGGAAAAAATTAATATCCTGGCCAGCAAGGTTTGTACCGGACACAACTCCCAGAAATTTTTTGAGTCCGGCGCCGGCTATTATCGGACCGGAGAGCATAAAGGCAAACCTTGCGGCTTCGTCTCTTTTTAATCCTAAAAACAGGCCGGCTGTGATTGTGGCACCGGATCTGGACATTCCGGGGATAAGAGCAAGTGCCTGGGATAAACCTACAATAAGAGATTGTAGGGGTGTTACACTTCCTTCGTTTGCGCTTTTGCTGCCGTATTTTTCGGCAAAGACCATAACGGGGCTGAATAAAATAAGAGCTGCTCCAACTACCCAAAGTTGGCGAAAACTTCCCTCTATTGAGCTTTCGAATAACAACCCAAAAAATACTGCAGGGATTGTACCTATAACAAGTTTTATCAGGAGACCGTTTTTAAAATTAAAAACTTTAAGATAATCTTTGTAAAAGAAGACGGCAATTGCCAGTAAGGTGCCTAAATGCAAAGATGCGTCAAAAGCCAGGCCAAAGTCTTTTTGGGAAATGTTTGTAAAATGTTCAAAAATAATTAGATGGCCGGTTGACGAGATAGGTAGAAATTCAGTAAGGCCCTGGATTGCACCTGCAAAAATTGCGAGGAAATAGTTCATGCTTCTCTACTGGCGCACAACAACTTTGGTACCTACGCTTGCCCAATTGAAGACTATTCCTGCTTCTTCGGGTCTCATATTGATACAGCCGTGGCTCATTGGCTGGCCGAAGTTATTGTGCCAATATGCACCGTGAATTCCGTAGCCCTGATAATAGTACATTGTATAAGGAACGTTTGGCAGATCGTAAAAAGTGCCAAGTGCTTTTGAACCGCCTCTCATCCTTGTGTATCTTAACTTTGTCCAAATTCTCCATTCGCCTGTTGGAGTTGGAGACCATTTGCCGGAAGAAATTAGGAAGCTGTTAACATTGTTGCCGTTTTCTTTCATATAAAGTCTTTGTTCGGACAGGTCAATTTCTATCCATTTACTATCGTCGGCTGTGGATTGTTGACCAAGAACAAGTGAAGAAACTGCCAGACTATTTGTTACATTCACCTTTTCATTTAAGAAAATGGCCTGAATGCCGGGGACGATACTGCCCGGCTGGGTTTCGATCCACTGTTTGTAACTGTTTTGCGAAATGTTGTTGAAGTTGAAACCAAAAGTGAGTCCTATATTTTGGTAAGCGCGATAAACATGTCTTTTTATAGGCAAAGCGATAAGTACTGCGATAGTTACAAATGCCAAAATCGCTATAAGTATATGGCGCATATTATTAGTATATCAAGAATTATCCCTTATGCTCGGGTGCGTTTATTAGGCCGCATTTTTTCCACTTGAGACCGCTTCCGCAGGGGCATGGGTCATTGCGACCGATTTTTTCAACTTTGAGTGGTTTATTGTTGATAGATTTAAAGGGGCTGTCGGGAACCAGTCCGGATTGGCCTTGTTTTTCGATGGTTTCAAGGTGAGCAATTTCTGCATCCAATTCTTCATCGGTCATTTCGTTCGGATCTTTCTCTAGTTGTTGGTCGCTCGTCTCGCTTCGCGGGCGAAGCTGGTTTCTGGGTTCATCGGGTTGCGGGGTATCTGCTGTAAGCTTGGGTTCTTCATGGACCTCGACTCCCGCCTGTTCTTCACGCTGGATATTTGTCTCCTGACGAACCTGGACTTTAAAAATTCTGTGGGTAATTTCGTAATCAATGCTGGCAACTAACTTATCGAAAAGATTGAACGCTTCTTTTTTATATTCAACCAAAGGATCGTTTTGACCAGCGGCACGAAGACCAATCCCTTCACGAAGATCATCTAGTGAGTCCAGGTGCTGAATCCAGAGAGTATCGATAACAGAAAGACAAACAAATTTTTCGATGTCGCGTGCACTTGCTTCGCCCAAAGATTTTTCGCGGCTTTCGTAAATTTCTTTGGCGATTTTTTTGAGAAAGTCCCCAAGTTTTCCTACATCTGAAATTTTGGAAGTATCGGATAGAAGCTTCGCTTGTGAGTTATCGTCAAAAGGAATAATGGTTGCGATTTCCTGGGATATCTTTTTATGGTCCACTCCGGTATCTGCCGCATTTACCATAATAATGTTTTCTATTTCGCGGTCTATCTTGTCCAGAATATCCGCGTTTAATTTCCTGGCAATTTCGGGGTCTTTTTGGGCTTCCAGTATTTCTTTCCGGAGTCCGTAGATGATTTCCCTCTGTTTGTTGGCAACGTCATCGTATTCCACAAGGTGTTTTCTGATATCAAAATTGTGGGTTTCAACTTTTACCTGAGCGTTTTCTATTGCTTTTCCAACCATTGAGTGTTCAATTGGGGTATCTTCAGGAAGTTTAAAGGCTGTCATTATTTTTGCAATTTGCTCGCCACCGAAAAGACGCATTATCTCGTCTTCCAAAGAAACATAAAAACGGCTTGATCCCGGGTCTCCCTGACGGCCGGCCCTTCCCCGCAGTTGATTGTCTATTCTTCTTGCCTCATGTCTTTCCGTACCGACAACATGAAGTCCGCCAAGTTCTATTACTTCGTCGTGAGCTTTTTTCCATTTGTCGTACTCACGTCCTTTTGTAATCGGAACTCCTAATTTATCGGTGGGCGGGGTTCCTCCCAAAATAATGTCTACTCCCCTTCCTGCAATGTTTGTAGCAAGCGTTACTGTGTCTTTCATCCCGGCTTGCGCAATGAATTCCGCTTCCCTTTGATGATTTTTTGCGTTCAACATATGATGGGCTATTCCTTTTTTGCGCAAAAGCGATGAGAGCAATTCGTTTTTCTCGATTGAAGTGGTACCAATTAGGACCGGTTGGCCGGCTTCGTGTCTTTGTAAAACGTCATTGGCAACTGCCGTAAATTTGGCTTTTGCAGTTTTGTAGACAACATCGGAAGCATCTTTCCTGATCATTGGTTTGTTTGTGGGAATAATCATTACCTCAACGTTGTAGATTTTGTGGAACTCTTCCGCTTCAGTTGCTGCAGTCCCTGTCATCCCGCTAAGTTTTTCGTACATGCGGAAATAATTCTGGAAAGAAATGGTTGCAAGAGTTTGCGATTCCTGCTGGATATTAACGTTTT
This sequence comes from Candidatus Curtissbacteria bacterium, assembly GCA_030688205.1. Classification (GTDB taxonomy): domain Bacteria; phylum Patescibacteriota; class Microgenomatia; order Curtissbacterales; family GWA2-41-24; genus 2-01-FULL-41-11. The sequence continues at coordinate 14,309 of JAUYIQ010000040.1, read as the reverse complement.
CCTTGGCTTCGATTGCCTGATGAAGACCTTCGGACCAACGGCGTCCCGGCATAAGACGTCCTGTAAATTCGTCGACAATTATTATTTCGCCTTCTTTTACAACATAGTCTTTGTCAATGTGGAAGAGACTTCTTGCTCTGAGCGCTTGTTGGATGTGATGAATTGACGCAAAATCTTTTTCGTAAAGATTGCTAACTCCAAGACGTTTTTCGACTTTGGTAATACCGTGCTCTGTAAGGTTTGCGGTTTTAAGCTTTTCATCTATAACGTAATCTGTGTCGCTAGACAATTCTCCTACAAGTTTTGCAAACTGGAAATATTTTTCAGTTGCCTGAGAAGACGGTGCGGAGATAATCAACGGGGTTCTTGCCTCGTCTATTAAAATAGAGTCTGCTTCGTCGACAATGACAAAGTGGTGAGTTCGTTGGGACATGTCTTTTGTGTCCCACACCATATTGTCGCGAAGATAATCAAAACCAAACTCGTTGTTAGTGCCGTAGGTGATATCCGCTTGATACGCCTCTTTTTTGTCAACCGGCTTAAGGTGCCTGAGGCGCCAATCGATTTGAGTTTTATCTTCGTATTTTGGATCATAGATAAAAGCTGCCTCCTGCATGATAACTCCTGCCGTTATTCCCAAAGCTTCGTAAATTGGGCCCATCCAACCCAGACCAACCCGAGCCAGATAATCGTTTGCGGTTGCAAGATGCACACCTTTTCCGCCTAAAGAGTTTAGATAAAGAGGGAGTGACGCGGTTAAAGTTTTCCCTTCTCCGGTTTTTTGCTCGGCAATTTTACCCTGGTGCAAAACAATTCCTGCAACAAGCTGTACATCGAAGTGACGCATGTTAAGCGTTCTTCCCGCGGCTTCCCGAACTGCGGAATATGCTTCGGGCAAAAGATCATCCAAAGACTGACCACCTGCAAGTTTTGATTTAAGCTCTTTCGTCTTTGCTTTTAACTGTGTGTCTGTCAGCTTCTGGAATTTTTTCTCCAGATCATTTACGGAGTCGACAATAGGCTGCAGTTTTGAAACCTGTTTCTCGTTAGAGTCTAGAATTTTTGAAAATATGTTAAACATTTACTTTTTTTTTAGCCCTTTGTACAATTTTAGCCCACAAACTCTTAGTGGATCTGCCGGATTCATGAACTACTTTGTGAACTTTAGGAGAAAGTTTTTTGATTCTGTTTTTCTTTTTTAAATATCTTAGCTCCTCATCGGGCAGATCAAGGTTCATAGCAATGCTCCAGGAACAACAATTTTATCTGAATTTATGCTTTTGTGCAAAAAAGGGAAGCCTTCACGAGCATTCCGGAGGCTTCCCTAATTCAACATTAGAATGTGGAAAAAGGGCTGTCAAGGTAGCTTTTTACCTCGATATGGCCGTGAATATTAACGTGGAATTTTGGTAAATCCTGTATATTTTTGGAGCACTTCCGGAATTGAAATAGATCCGTCTTTTTGCTGGTTGTTTTCCATAATGGTAATTATTGTTCTTCCGATTGCAAAAGCAGTGGCATTTAGTATGTAAACGTAGTTTTTGACTCCTTTGGACAGGTATTTTATGTTGAGTCGTCTTGATTGAAAATCGGTATTAGTTGAGGCCGAATGTGTCTCCCTGTATTTATTTTGGGATGGAATCCAGATTTCAATATCGAATTTTTGTGCAGTTGGAAAACCCAGTTCTCCGCTTGCTTTGTTGACTACACGATAAGGCAAACCAAGCGCAGAAACCAGCTTTTCTTCTAAAGATAGAAGGTATTTATGTTCTGATTCATCATCTTTTGGGTTAGTGAACGATACCATTTCGACTTTATCGAATTGATGAACCCTGAAGATTCCTTTTGTGTCTTTACCGTAAGAGCCTGCTTCACGACGGAAAGCGGTGGAAAAACCAACGTATCTTTTTGGTAAATCCGATTCGTTAAAAACTTTGTCCATATGCATCGGAACAATAGAATGTTCTGCAGTTCCTACTAAATATTGATCGTCTATCTTATAACCCTCACCGGTTTCGTATTCGGGGTATCCTAAACCTTCCGCAACTTTTGAGTTGATGACTGTTGGAGGAATTATGGGAATAAATCCTTCTTTGGTTAAAGTTTCAAATGCAAATTGTATTAGGGCAAATTCTAAAAGTGCCAGTTCGTTTTTTAAAAACCCAAACCTTGGGCCAGAAGTTTTTGCAGCACTATCTACATCTATTACGTCTTGGGAAACTCCAAGCTCCAAATGGTCTTTGATGGGAAAATCAAATTTTTTTGGCTCCCCTACTTCTTTTACGACTTCATCTTTTGAGTCATCCAAGCCAATTGGTACATCATCTTTTGGCAAGTTGGGGACCTGGCGTATAAGTAGGTAGAATTCTTCGTTTAATTTTTCGAGTTTGTCTTCTTTTTCTTTCAGTTCGGATTTTATTTGCAATCCAACTTTTTCATCTCTTTTTTCCGCTGCTTCTTTTCTTTTTGATCTAAGGCTATCTACAACTTCAATTAATTTTCTCCTCTGGTCGTCGACTGTAAGAAGTTTTTCAACATCTGTTACATAGCCCTTTTGATTGGCGGCTTTTGTAACAAGTTTTGCGTTTTCGCGAATAAATTTAATGTCCAGCATTTTTCTGCCAACTCCTTTGGGGTTCAACTTCGTCTTTCAATATCATTTCGACTGCCTGTTTGTGCCAGGGTATTTTTGTTATGTGATATACCTCTTTAAAATATTTTAATGCAGTTTGAGCCGCAGGTACACCTTTGGCTTGTGCAAGTGCGTCCAGGTTATCGCAGACTTTGACAAGACGTGCTTCAAGAGTTTTTCTCTTCATATACTCATCAACAAGTTTAATAATCTCATTTTTTTGTGGAAGATCTGCTACCAACCATTTCAGACCTTCTTCTTCGATGGGAGCAAATGCGCCTTTGGCCATTCCTTTTACAAAAGTCCCAACGTCTCCAACTATGGTTTCTGCCATGTCGTGGAAAAGTGCCATTTTTAGAGTTTTGTCTACATCAATTTTTTGCCCGTTTTTTTTCATCTCTGTCGCAAACAGATATGCAAGCATCGCTGTCGACCACGAATGAGCAGCAACTGAATCTGCTTCGTTTCTTTTAAAACCTAGGGCAATAAAGCCCTGACGGGGAAGTTCCTTGGCCCATTGCAGAGTTAGAAAAACTTTAAGAATTTTTTTAAGAGTAGTCTTGTTCATTTTTCCGAACGAATTGTTGGGAAGAAAACGGTTTCTCTTATTGGCAAGTCCGTTAATATTGCGAATAAACGTTGAGAAAGACCAAAACCGGCAGCGGGCGGCATTCCGTACTCGAGTGCTTCGACAAAATCGCGATCGTACATTTGAGCTTCTGTATCGCCTGCTTTTCTCATTTCCTGCTGCTCTTTGAATCTTTGTTCCTGATCTTGAGGGTCGTTTAGCTCTGACCAACCATTGCCAATCTCGGTCCCGGCTGCAAGCACTTGTATTCTTTGAACAATTTTGGGGTTTTTGCCATCCCTTTTTGCGAGTGGTGAGACTGCTACCGGATGGTTTATCAGTAGTGAAGGTTGAATTAATTTAGGTCTTACTGTTTTTTTATAAATTAAATCTATTAGTCTTCCTGCGCCAAGATTTTTCGCAGGGTTAGCACCAACTTTTTGGGCTAAAGCGAAAAGATCGCTTTTCTTTGGGTTTTTTAGCAAGTCCATTCCTGTCTCCTGTTTGAATACATCAGTATAATCCACCCTTTTCCAACTTTTACCCCAATCCAGTTCATTTTTTCCTGACGTTGTTTTATCTGTACCTAAAGTTTCTTTGACAATATATCTGTAATAATCTTCTACAAAGTCCATTAGATCTTCATAGTCTGCATAAGCCCAATAAAATTCCATCTGTAAATAATCCTGCAAGTGTTCCTGGTCGATTCCTTCGTTTCTGAAAATTTTTCCGATCTCAAATGTTTTTTCAAAGCCACCGACTAATAATCTTTTTTGATAAAGCTCCAACGAAATTCTTAGATAAAAATCCTGATTTAGTGCATTGTGATGAGTGGTAAAGGGAGTTGCATCTGCCCCGCCCGGAATCGGTTCGAGTGCGGGTGTTTCAACTTCAATGAAACCATTTTGCAGTAAAAAATTCCTGACAGAAGACCAGAATTTTGCTTTTTTAATAAAAATTTCTTTAACTTCCGGGTTAGCTATTAAATCTACATATCGCCTGCGAAGTCTCGTTTCCACATCCTTAAGTCCATAAAAAGCCGATGGTATTGGCCTTGTCGATTTTGTAAGCAAAGTCAGCTTAGTTGTAAAAATTGTGATTTCACCCGCTTGGGTTTCTTTGACTTCTCCTTCTACCTGGATGAAGTCGCCGATGTCGAGTAGCTCGAGGAGTTGAGAATCGAGAGTTGAAAGTTGAGAATTGGAAAAGAAGACTTGGATTTTGCCTGACTGGTCGACAAGGTCCATAAAGCTTGAGCCGCCGTGTCCCCGGATTGCCATAATGCGACCGGCAGTTGCCACTTTTTTGCCCAAGGATTTTAAGGATTCCGAAACAGTCTGTTTTTTACCACTTTTTGCAGGATATGGATCAAAACCCAATTTTTTAATTTTTTCGAGCTTTTCCAGCCGGATTTTTACGAGTTTTTCTAGTGGCTCCATGCCAAAAGTATAAGTTAAGACAATAATATTAGCAACAAAAGTTGCTCTTAAAATCTGACAAGATGCTCTAGAGGAGGATTAATAAATTGCTGAGAAACTAATGGCCTGCTGTGCCAATATGGAATAAACGCTTTGACGCTTCCGACTCGTTCTTGAATTTGCATAATCGCGTAGTCTGATCTGCCGTAATTAGGAAGAAATGCCCTGTCAAATGGATTTCTAAGACCATCTCTTAAGGTTCTTCTTCTTTCGTCTATTCCTCGAAAATTAAACTCTCTATCTTGAACTATTTCCTCTGTTGGTTCTCCTTGTTCTGCCCTGAATAAACCATTTACTATATCGTATTTGTCCAATCTGTACAAAAGTACTGCAAGACGTCCATCTTGGGTCACATCGTATTCCGCGATATCCCCAATTGTTTGTGCTAATCCCTCCATCTGGAAACCTGTTGGCCCGGGTATTGTTAAAAGTCCCGCGGCGGGATCTATTTCACCTTTTTTGACCGCTCTTGCAATATGATGCCCTATAATAAAATGCTCCGGTTCGTGACCACCATACATGTCAGCGAGTCCAATATCGTATGATTCTCGATGTCTTTCATGCCAGTTTGCTCTTAATATGTTTTCGCCACCCGAACTCATGTCTTCGTAGAACCTCCAGAATACATTAGCTTCTTCCCATTCTAATTGGAATTTAACGCTGTGCACCTCAGGTCCCAAAAGTTTGGCCAACTCACTTCTATTTCTTCTGTCAGCCCTTCGGAGAACTCTTTCAACAGCATCCTGTGAGTTTAATTTGCCATCCTCATGTCGTTTCCTAATAGCTCTTCTAATGCTTTCATAATCATTAGGATTAAATCTTTCTCCCATACTTGCAAGCACTTCGGTGATCTCTTCAAGAGTTTTTTGTTGATACTCTCTTGGTATCATTCTAGGCGCGTAGCCAGACACAATTGTTAAAAATTCATCGTACGGTGTTTTTGGCTCTCCTTTTGCCAATCTATCTTGTTCTCTTAAGTAAGCGGCCAGACCTAATTGGCTATCTCGAATATATATCCATTCAGACGGAAGTTTTTTTAATCCAATCTCGTCAATCTTTCTTGCGTGTTCTGCAAATTTTGCTATTGCTTCTTCGCGTGTAATTTGGGTGTCGACTTCGTATGGTCTTGGTCTATATGCATAACACTCAATAATACTTGGCATATTTTGTGCTCTAAGAACCGCATCATAACCTGCTGTAGTTCTAATAATTGATCTGGATAATGATGCTACTACTTCCCTGTACTCTGGAGTTATAGGTTTTAATGGTTGGTCCGGTCCCGAATTTGAGATAGAAGACGGCCCAGCATAATCCCCTTCTCGTATATCTGCAGATGCTCGGGAATTTATGTCTGGTGTTGAACTGCCTATCGTTTCTGGTGCCACTATTTTAAACTAGCCCCTTCAAACGGCCAGTAAACCTGGAGTATATCATAAAGGATCCGTATTTATCAATAAAATGTTTTGCATCATTATAGGTCCCTATTGATATTAATCTTTCAAGCGCATCTGAGAGTTCTTCTATGCCTAAAAACATTTTATAAAAATTAGGCCATGATATGCCATTGGATTCCTGAACTGCGCCGTTTGCAAGAAAATGATTTAGAGCCAGAGCATGTCCTATAGCAAACGCCTCTAAGGAGGGTTGTTTTTTTGAATCAATCCACCATGTGAAGGCTCTACAGATAAACATGATCATTATTGCCTCTAGCTCCTTCTCTGATATGATTCCCTTTAGAACCAAAGAGGCGCAACTTTTTATACCGTAAATGGTTGCTGAAAGTTCGTCTATTATTGGAAAAAGTTCTCTAAGCCTCGATTCGGCATCCTTGTACCTTAGAAGCGAGTGTCCTATTTCGTGAAGTAAAACATTTCTGAAAGATCCGTCTTTTAGAATTTCTTCAGAATAGTCTCTTTGAAAGCCTTTTTCAAAGATTCTTTTAAATATCGGGAGGTGCTGATTATTAAACTTCAAATCTAATGAAGTATCAAAAAATGTAATCTTGATTCCATATCTTTCCATTAGGTTTGGGTCTGTCGGAAGACTGTTGCTGGTAAACATTCCTCTTGCGAAAAGACCTGAGAATATTAATGTTTTGTCTACGCGAAGCTGAGTTTTATCAAGGAAGTTTGCTTTTTCTGAAGAAGCAAAAATTTTACGTTTGACATCATATATTGAATTCTGAATAATTTTTGCGTTTTTCGTTTTAGCATCATCTATGACTCCTACCCACGCCTCGAAAGAGGCCTTTTTAAACATTAATCTGTCGTCAAGACGATCGATTGGGCCAATGGCGATATCTATTTTGTAAGGTTTCATAGTAATCCAATAAATATCGCTGATTTCATAACTTCCATCTGTTAGTGCATTAGCCTGAAGGCAAAGACGGTGAGCAAAATCTTTATTCTTAGTTAACTTTGCAGCTTCTCTTAAAAGAATGGCAGTTTTTGCCAGTTCTTTTTTAAACTTTGTGTGATATGGAATTGTAAATAATTTCCCTTTTTTATCTCTCTCTACCATTGTGTAGGGTGAAAGAATGTCTGGGTTTTCCTTGGCAGCTTCTATGATTTCTTCATTTGTGACATCATGAGGGTAAAAATTTGCTCCGGGGAATTTGGGATTTTCCTGTTTCTGGTAAATAGGTACTATTGCTTCTGCAGCTTTGATTAGCTTTGCGAGGACTTTCTGTTCTTCCGAGTTGACCTTAAAGTCCTTGGCTTTAAAGTGAATAACGGGTAATTTACTCATTTTACCTCCAAGACTTTTATCTTGCTTTTGACTGGACCTACAGCGATTTCTATGGTTTCGCCAATTTTTAACCCTAGGAGGGCTTTCCCTACTGGTGACTCATTGGAGATTTTTTTAGCAGATGGATCTGCTTCTACAGAACCTACGATTGAAAATTCGTGGATTTCATCATTCATTTCAACAATAACTTTCGAGCCAATAATAACAAAGTCGCTTTTTGCGACTGGCTGAATAATTTCTGCTCTTTTTAGAATTTCTTCAAGCGCAGTGATTCTTGTCTCTACTAATGTCTGCTCTTCTTTGGCAGCATCATACTCAGAATTTTCAGCCAAATCTCCAAAATCCCTAGCTCTGCTTATTCTTTGAGTAATTGCAGGTCTTTTTGTATTTACAAGCTCTTCGTATTCTCTTTTGACATTGACTAAACCTTCTTTAGTCAAAATAAATTTCTTGGTCATAGTCTGCATATAAGAAATAGGATGTTAATTCTACTTCCAAAAAAGAGGTTGGTCAAGAAAACTCCGTGTGGATATAAAAAATTAAAACCTGCGGCCAATTGATCCAGGTTCGATAATCGATTCGACTTGAGTAAAAGGAATTCCCTTTAACTCCTCCGTACTTGCCCCGTCCCTCTCAGACAATCTGGGTAATTCTCGTTCGGAAAGTATATATGCTTTTTCCAGCTTTTCTCTAAACAATAAGATTTGTTCTCTTTTGGATTCGTCATAAAGAACATCTGGGTTCGCTATTAGAACTGTCGTAATGTCTACGATTTTTCCTATGACTATTACGCCATATTCTTTAGCTGTCGTCCCTTGTTCATTTACTATTACCAGCACCTGTTTTTCGGGCTCTAGTTGTGGAATTCCGGAACCCAAAATTATACGAATTCCTACTTTTTCCTCTTGGGATATTTTATCCTCAAATTCTCGAGGACTATCATCCTCTTTTTCAATTACCACTTCAAAACCGAGATTTTTTAGAAATTGTGCTGTTAGTCTTGGTCTCTCGGTCAAGAAAATAGTCCCTAGTTCTATTTCTCTCATATTATTAATCCTAGATGATTTAGGAACAACAAATTCCAGTCTAGGTTGGTCAGAACCCCTGGTTCTGCCAAACGGAAATTCTGCAAGCTTTTCAACTTTCCATGCCGGCCATTCATCAATACAGTCACTTCCGACAAAACCTATATCTCTATATCCAGCTGCAACTTGCCTCAAAACGTCCATAGATCTTATTTGAATTATAGTATCACCGGTTTTTTCGATAACACCTCTGTTTAATTCTTGTTTCCTACCACCATCTGGTTCCGGATGACCAGGCTCAAAGACTGGTTCATATCCACCCGCTTGCATGAGATTTCTTACAGTTCCCTGGTTTTGGGGTATTGCAATTTTTAGGTTTGACATAAATTGTGAATTAGAATACTATCACAAAATTATAAAAATTTCCAATGATATAACTCGCCGATATTCCCGGTGCTATAGATATGAAATATTATCACAAGATAAAAAAATTATCCAGAATATATGTCAAATTCTTCTTTGCAGCTACCGTTACCTACTGCTATAATTGGACACGACTTTGTCTGGCTCTATTTCGAGTGTAACGAGCGAAAGAACAAAAGTAAGGCATTCGGCTCTATCGTCTAGTGGTTAGGACGCTAGGTTCTCAACCTGGTTTAGAGTCATATGCCGCTTTCGTCTAGTGGTTAGGACACAGCGTTCTCAACGCTGTAACACCGGTTCGACTCCGGTAAGCGGCACAAAAATGATTCGTTTCAGTTGGGTCGACTCCCGTTGGAGTTAATATATGCGTATAATTTCAGTCTGCCTGCTTGTTATTTTTGCTGTACTTGTTTTGATTGTCTTCCCTGTTTTTGGACAGATTAATTATCATTTTCCTGAAGCCAGTGAAGGACAGATAAACGAAGCGGTTGCCAAAATAGTGCCCATCAGATGGCTCCCGTCCCACCCATTATATTTTTTAATACGTGCAAAGGAGACTTTTTCCAGATCACTTCAACCGTCCAGCGTAAAGCGGGCAGAATTTGATTTTGTATTATCCGGCAAAAGACTCAAAGAGGTTTACATGCTTCTCGACCATGGTGATTCTGGCGGCGCAAAAAAGTCGCTTTTGAGATACTCAACAAAGCTTGAAGATGTCGGTCGTCAGCTGGAAAAGGCCAGATCACAAAATCAAGATGTTGCTGCTTTAGTTGCCCAAATGGCAGATGGATTTAAATATCAGGAAGTTTTTCTTTTTGCGATAGTTCAAAAGGCACAAGGAAGTGATTTGGACACTAATATAAATATCGCCGGCGCCAGTTTTGTCGCAACCATTAAAATTGTCAATAATATTTCACCCGGGGTGGAAGACAGATTCAAAACAATTGTCGAGGCGAAACTTAGGGAAAGCAGTGCATCGGCTTTGCCTTCTCCAAGCCCTGAAGTTGGAACTTATCAGGCATCCCCTTCAGCGAAACCGCGCAGAATAATCTACTAGTTTAATAGTTGCCAGTTACCAGAGACCAGTAATTAGTACTATACAAGAAATGGAATGAGGAGGAGGGCAACGATATTGATTATCTTAATCATCGGGTTTATCGCTGGTCCTGCAGTGTCCTTATACGGATCGCCGACAGTGTCACCGGTTACTGCTGCCTTGTGAGCTTCTGAACCTTTACCTCCAAAATTGCCCGCTTCTATGTATTTTTTAGCGTTGTCCCAGGCAGCTCCCCCGGTTGTCATAGAAATTGCAACGAAAACTCCGGAAACTATTGAGCCCATCAAAAGACCACCTAAGGCTTTGGTGCCAAGCGTGAATCCTACAATTATTGGAGCAAGTACGGGAATCAGTGCCGGCACAATCATAAGCTGCAAAGCTTTTTTAGTCACTATGTCCACTGCCTTATCATATTGGGGTTTGTCATGACCCGTGAGAATACCCGGCAATTCACGGAACTGCCTTCTGACTTCGTCTACAACAGCGCCGCCAGCAATGCCTACAGCTTCCATTGCATATGAAGCGAAAAGAAATGGCAGTGAGGCTCCCAATATTAAACCGACCAGAACCTTAGGATCTGCGAGAGAGAAATCTACTGATGCCCCTCTTGCTGCAAGTTCTTGTGAGTATGAAGCAAAAAGAACAAGGGCTGCAAGAACAGCAGAAGCAATTGCATATCCTTTGGTGATTGCTTTGGTCGTATTGCCGACTGCGTCGAGAGGGTCTGTGATATCACGAATCTGTTTTGGTAGGTGTGCCATTTCTGCGATTCCACCGGCGTTATCTGTAATCGGTCCAAAAGCATCGATTGCAACTATGATTCCTGTTAGAGAAAGCATTGAAACAGCAGCGATTGCAATTCCGTAAAGACCTGCAAGTTGGAAAGCTAACAATATTCCGGCACAAAGAACCACAACCGGTAAAAAAGTAGACCTTAGAGAAATTGCCAGCCCGGCAATTACGTTGGTCGCATGCCCTGTTGTCGATGCTGAAGCAATTTGTTTTACGGGATTAAATTTTGTTGCCGTGTAGTATTCGGTAATCAGAACAATAAGTGTTGTGATAATTACACCGATTACACTTGAAAAGTAGATGTTTATGGGGTCCAATGCTCCGTTTGCGTTTGTTGAAATAATCGTTGCAGGATAAAAACCAAGGATTGAAACTGCACCGGCTACTACCAAACCCACGTACAGGGCACCCATAATGCTTTTGTTTTTGGGGAGTTTTACAAAAAATGTTGAGATTATCGTGGCTATTATCCCAACTGCGCCAAGAGTCAGGGGGTAGATAATCACGCCTATTGAGTTTGGAAAAAGTAAATGGCCAAGAAGCATCGCGGCAATCAGAGTTACCGCGTAAGTTTCAAAAAGGTCTGCAGCCATTCCGGCACAATCACCGACATTGTCTCCTACATTGTCTGCAATAACTGCCGGGTTTCTTGGGTCGTCTTCCGGAATACCGGCTTCTGCTTTTCCCACCAGATCTGCCCCAACGTCTGCCCCTTTGGTAAAAATTCCTCCACCAAGTCTTGCGAAAATAGAAATCAGTGAACCTCCAAAACCCAAACCGACAAGTCCATTAATATCACCGGTTGCACCAAAAAATCCGGCTACAGAAAGAAGGGCTAAGCCTGCAACAAGCAATCCTGTTACGGATCCTCCTGAAAAAGCAACGTTGAATGCTTGAGCAAGACCTTTTTTTGCAGCCTGAGTAGTACGAACGTTGGCTCTAACCGATATGTTCATACCAATAAAACCGGAGGCTGCTGATGCAATCGCACCCGTCAAAAATCCGACTGCAGTGGTTAGAGATAGTGTCTGCCAGATCGCCAAAAATATGACAACTGCAACGATTGCGATAATACTGTATTGACGGTTAAGGTATGCCCTTGCACCTTCGGCTATTGCGTCTGAAATCTGGCGCATTTTAGAAGAGCCAGCGTCTTGTGAAATGATTCTGAAGGAAATAATCAGGCCATACAAAATAGCTGCCGTTGAAGCAGCTAATGCAAATGGCAATCCCTGTGCCGGATCAATATTGAGTCCCACAATGTGGGTATTATTGATGATTTATTAGGAAAAAATCAACTGGCGGCTTGAGGAAGGGAGTAATGTTTTAAACTTTTTTTGGTGATTTTCAAACCTTCTTTCGTTGGCTTTTCCTTAGGCAGTGCTTTTGTCAGCGCAACCTTCAAAACTTCGTCCATATGTTCTGCAAAAATGAATTGCAAGTCTTTTTTTACGTTTTTTGGAATTTCTTCCAAGTCTTTGGCGTTGGACTTTGGCAAAATCACTGTTGTTAAGCCGGCTCTGTGAGCTGCCAGGACTTTTTCTTTAACTCCCCCAATTTCCAGAACGCGCCCCCTTAAAGTTACTTCGCCAGTCATACCCACTTCACGACGGGTTGAAATTTTGGTAAGGGCAGAAACAAGTGCCGTAGTTATTGCGATACCTGCAGAAGGGCCTTCTTTTGGAACAGCACCTTCCGGAACGTGAATATGGACGTCGGTTTTTGCGATAAAGTCTTCATCAATTCCCAGAACCTTTGCACGGGATCTGACGTAGGACATAGCGGCTTGCGCTGATTCCTTCATGACATTGCCAAGTTGTCCTGTAAGAGTTAATCTGCCTCGGCCAGACATTAGGGTGACTTCAACAAATAGAATTTCGCCGCCGGCTGACGTTACAGAAAGACCGGTACTCATACCGATTTCGTCTTTTGATTCAGCTATAGTCTTGGTAAATCTAGCCGGACCAAGGTATTGCGAAACTGTTTTTGGAGAAATCTTTATTTTCTTTTCCTCTTTGCCTTTTGAAGCAAGTTTCTTGGCTGTTTTTCTCAAAATAGACGCGGCTTCTCTTTCCAACTCCCTTACACCTGCTTCTCTGGTATAGCGGGAAATGATTTCATGGATTGCACCGTCTGAGATTTCAACCTTGCCGGTAAGCCCATGGGCTTCAAGTTGTTTTGGTATCAAGAATTTTTTTGCGATGTGGTATTTTTCGTCTTCCGTATAGCCGGGATAGACGATTACTTCCAGTCTGTCTCGCAATGCGGGTGGAATAGTGTCCAGCACATTTGCAGTCGTTACAAACATGACGTCGGAAAGATCGTAAGGAACTTCCAGATAGTGGTCGGAAAAAGCGTTGTTCTGCTCGGGATCTAAAGCTTCCAAAAGTGCGGATGACGGATCGCCTCTATAATCGACGCCTATTTTGTCAATTTCATCAAGCATAAAAACAGGGTTTTTGGTTCCGCCGTTTTTGATTCCCTGTATGATTCTACCGGGAAGGGCTCCTACATAAGTACGTCTGTGCCCGCGAATTTCCGCTTCATCATGGATTCCACCAAGGGAAACTCTTATGAATTTTCTTCCCAGAGCACGGGCAATTGATTTGCCAACAGAAGTTTTACCAACACCAGGTGGACCAACGAAACAGAGAATCGGCCCGCGGATTTTGCCGACCATTTTGTGAACGGCAATATACTCTAAAATTCGTTCTTTAACTTTTGGAAGACCATAGTGGTCTTCATCTAAAATTATGGCAGCATCTTCTACGCTTATTGCCTTTTTCTTTTCAATTTTCCATGGAACATCTATTAACCATTCAAGATAGGTTCTGACGTATGAAGATTCCGGGTTGTAGGAAGACATCTTGGCAAGTCGTCCGAGCTCTCTTTGTGCTCTTAGTTCTACCTCTTCCGGCATTCCTGATTCTTTGATTTTCTTTCTAAACTCTGTAATTTCGCGGCCGTCTTCATCTTCACCAAGCTCTTTTTCAATAGACTTCATTTTCTCGCGAAGGATTGCTTCTTTTGTAACTCTGCCAACACGCTCCTGAGTTTCGGTGTCAATTTTGGCAGAAATTTCCAGAATTCTGATTTCCCGGGTTAGTAAATCTGAGAGACGCTCTAACCTTGTTTTAGTATCAACCATTTCCAGAATTTGCTGTTTGTCAAAAGTTTTGAGATCAATCGACGCGGAGACGATATTTACCAGCTGGTTTGGGTCATCTGTTGAGAAAATGTGAATTGATGATTCCAAAGTCAGGGTTCCGCCAAGTTCGCCATACCTTTTTATTTTGGCGAGGATATTTCTGAAGAGAGCCTCGATTTCCTCTGTTTTCTGGGTAAGTTCCGGAACCTCTTCTACTTTTACTGCAAGATACGGATCTATTTGGGTGAATTCTTTGAGGTAAACTCGCGAAAGTCCTTCAACTGCAAGATTGTATTCGTTATCTACTTTCCAAAGTCTTCTGATTAGACCAACTGTTCCTACGGAATAGATATCGTTTGGAGCCGGGTTTTCTATACGGGGATTTTTCTGGGCTACAAAAACTGCAAGCCTGTCTCCTGCCCATGCGCCGTCAAGACC